>CAKRQP010000162.1:0-4963 GCA_934393555.1 uncultured Lachnospiraceae bacterium
GTGACGGAGCAGACCCCTCAGGGGATCGTCATTATCGCAGGCTATGATGAATACAATACGATCCTGATGAATCCGGGAGGGAACGAAACCTTCTATTATGGGATCAACGACAGTACGGCTCTTTTTGAGGAAGCCGGCAATGTATTTATGACTTACTGGGATCCGATTTCCGATTAAAGAAAAGACATACCGGCGGCAGGCCAAAAAGCCTGACCGCCGGTGTTTTTTTGCGGTCAAAAGAGAAGAGGGGCTGTTTCCGGAGCAAAAGATCCGGTGTTTCTCTCTGTAAAATAGTCAGAAAATAATGGAATTTTTTCTGATGTATGAAACAATGATTTTTCTGCAAAAAAACAGCGAAAAAAGGCGATTATGATAAATACACAAAACATTTGTTTCCGGAAAAACCTATGTAAACCATGAAACTGGGGATAAAAAATGTGGATAATGTGGATAACTTGGTGTATAAGTCTGCTTTTCCCACAAAAACGCAAGAGTGAAAATGTGGATAACTTTGTTCGAACGGATGTTTTGAAAAGGATTTCAAACGGAGAAAAACGGGAAAAGTTGTGCATTTTGTCAAACGAGTGACCCGTACGGGAAAAGGGAGTAGAAAATCACATAAAAATAATTCGCTTTTTTAATGGAAATTGACAGAAAATAGATCGATTCCAGGGCAGACGTATCCTTTCAGGCTCATTACAAAAAAACGAACCAGTCATTAAATGAACTGGTTCGTTTTTTCGTCATAATGATAGTCAATGCTGTCAAGCGTCGCGATCAGGGAATCCTTACGGATTCCCCGAAGGGAACACAACGCATCCAGGGAATCAAAATAGTCCCGGAGCTGTGTATTTACGTAACTCAACAGAATGACGGGATCCTTTGGAATCATCCGGCTTTCCTTTCTGCTTTCAGAGTTCCGTCCTTTAATGTGAGGAGAATGGTGTCTCCCTCATGGATCTCACCGCCCAGGATTTCCCGGGCTGCAAGCGTCTCCACATGTTTCTGGAGGAACCGTTTTAAAGGCCTTGCACCATAGACAGGGTCGTAGCCGCCTTCTATGATATAGTCTTTTGCTTCCGGTGTCAACTCCAGAGAGATCTCCCGGTCGGCCAGCCGTTTGTTCAGGTCTGCCATCATCAGATCTACGATGTGGCCGATGTTGCCCTTGGTCAGCGGCTTGAACATGATGATCTCATCCAGACGGTTCAGAAACTCCGGACGGAAGTGACCGCGGAGGTCATTCATGACCAGATTGGAAGCTTCTTCTTTAATGGAGCCATCCTCGGAGATGCCATCCAGCAGGTAAGAAGAACCGATGTTGGATGTCATGATGAGGATCGTGTTCTTAAAATCTACGGTTCGTCCCTGAGAATCGGTGATACGACCGTCATCCAGTACCTGAAGGAGCACGTTGAAAACGTCCGGATGGGCTTTTTCAATCTCATCGAAAAGAACAACGGAGTAGGGTTTCCGGCGCACGGCCTCGGTCAGCTGACCGCCCTCCTCATATCCAACGTATCCTGGAGGAGCTCCGATCAGACGGGACACGGAGTATTTCTCCATGTACTCACTCATATCGATACGCACCATGTTGTTTTCGTCGTCAAAAAGGCTCTGTGCCAGGGCTTTGGCAAGCTCGGTCTTACCGACACCGGTGGGGCCGAGAAACAGGAAGGAACCAATGGGCTTGGTCGGATCCTTGATGCCTGCTTTGGAACGGATGATGGCATCCGTTACCTTCTGGACACCGTCGTCCTGACCGATGACCCGTTTGTGGAGCTCTTCGTCCAGGTGAAGGATCTTGCTCCGTTCTCCCTCTGTCAGTTTGGCAATGGGGATGCCGGTCCAGCGGGAAACGATACGGGCGATCTCATCATCGGTGACACTTTCGTGTACCAGAGAGAGATCCTCGTTTTTCACCTTTTCCTCCTCGATGGAAAGCTGCTGCTGAAGCTTGGGCAGTTCGCCGTATTGCAGTTCAGCGGCCTTGTTCAGATCGTAATTCTGTTTTGCTTTTTCAATCTGTTTGTTCATGTCCTCGATCTGCTCACGCAGTTTGGAAAGATTTTCAACAGAATGTTTTTCATTGTCCCACTGGGCTTTTTTCGTATTAAACTCATCGCGGAGCTCTGCCAGCTCTTTCTGAAGGTCGGCGAGACGCTCACGGCTCAGGCTGTCGGTCTCTTTTTTCAGAGCGGCTTCCTCAATCTCCATCTGCATGACACGGCGGCGGAGTTCATCCAGCTCGGTAGGCATGGAATCCAGCTCGGTCTTGATCAGAGCACAGGCTTCATCTACCAGATCAATGGCTTTATCCGGCAGGAAACGGTCAGAGATGTAACGGTTGGAGAGGGTGGCAGCTGCCACCAGGGCACTGTCGGTGATCTTTACACCGTGGAACACCTCATACCGCTCTTTCAGGCCTCGCAGGATGGAAATGGTATCTTCCACGCTCGGCTCATTGACCATGACAGGCTGGAAACGCCGTTCCAGAGCGGCATCTTTCTCGATGTACTCCCGGTATTCATCCAGCGTAGTGGCACCGATGCAGTGAAGCTCACCACGGGCAAGCATAGGTTTCAGCATATTGCCTGCATCCATGGCACCGTCGGTCTTTCCGGCTCCGACGATCAGATGCAGCTCATCGATAAAGAGGATGATCTTGCCGTCGCTCTTTTTGACTTCTTCCAGAACGGCTTTCAGACGCTCCTCGAATTCACCTCTGTATTTGGCGCCGGCTACCAGAGCACCCATATCCAGGGCAAAGATGGTCTTGTCCTTCAGGGTATCCGGGACATCGCCGCGGACGATACGCTGTGCCAGACCTTCAACGGCTGCCGTTTTACCAACACCTGGTTCACCGATGAGAACCGGATTGTTCTTGGTCTTACGGGAGAGGATACGGATCACGTTACGGATCTCGGTATCACGGCCGATGACCGGATCCAGCTTCTGGTTTTTCGCCTTTTCCACCAGATCTTCGCCGTATTTGGTGAGGGTGTCATACGTAACCTCCGGGTTATCACTGGTCACGCGCTGATTGCCGCGGACAGTGGAGAGAGCTTGAAGAAAACGGTCTCTTGTGATGCCGTAGTTCCGGAACAGGTCGCGGATGCCGGCATTCGGATAGCGGAGCAGAGAAAGGAAGAGGTGTTCCACAGAGACGTATTCATCGCCCATGGCCTTGGCCTCATCCTCGGCACTCACCAGTACACGGTTCAGGTCTTTGCCGATATAGACCTGTCCGCCGGAAACCTTCGGCCGTTTGTTCAGCGCATCGATAAGAGAGCGCTGGAATTCGTCCTTGTTGATCTCCATTTTTTCGATCAGTTTCAGGATCAGGCTGTCTTCCTGGTTCAGAAGACAGTAGAGAAGATGTTCCTCCTCGATCTCCTGGTTCCCGTATTCGTATGCGATTTTCTCCAGGTCATTGACGGCCTGGATGGATTTCTGTGTAAATTTATTAATATTCATAAGTCCTGCCTCCTTTTGGTATAGTAGGATATGTTGAAAACTTGTTTCAGAACGTTGAGAGTGCCAGGTTCAAAGGTTTTTGTTCTGGAACCTGCCATCGTCACATTTGTTCTATAACTACTATAACATAAAAAGAGAAAAATGCAAGTGTTTTTTTAAAAAAATTCCCTGCCTGTTGTTTTCACAATAAAAGCAGGGAATCTGTGATTATTTAAAAGGAGCGGATGATGTCGGCTGTCATAGAGCGGACAACCTCGGTTGCCAGCTGTACGGTCGCTTCGAAGTCATAATAGGAAGTGATCCCGTAATGAGAATGGATATAACGGACAGGAACACCGACAACGATAACCGGAATGCCGTCGAGCGCTGTGTTGATGATCGCACCGTTGTTTCCGCCGCCTTCGCGTACAGAAGACTGTACAGCCAGACCTTTTTCTTCTGCAAGATCCAGTACATAGCGCTGATATCTCGGAGAGCAGACGATGGATTTATCCATAAAACGGAGCATGGGGCCTTTTCTGAGTGCGGTCTGGATTGCATACGGCTCGGTAAAGGTGTCATCTGCCGGGCAGCCCTCAAAGCACAGGGCGATCTGCGGTGCAACCTTTCCGACGGCAGCTTTGACGCCTCTTTCTCCAAGTTCCTCCTGTGTGGACAATACGCCGACCAGATCGACATTCAGATCCTCTGCTGAAAGACGGCGCATCGTTTCCAGAAGTGCCGCACAGCCGATCCGGCAGTCAAAGCCTTTTCCGATCATCACATCATGGGCTTCATCGTAGGAAAAATGAACATCGGAAATAACGGGTTCTCCGATGCGGATTCCAAAGTTTTCTACAGCATCTTCCTTGCTGACTGCACCAATATCGATCACCAGGGACTGGATCGAAGTGCTTCCTGCATGCTGGCGCTCTTCCGGTGTCATAAAATGAGGCGGTTTTGCAGCGATCACACCGGGAATAAATTCCCCGTGTCTGTTGCGCACAAGTACTTTTGATGCCGGAAGAGAATTATCACTCCAGCTTCCGAGTGAAACAAAACGAAGGGTTCCGTTTGGCTTGATGGAATGAACCATCAGTCCTACCTCATCGCTGTGGGCATCGAGCATAAAAACAGGTTTGTCGCCTGTGTTGCTCTTTGCATGCAGATAAAGATTGCGCAGGCAGTCCTCGCTGGCATCGGCAAAATCTGCGCTGTACTTTCTTGCGACTGCTACGGTTTCGTCTTCAAATCCGGATGGTGCTTTTGCATCTGACAATTCCTGGATCATCTTTACTGCATTTGGGTTTGGCTTGATCTCCATATCTTTTATCCCTCTTTCAAGTTTTTTCTTTTCACTATCATAGCATTTTTGTAATGGAAAAGCCAGAGGGGAGAAGGTTTTTCCTGGAAATCCCGGTTTATAAACTTTACGCTGTTTTGGTTTCATGGTATCATGGTTTCAACAAAACATACCGTCCCTATTGGCGAAAGGAGAGACCTCAAT
>CAKRQP010000163.1:0-4942 GCA_934393555.1 uncultured Lachnospiraceae bacterium
TAAGGAGGAAACAGAATATGGAAAAATCAATGGTTTACTTTACCGATTTCCGTTGTCCGGTGGGTACCAGTCAGCTGGATAAGTTGAAAAAGCTTTGTGTTGCAGCCGGCATTAAGGATATCGATATGGATGGAAAATTTGTTGCGATCAAGATGCATTTTGGTGAGCTTGGCAACCTGGCATTTCTTCGTCCGAACTATGCAAAAGCAGTGGCAGATCTTTGTAAAGAGCAGGGCGGAATGCCGTTCCTGACGGACTGTAACACGCTGTATCCGGGAAGCAGAAAGAATGCACTGGAGCATCTGGACTGTGCAAATATTAACGGTTTCAATACCATTTCCACAGGCTGTCAGATCATCATTGGCGATGGCTTAAGAGGAACCGATGAAGTAGAAGTTCCGGTCGTAAACGGAGAGTACTGCAAGACAGCATATATCGGTCATGCCATTATGGATGCGGATATTTTTATCAGCCTGACCCATTTTAAAGGCCATGAAGCCACCGGATTCGGCGGTGCCCTGAAGAATATCGGTATGGGCTGCGGAAGCCGTGCAGGAAAGATGCAGCAGCATGCCAGCGGAAAACCGGCTATCCATACAGAGCTCTGCCGTGGCTGCCGTCGCTGTGCCAAAGAATGCGGAAGTGATGCGATCACTTATGTGGATAAAAAAGCAGTCATTGATTATGATAAATGTAAAGGCTGCGGCCGTTGTATCGGAGCCTGTAGCTTTGATGCCGTATATAACCCCAACAGCAGTGCCAATGAGCTTCTGGACCGGAAGATGGCAGAATATGCCCAGGCAGTCTGTCATGGCCGTCCCTGCTTCCATATTTCTCTTGTGCAGGACATCAGCCCCAACTGTGACTGCCATGGGGAAAATGATGCACCGATCCTTCCGGATATCGGAATGTTTGCAAGCTTTGACCCGGTTGCTCTGGATCAGGCCTGTGCAGATGCCTGTCTGAAGGCGACACCGATCGCAGACAGCCAGCTGGGTGAGCATCTGGCAGAGCCGGACTGGCATTGTCATCACGACCATTTCAAGGATTCCAATCCAAACATCGAATGGAAGGCGACTCTGGATCAGGCAGAAAAGATCGGTCTGGGAACCAGACAGTATGAACTGAAACGGATCAAATAAGAGGTAGAGAGGATCAAAAGGAGAAAGCCCGTGAGATTTTATACATCACGGGCTTTCTCTTTTTATCACAGGAAAAATCCCCTGTTTCCGCCGGAAAATGCAGTAAGCAGGGGATTGTGAGGAACGGTATCACTGGAAGAGCATGGGACGCTTCATCATCCGGTAGTAGACCGGGATCAGAAGGGCACAGGCACCGAACCAGGCCAGAGGACTGGCAATGCAGACAGAAGTATAACCGATAAGACCGGAAAGACCGATGGTGGCAAAGATACGCATGACAAGCTCGATCATACAGGCTGCGAAGGGAGCACGGCCGTTCTGCATGCTCTGGATGGCGGTACGGTAAACAGCCAGAAGGCCCAGCAGGAAATAGAAGGGAGCAACAATGGTCAGGTAGGCGTCGGAATAATGATAGATCTCTGCTGTCGGATCGGAAAGAAACATTTGCACGATCGGATGGCGCAGCAGAAGGATTCCGATACACATGATGAGATTGAAGGCTTCTGTCTGGATAAGACAGGCCCGCACACCCTGACGGATCCGGTCTTTTCTGCCGGCGCCGAAGTTCTGGGCTACATAGTTGGAAATAGCGGTCATCATGGCATTATTGACCAGGACAGAGAGCTGATCTGCTTTGGAGGCAGCGGTATATCCGGCTACAGCAGCTGTTCCAAGGCCATTTACCACGGCCTGCATGGCCAGCTGACCGATGCACATGACGGACATCTGGAAGCCCATGGGGAAGCCGGTCTTCAGGTGAAGGACAGCACTTGCTTTCAGGTCATGGAAATCCTCCCGGTGAAGATGAAGAACCGGAAAGTTTTTCAGCCCTACCACAAGGCTTAAAACGGCAGAGAGAAGCTGGGAAAGGATGGTAGCCCAGGCAGCTCCGCCGACGCCCATACGAAAGGGAACAATAAAAAGCAGATCCAGAAAAATATTCAGGATGGAAGAGAAGACCAGAAAATACAAAGGCGTTTTGCTGTCGCCCAGAGCCCGGAGCATGTTGGAGATCAGGTTGTAAAAGACCGTTGCACCCGTGCCGAGAAGGACGATGAACATGTAGTCATAAGCTTCTCCTGAGATATCGGAGGGGATCTGCATCCAGATCAGGATCTGATGAGCCAGAAGACAGCAGATTAAAGTGAGGATGACCGTAAATGCAATGCTTAAAAGCGTGGAGACGGCTACGCTTTTTCTCATACCGGCCTCATCTTTGGCACCGCAGCGCTGGCCCAGACAGATACCGAAGCCTCCGGTAAAACCGTTGATAAAACAGAATACAAAATAGATGATGATACTGGTGGAGCCTACGGCTGCCAGAGACTGGGCTCCGAGAGTTTTTCCTACGATCATGGTGTCGGCCAGGGTGTAGAAAAGCTGAAACAGATTTCCGAGGATCACGGGGATCGCAAATTTCAGCAGGGAGCGGAACGGATCTCCGACTGTCAGATCTATTTCTTTTTTTGAGCGGGACATAAGAACCTCCTTCTTGTATATTCCGTACGTGGAAGTTATAATAAAGGAAACCGTTTTGCAGCGGATTCCGTGGTCAGAAGCCGTATCGTGCAGGTACGAATGGCTTTTCTCCACAGCGGATACCTGCAAAATGATCCGCGGCAGGACAGTTCGACAATTCTACAAACGATGGGAGAACTGCAGATGATAAAGAAAAAAATACTGGTAGATGATACAAAGCGGGAACTCTGTGCACATGGATCAGAGACCTTTCCCATGACAGTAAATCACGATGATCTCTGGATGTTTGAGGGAAAAAATGTCCCGATCCACTGGCATAATGAGCTTGAGATCAGTCTGCCCCGTCTGGGAAAGGCCAGATACCAGGTCTATCAGAAAAATTATGAGGTGCATCCGGGAGAAGGACTCCTTCTGAACAGAAATGTCCCTCATAGCTGTGATTCCACAGATGACAGTCGTACTTTGTATACAACAATCCTTGTGCGCCCGGATTTTCTTTATGGAGATCTGGGAAGTGATGTGGAACGCAACTGTTTCCGGCCTTTTCTGCAAAATGCTGCCCTTCCCTGTATCCTGCTTACAGGAAAAGAGGAGTGGAGCAGGGAAGTCTTGAAAAAGCTGAATCAGGTGGATATACTTTTTGAAGAGAAACCCTTCTGCTATGAGCTGAGGATCAAGGGATTGCTCTGTGAAGCCTTCGGACTGATCTTTTCCGCGTACGACACGGAGTTTCGAAATGTGGTTCCGGTCAGCCAGAGAGAACTGGAGAGGCTGGAACAGATGCTGGATTATCTTCATGCACATTCGGAATCTGTGGTATCACTGAAAGAACTGGCAGACCAGGTTCATCTTTCCAGAGAGGTCTGCTGCCGTCTGTTCCGGAAAATGACAGGGAAAACCATCACGAAATATCTGGAAGAATACCGCGTGAATCAGAGCTTTTCCCTGGTTCAGAGCGGCAGGTATTCGATGACCCAGATCGCAGATATGGTAGGCTTCAGCAATGCTAGCCGTTTTGCCGGCGCTTTTCGGAAACAGTTCGGGTGCAATCCCGGAGAATACAGTTCTTTGAAGCAGCAGAAACAGAAAAAGGACTCTGCCGAGTGTTTATTATAGAGCGCGTTTTGCAAAATTGCGATTCGGCTCTTGTGGTTATTGATACAGATATTGACATTTATGGAAGAGAGGTAAGACAGATGGAAGAGAAAAGAACACTCAGAATTTTATTTATTGGAAACAGCCATACCTATTTTAATGATATGCCGGCTATGGTGGCAGAAAAAGCCAGAAAAGCAGGCTTTGACTGTGAAGTGACGATGATCGCTCATGGCGGCTGGTATCTGGAACAGCATGTACAGGAACCGGATGTCCGTTTTAACATTCTGTACGGACATTATGATTATGTCGTGCTTCAGGAATTTTCCCATCCCTTCGGTCCGGAAGAAAAGTTTTTCGGAGCAGTCCGTACGTTAAATCAATGGATCCGGGAAGCCGGAAGTAAACCGGTGATCTACATGACCTGGGCGAGGAAAGAGGAAAAAGAGGTTCAGCCCCGTATGACAGCAGCCAACAAACAGATTGCGGAAGAAATCGGCGCCCTTCTGGCACCTGTGGGTGAAAACTGGTGGGCTTACCGTGAGGCCCATCCGGAGACAGAAATGTATTATGAAGATGGAGCGCATGCATCAGCGGAAGGTTCTGCCTTTGCCGCAGGTTATATCTGGAAGAGCATCGAAGAAGATCTGAAATGATATGTTTTTCAGGAAGGAGAAGAGAAGTGGCAGACTGGATCACGACATACGGAGGGATACATTTCTTTCCACTGGAACCGGAAGCAGATAGAATTGAGATCACAGACGTGGCACATGCCCTTTCGCTGATCTGTCGTGGAAATGGTCATGTAAAGACATTTTTTTCGGTAGGACAGCATTGTATACATTGTGCATTAGAAGCGGAAGCAAGGGGATATGGAAGCAGAATCGCACTTGCATGCCTGCTCCATGATGCCAGTGAGGCCTATATGTCAGACGTGCCAAGGCCTTTTAAACAGCATCTTTCCGACTATATTTCCCATGAAAAGACTTTATTGGACATTGTATACACGAAATATCTGGGAAGCAGACTGGACGAAGAAGAGGAGAAAAAAGTCAAAGAAATCGATGACGATATGCTCTATTATGATCTGAAAATTCTTCTGCGAGGGGACTCCGAAGAAGCACCTCCAATCATGAAAACACACTTTTCTTATGAAGTACTTCCCTTTGAGGTGATAGAAAAAAGATATCTGGAGCTGTTTGAAAGATATTACAGGGAACTTTGAT
>CAKRQP010000164.1:0-4903 GCA_934393555.1 uncultured Lachnospiraceae bacterium
CACCACATGACATGATTGCTGCAGTTGTGAAGCTGTCCAAAGGTATTCCGGCGATTACCATATGCAAGAAATTCCAGAATATAGTTTCCCTTGTGAACGTTTTTAAAAACTGCCTCATACGGGCTTTTAAAAATTTTTCTGACTGTGCACTCTTCGTCTTTTTTCAGAGATACCTGAATCAACGGATTGCGGAATTTCGTGGTCCTGATCACCAGGTCTGCCTCTTCAGGCACTTCAATTTCCATCCGGTAAACCAGGTTTCCCCCGTAAAAAGCCAGTCCCTGACCACAAATATCTCCAAATGCCAGTTCTTTAACCGGTGCAGTGATCATTGCCCTGCTTCCTGTTACAGCTACCCCAAAATCTCCCAGAAGATACATATTTTCGATATTTACCTTCGAATGATATGAAATCCGTGCTTCCAGAAGATTCTCACCCTTCTGCAGCCTTCCAAGCTTTCTCGTACGGATCTGATGATCTGTATAATAACCTTCCACCGGTGAAATCACACGCTGCTGATTCCAGAATAATTCTGTGATCTCCGGATTTTCCAATGCCAGTAAAACATTCTCTGCTTCCACCTCTGACCGGATCACAAAACGCAGGGATACCTGATGCTCATATGGCTGTTCTCCATAGATCCAGGGCTGGGCATAAGCATCTGCACGCAGGGGATATCCCAACTCCTTGCGAAGCACATTATCCAGACGCAGGATTTCTTCTTTTTCTCTCCAGTCTCCGTCATCCAGCCGGTACTCTGCCATATCAAGAACCAGCACATTTGGCTCTTTAAGCTCAGCCTGGACCGTTTCAGGCATCCGGATCGGATGCAAATCCCCAACTGTTTTCTCTGTCCTTGTAAAACCGGATGTTCCAGGCTGCAGACAATATAAGAAGGAATCCTGTGCATAAGAAACCTCACTCCACAGAGTTTTTCCATTCTTATAAGAAACCGGGACTTCCTGCTTCTTTCCTGTCAGTGCATCATAGGAAAAAGCTTTCCAGCAACCGGGTACACAGATTCTCAGACGTTCTTCCAAAACAGAGTCCGGATCCTGTGGTTTCTGCGCATGTGCAAGGAAAATCCATTTGTTTTCTCCATCCTGGCGCATCTGATACAGATATGGTCCCGCCGGAATTCCTCTGTCTGTCTGGATTTCAATGGTTCTCCAGGGTTCCAGTGCTTCCCGGATCTCTCTTTTTTCGAACGGAAGCCGCTGACACTTTTCTGCCAGTTTTTTAACTCTGTCATTTTTCACTGCAGCTACATATTCCGGTATTTTTCCGATAAAAATAATATGACCGCCAGCCTCGGAGAATCTTTCAAGTGCTTCTACCGTATTCGCTCTCAATGTCAGACAGTCAGGTACCAGCACAACTTCATACTTCATTCTGCCGACTCCAAAGCCATCGGTATCCTGATGATATGTTTCCTCCAGTAACGATTCTGAAATATAATCAAAATCCAGATTCCCATATAACAGCCACTCGATCAGATGATTGAATTTTTCTTCCATCTCCATGCGGTCTGTATAGGTCGTCTCCTCGCTTCCCCACTTCAGCCAATAGGATTCAATCGGATGGATCACACCGATCCTGACAACCGGCGTTCCTCTTACAAGAGCCGTATTGAGCCGTGCAAAATAGTCCTCGATCATTCTGTATTCCCGATACCATGGGGACTGGTATCCGATACAGGCCGGATAATCTCTTTTTGCCTCTCCCTCCATGCTGACCCAGGTCAGGTGATGGACCCGTACCGTCACTCCCAGGGCTGCCTGCCAGTCTCCTGCCAGTTTATGTCCCCGGAAATCAAAATCCCAGTTTGTCACACCGTAAAGCTCACTTGTCATTCCTTCTCTGCCAAACTGATGCACTGCGCTCTGGGCCTGTTTCGCTGTTGTCAGCTCTCTCCAGTCACACAGCATATCAATTCCGGGAATGTGAAAGCTCCGGTAAGACCGCATGGCTTCTCCCAGGGCGGCTGTCTGACTCTGAAGAGTCGGTTCTTCCATCATGTGTCCGGTCAGCGCAAGGTGATGTGCCTCACACCAGGCGCCAATCTGGTCTGCATAAGCACCGGCGAACCGCTCTGCGATATGGTCATGATACTGATATCTTGTTTTTGAGACCGATTCCTTGCTTCTTTCCCAGAAAATTTCCGGCAGACCATTCAGAAATGTTTCTCCGTATGCCTTCTGGTAAGTTTCTTCAAAATCATCCGTATACGGCAAAAACTGTACTTTCCTGTCATGTGCATGCTCCAGTCTTGTTTTATGTGCAAACTGCGGCTCATCCGTAAAAATGGCAGGAATACCTTTTCCAAAATCATTTCCAAGTTTTTTTGCATATTTTTCATGGGTCACTTTCAGGAAACAGGAAATTGCTTCCGGATCAAGTGTGTTGACATAGGCCTGATTATTAAACCAGACATTATCTCCTGAAATTTCCAGATATGCATACCAGGGATCATATCCATCCGGACAGGATTCTCCTTTTTCCAGTACCTGATAATCATCCATGGTTCCATTTTCATTCAGACATACAGCATAACGCTTCAGCAAGGTCCGTTTCTCACTTCTGACGATAACCGCTGCAGAAATATCACGCCCTCTCTTCTCCGGTACCCCTTCCGGGATCTCTTCCGGGGAAAAAACGAGAAAACGCATCCGATATCTGGAATCTTTCGTCACATAGCCGCCACCATACCCGGATGGCCACCGATCCTCATCATACAGCCAGGTCAACATCTGTTTTTCTTTCAGTTTTTCATGTGCATAAGCAACCCGGCCTAAAAATTCTTCGCTCATATAAGGAATATTCATCCCGGTTCTGCAATGGATATGGGCACCGCCCATCCCCATTTCTTTTAACGCTTCCGTTTGAAAATCGATCTGCTCCTCCGTCACCTTGCAATTCCAGGCCCAGAACGGGGTTCCCCGGTATTCACTGGTCGGATTCTGAAATAACTCTTCACTAAGCTTTGGTTCTTCTTTTTTACGATACAGCATATATCCTCCTCTCTGAAACAGAAGAAAACGGTTAAATCTGAAGTTCTGTTTCTATTACTTCCCGGCAACTGCACTGGATTGTTTTTATCTCATATTTTTCAAAATTCAATTCTGTTTTCTTATCCTGAAAATGCAATACAGCCGATTGTTCTTTATCTGTCGGATTAAACAGACGTACAAAAAAGTTCTCTCTGTCTTCTGCTTTTTTCAACGTAACAAACTGAATGGTATCTGTATGAAGCAACTGTACCGGACTGTTTTTTTCTCCGGATTTTTCAGGAGGATAGCAAGACAGCAGCATGGGAGGTGCCTGAAATTCCTGTGCTGTCCTGGATGCCTGCCGCAGCATTTTCTCCTTTGTCCCAAACCGGAAAAGGAAACTGAAATCATGTTCTCCCTGATCTATGTAGGGCATATAACGATCCTGCGGCATCGTTGTACGTCCCGGGATCGGATGCGCACAATAAGAAGGAGAACGCAATAAAGTTATTTTCAGTGTCCCTTCTTCTCCGCAAAAAGAAGATCCATATACGCCATTATTTACAATCAGGATTCCATTTTCTCCGGAATACAAAACCTGGTATTTCTGAGAGATATTTTCCTCCAGTTCCGGATTCAGCAGTTCCTGACCATATGCCTGCTCTCCCATACATTCTGCTTCTTTAAGTACGGATGGAACATTCATTTTTACCAGCTTCTGCTTTTCATTCCACACCATATGCAGTTTTACTTCCAGATCTCCAGTCTCGGAGACAATATACCGGACAACCGCATAGGAATGATGATATCCAAACAGTGCTTCTACCACTGTCCGAACTTCTCCGTCCTCTATGACTCTGACTGCATTCAACGGGGTATCTGTACAGCAGAATTCTGCAGCTTCTTTTGGATTTAGCAGATGAAATTCTCCCTCTTTTTTCTTCCATGCATTTTTTTCCATATACCATGGATCATAATTATCTTCATACACTTCCAGTCCAAATGCATTTTCTTTTACATATTGGTCATCATTTTTTTTAATACTACAGATCAGACCGGTATCATAATTGATCCGCACTTCTATTTCTTTTTTCTTAATGCAAAGGCTTCTTCCCTTTTCCTCTGTTTTAAAGGAAGGCTTCCTGGAAGCCGGACGGAAACCGCATTGAAAAAGATTCATGCTCATAGGTTTCAGTACCCCATGGAATACGACCCGTTTTCTCCACTGCAGTGGAATGGTACTGTTCTCTTTCTCACTTTGAGTCGGACAACGCTTTCCATCTTCTCCCCGGACTTCCGGAATCAGAAATTCGTGTTCCCAGTCCTGATCCCATAACATAAGTTCACAGAGAAAATCTCCTGAAATTTCATAAGGATAGGGATTGTATGCATAAATCGGAATACAGTTTTCCGGATTCGGTTTTTCACAGAAAGTCATTGACAGAAATGCTTTTTCCTTGATTCTTGACAGAATTTCCAATGCATGATCCAATATGCGTATTCCAGCTTTTTCCACCGGCAAAACGGACGTTCCTGGCAACATATCATGAAACTGCGCACTTAAAATATCTTTTAAAGCTGCATTCAGCTCTTTTTTGGGATACTCCATCTGTTTCAAAATAGCTGCATGTGCACACATACTTTCTACAAAAAAATAAGTACTTTCTGCCATCCGGTAAAGCTGTTTTATTCTTGACTGACTGCTATAACATCCGACCGCCCATGGAACCAGACTTTTTCTGACCGCAGGAAGCTTCTTTCTTTTTTCTATTTCTGCCAGATATTCCTCTGGTGTTGAGTGAATGATCAGAACATTTTCTTTTTCCTTTTCCCTGATCAGATCTGTCAGGTCTTCCAGATCTTTTCTGGAGGGACCTCCACCATGATTTCCTACTCCCCACAAACAAACTGCC
>CAKRQP010000165.1:0-4845 GCA_934393555.1 uncultured Lachnospiraceae bacterium
GGACTGTACACAGAAATGATGGATTGCTTTTGTGACAATGCCGTCTTGCGGGAACGGTATGTGTTTCAAGACATAGCCAGTCTGTATTGACTATATAGAAAGAATACCTCTAAAAAAAGTCCTGTAAAGGGATATAGAGTTAATTTGCACTTTTTTACATGAGAAATTAATCAGAAACAATATGAGAAATGTGATAACAAGATTGCAATAAGTTAGAGCTGCTCATGGATAGTTCATGAAACAACCCTGGACCTTTGTGATAATCTCTTGAATAGTTCCTTGAAATACGTTATACTGGATATAAATATTGCCCTGTATCAAAACAGGTTCTGCAGTATTTTACATTCAACACATATCTGAGGTGATAAACAATGATTTTTGATAAAACTTCTAATCTGAACCTTTATGCATCCCTCATTCCCCATCTGGATGAAATTCTGGAATTTGCCCGTACAGCCTCTCAGAAGCCTGTAGGGACTTATCCCTATCCCGGAGGAAGGATCATGATCCAGGAGGGGAAAACCAGTCTTCTGACAGAAAAAGACTTTGAGTCTCACAAGAACTATCTTGATCTTCAGTGGATCCTGAATGGTAAGGAAGTAATGGAATATGCCAATATCCATGACCTTACAGAAACCGTTCCTTATGATCCGGAGAAGGATATTCAATTCTGGGAAGGAACGGGCTGTCTGATGGAAGTCCCGGCAGATACTTTTTATCTGGTATATCCGGAAGACGCCCATAAGCCCTGTTGTCATATGAATGAAAAGACTGCATACCGGAAAATCGTCGTCAAGATTCCGGTGTGCTAATTAGGGAGGAATTTCATGATTTTACCACGCAAAAAGCTTCTTTCTCTGATGCTTGCCAGTTCTCTGTTTTCCGCCTCTTTCAGCGGCATCGTTTCTTTTGCTGCTGAGGCAGCTGATCCGGGAACGGCAGTCACTCTGATCCAGCTTATGCCATCTGTCCCTACTCAGCAGGGGCGTTTTGTGACGACTTCCAAGGGTGTAATGTTTCGTCTGAAGTCCGGCGGTTATCTGAAAAACTGCTGGGCCAGGATCAACGGTCAGATTTATCGCTTTGATAAAAATGGCTATCGAAAGACCGGCTGGTTTTCCTGGCAGGGAAAAAAATACTATCTGAGAAAAAACGGTGCGCTGGGATCTAATCTCTGGGTACGCAGTGGTTCCCAGAAAATGTACGTTCAGGAAGACGGCACCAGAGCCACCGGTTTTGTCCAGTATAAGAAGTATACGTATTACTTCAATTCCTACGGCTATATGGTCCGCGGTTTCCGCAGCATTGACGGAAAGCTTTATTTTTTCCATAAAAACGGTACCATGGCAACCGGATGGCGGTATTTTCCGCAGAAAACTTACTATTTTACTTCTGATGGCTCGGCAGCTACCGGCTGGAAGAAGATCGGTGGTTCCTGGTATTATTTTTCTTCCAGAGGTGTTATGGTTACCAATCGCTGGGTGGACGGAAATTATCTCGGTGAAGACGGAAAGAAAACAACCAGTCTTTCTCCCGAAGGAACTGCGGAAGAAACCCGTTACCGGATTTTCTGCGGAGATTCCCGTACGAAGCAGCTCAGCAACGCCGTGGCTTCCTCTGAAAACGGATATGTAGCCAAATACGGGCAGGGATATAACTGGTTTTCGAATGAGGGCGTTGCAGAACTGAAAAAGCTTCTTCGTATGCATCCGCAAGCCGATGTTGTTTTGAATTTCGGAGTAAACGATCTCTACAATATTTCCAGATACATCCAGCTGTACCAACAGCTGATGACGGCATATCCGCAGGCACGTTTTTATGTAATGTCTGTCAATCCGGTGGAAGATGACAAATACCCGGTTCTTGCCCAGCATAAAAAGAGCACGAAGCTGGTAAAGATCTTTAACAGCCGGATGAAAGCAACTTTTCCATATCGTTATATCGATGCCTACAATTATCTGACGGCTTCCGGTTTCGAAACTCTGGACGGCTGCCATTATACAGATGTCACTTACCTGAAGATTTACCAGTATGTTTTAAATGAGATTCAGAAAAAAAGCAGCAATCCATAAATCATCATTCTGTTTTACAGAAGAAAAGGAGATTATATCATGGGAGATCTTTATTTGGCCAGCGAAAACCGGTATGAGAAAATGACCTACAACCGGGTTGGAAAAAGCGGTCTGAAATTTCCGGCCGTTTCTCTTGGATTCTGGCATAATTTCGGAAGCAAAGACAACTATGACAATATGAAGGCAATGTGCAGAAAGGCCTTTGATCTTGGTATCACGCAATTTGACCTTGCCAACAATTATGGACCGGTATATGGAAGTGCAGAAGAGAATGCCGGACGGATCCTGCAGGAAGACTTCCGTCCTTACCGGGATGAACTGGTAATTACCTCTAAGGCCGGTTATGACATGTGGCCGGGGCCCTACGGCGACTGGGGAAGCAAAAAATATCTGACTGCAAGCATTGACCAGAGCCTTTCCCGCCTTCAGCTGGAATATGTTGATATTTTCTATCATCACCGCATGGATCCGGAAACTCCACTGGAAGAAACCATGGAAGCTCTGGCATCTATCGTCCACAGCGGTAAAGCCCTCTATGCAGGTATCTCCAATTATAATGAAGAATATACCAGAAAAGCCGCTGCCATTATGAAAGAACTTCACTGTCCACTGATCGTCAACCAGCGCCGTTATTCTATTTTTGACCGCACCATCGAAGAAGATGGTGTTAAGAAAGGGTGCAAGGAAATCGGCATGGGTATCATTGCTTTCAGCCCTCTGGCTCAGGGGCTTCTGACGGACAAATACCTGCATGGAATCCCATCCGACAGCCGGATTGCGAGAGACCACCGCTTCCTGAAAGAATCCGCACTGACACCGGAGCGCCTTCATCAGATCGATGAACTGAACCATCTGGCTTTGGAAAGAGGTCAGACACTTGCACAGATGGCTCTTTCCTGGATCCTGAAGGATGACGAAGTTGCTTCCGTTCTCATCGGCGCTTCCCGTCCGGAACAGATAGAAGAGAACATCTCCATTGTGGACCATCTGGATTTTACAGAGGAAGAAATCCGTAAAATTGATGAGATCAGCCTGAAATAACATTACCCTTACAGATGCTAGAAATCGTCGTTTTTACCATCTCTCCAGATTCTGGCGAGGTCGTAGAAGCGACGATTTTTCTATCCAAAAATGTGGATGACTACATCTCTGTAGTCCATTAAAACCCGCTTCGCTGAAGAATATCTTCTGAACCGTTATATAGTTTACATAATTTACTTATGTAAACTATATAAAAATTTAAGAAATACCCCTTTCACAGTCAAAACAAGGCATGTATCTGTTTTATCGATACATGCCTTGTTGACCTTCTGGTCAATGCAGAAACCGGAAAACTCCAATGACCTTTCCAAGAATCTGTACCTCATCTGTAATGATCGGATCCATCGCATCATTCTGCGGCTGAAGACGATAATGTCCGTTCTCTTTGTAAAAAGTCTTAACGGTTGCCGAATCATCCAGAAGAGCAACCACGATCTCACCATTCTCAGCAGTATTTTTCTGTTCGATCAGAAGATGATCCCCATTAAAAATCCCGGCATTGATCATACTTTCACCTTTTACTGTAAGCATAAAGGTGGGATTCTTCGGAACATATTCGGCTGGAATCGGAAAATAGCTGTCTACATTTTCTGTAGCCAGGATCGGTTCACCGGCAGCAACACGGCCTACCATGGGGACATTTACCAGTTCCCTGCGGACCATATTGAAGTTCTCATCCAGAATCTCAATCGCACGGGGTTTGGTTGGATCCCGGCGGATATAACCGTTTTTCTCAAGTGTCTCCAGATGCGCATGAACAGAAGAGGTGGATTTGAGATTAACTGCTTCACAAATCTCTCGTACTGCAGGCGGGAATCCGCGGTTCATGATCTGGTCTTTGATATATTCCAGAATTTCTTCCTGTTTTTTTGTAATTTTTCCATATGCCATAACTGAATACCTCCGGAAATTCAACGGATCTGCTTCTGATCCTTCCTCCAAATGCTATGCATTTTGTTAATTAGAAAAATTATATCATGTCCTCTCTGAAATTGCAAACAAATATTCGACAGTTTTTATCCGAAAATATGTTCGTTTTTCTGTTGACAAACGTTTGTTCGTGTATTATAATTGATTTCATCAAGCAAACAGATGTTCGCATTCAGGGAGGTTATGATATGAACGAAAGGAAAAATCAAAAACACCGTAAAACAAGAATCAGAAGATATACCTGTCTTTCCATTCTTTTGTTTGTTCTTTGTCTTACAGGGATCACTTACAGTAAGATGACTGTGGAGGCAACACAGAAAAAAGCGCAGGGACCTTATAAATACTATACAGAGGTACGTGTACAGCGCGGAGATACCTTATGGGGAATTGCAAATGAATATATGGATGACCGCGTGTATGGTTCTCTGGATGCGTATATGAATGAGATCCGGGAGATCAATTCTATCAGCTATAACCGTATTTATAATGGTCAGCAGCTGATTGTTCCGTATTACTCTGATGCACTGCGTTAAATATCTTCCTGCCGGCAGAAAACACTTCTTTTTGCCGGCAGTTTTCTTTTTCTACTTGCCTGTTTTTTCAGAAATGCTATAATGAGATTATTCAGACACAAATGGATAGAGCGAGTGCAAAGAAAGCATTTATAAGCAGATGACAGAAGAGAAGGCACATTGCTGATAAACGCTTTCCAGACAGTAAGCACCAGCAGAAAGGACTTCTTGTATATGCGCAGAGAAAAATTCAAAATGGAACGGCCGAATCTGGTCCAGCCAGGTGATCA
>CAKRQP010000166.1:0-4794 GCA_934393555.1 uncultured Lachnospiraceae bacterium
TCCCGCACTTTTTTCGGCTGAAGGACCGGAATATTTTCCCGGATGGCAACCTCTTTGACCGGTGTGGGCTGCATGGCCTTTCCTCTTCCTTTTGGTTTGTCCGGCTGTGTGACAACAGCCACGACCTCATGCTCAGACTTTACAAGCGCTTCCAGCGTTCCTACTGCAAAGTCCGGTGTTCCCATAAAAATGACTTTCACTCCATATCCTCCTCTTCTTCTCCGACCGGCTCTACATCCATAAGCTCGCCTTCAACCTTGGAAACGTACATCAGTCCGTCCAGATGATCGCACTCATGACAGATGGCTCTTGCCAGAAGACCGGTACCCTCCAGAACAAATTCTTCCATATTTTCATCCAGGGCTTTTACCTTCACATGATCCGGACGTGTCACGATACCGGCTTTTCCCGGAAGGCTTAAACACCCCTCCTGACCGGTCTGGGAACCAGAGCTCTCGATGATCTCCGGATTGATGAGTACATAAGGATCTTCTCCTGTGGTATCGATGACAACGATCCGTTTCAGGATACCCACCTGGTTTGCCGCAAGGCCTACGCCGCAGCCGTCATACATGGTGTCAAACATATCATCGATAAGCTGGCGCGTCCGCGGTGTCATGCTTTTCACCGCCTTACAGGTCTTGTCCAGTACATCGTCACCCATGATTCTTATATTTCTAATTGCCATTTTTATATATCCTCCTTCGTTTAAACTCTTTCGTATTGTATATGGATCTTCTGATATCCTTCGTTCATTTCAATATATTGTTCCACTTTTTCTTTTACCACAGTCAGCCGTTTTTCATCGGAATGGCGGATGTAAAGCACTTTCCGGTACACATCCTGGATCCTGGCGATCGTCTCATCCCCGGGACCGATCACCTGGATTCCGGTACGGTTTTCCAGGATCTCCAGAAATTTCTTCAGGTATTCCATCGCCATGCTCAGATACGCTTCATCCTCCGAAGAAGCGTGGACCGCCAGCATACCGCCTGTCGGCGGATAGCCTCCCAGAGTCCGAAAAGCGATTTCCTGCCGGTAAAAGGCTTCGTAATCCTGCTCTGCCGCAGCCTGGATGCTGTAGTGTTCCGGATCGTAAGTCTGGATCACCACTCTTCCCGGAAGCCCGCCACGGCCCGCTCTTCCGGCCGCCTGGGTCAGAAGCTGAAAAGTCCTCTCTGCCGCCCGGAAATCACTGGCATGCAAAGAAAGATCTGCCGCCAGGATCCCGACCAGGGTCACATTTGGAAAATCATGACCTTTTACGATCATCTGGGTCCCTATGAGGATCTCCGCTTCTCCGTTTGCAAAAGCAGACAGGATCTTTTCATGGCCATCCTTTTCCCGGGTGGTATCAAGATCCATGCGTAAAATCCGCGCCCCCGGGAATTCTCTTGCCACCACAGACTCCACCTGCTGCGTTCCGATCCCGAAATCCCGCAGGAACGGACTTCCGCAGGAGGGACAGGTCTGTGGAACGGTTGTTTCATAGCCGCAGTAATGGCAGATGAGCCGGCCGCCCCGGTGCAGAGACAGAGACACATCGCAATGCGGGCACTCGATCACCTGACCACAGGAACGGCAGGAGAGAAACCCCGCATAGCCTCTCCGGTTCAGGAAAAGCATCATCTGATGACCGGCACCCAGGCACTGGGCCATTTCTTCTTTTAAAGCATTGCTTAAAACAGAACGGTTTCCCTTTTTCAGTTCTTCCCGAAGGTCTACGATCGAAACCTCCGGAAGGGCTGCATGTTTCACCCGCTGCCGGATCGTGAAAAGCTTGTATTCTCCCTTTTCCGCCTTATAATAAGCGTCCACGGAAGGGGTTGCCGTTCCGAATATCACATGCGCATGCTCCAGTTCTCCCCTTTTTACCGCTGTTTCTCTGGTCAGATACCGTGGGACGGTCTCACTCTGATAGGATGTCTCATGCTCTTCATCCTGAATGATGATCCCCAGATTGGGGAACGGGGTAAAAAGAGCGGATCGTGGGCCGATCATCACATCGATTAGGCCTTTCCTCGCCCGCTCATACTGGTCAAAACGTTCTCCCGGAGAAAGCCGGGAATTCATAACGGAGATCCGGTCTCCGAACCGCCGATAGAAACGCATGACGGTCTGATACGTCAGGGCGATCTCGGGGATCAGGACAATGGCCTGTTTTCCTTCTTTCAGGACACCTGCAATGAGCTCCATATAGATTTCCGTCTTCCCGCAGCCTGTGACACCATGGATCAGGCAGGGTCTTGCATTTTCGTTTTCCCATTCTTCCCGGATCCCGTCCACCACGCCCTGCTGTTCCCGGTTCAGGATAACGGCCTGCTGTCTGGCTGCTTTTACATGAACAGGGTTCCGGTAAACGGTATCCACCTGGATCTTTAACAAGCCCATTTTTTCCACACTCCGGATCACTGCGGGAGGTATGTTAAGCTTTGCGGTCACAAGTTCCCAGGGAAGGAAGCCTTCCTCCAGAAGTGCTTTCAACAGGCGATAACGGGCTGTCTGATGCTTCTTTTCAAAAAAGGTCAGGCGCTCCCGGGCTTCTTCTTCGGATACCGCCAGCAGCACCTGTTTCTTTTCTTTTGGCTTTTCTTTTTTCCGCACCGGGATCACGGTCTTCAGCGCCTGGATCATGGTAGCTCCGTAATAATCCCGCATCCATGCTGCCAGGGCGATCAGTCTGGACTCTACGCCAATGCCGTCTGTAGAAACCGCATGAATGCATTTGATACGTTCCGGATCGATCTGTGCCTGTTTCGTCGTTCCTATAACATACCCTTTGATCAGCCGGTCTCCCCGGCCAAACGGGATTTCCACCACCATTCCTGGCAGAAGTTTTCCCCGCATATCTTCCGGGATCCGGTACTGAAAAGGTTTATCCAGTTTTTCGTGGGAAATGTCCACGATGATATTGGCATATGGATCTGTCACTGTAACTTCTCTTCCTTCAGGATCTCCTGAATCAGTTCTCTTTCGTCCATGTGATACTTTTTGCCCTCGATCTCCTGGTAATCTTCATGGCCTTTGCCGGCCAGAACAATGACATCACCGGGCTGTCCGTGAAGGATGGCATAACGGATGGCCTCCTTACGGTCTGCGATCTTGATGTATTTTCCATCTGTCTTTTTGATTCCGGTCTCAATATCATTCAGGATATCCTCCGGCTTCTCAAAACGGGGATTATCGGAAGTGATGATTGTAAAATCAGCCAGTCTTCCGGAAACCTCTGCCATCTCAAAACGGCGGGCTTTGGAACGGTTCCCGCCACAGCCAAAGAGGCAGACCAGTCTGCCCGGCTCGTACTCTTTCAGGGTAGTAAGCAGGCTTTCCAGACTCATGGCGTTATGAGCATAATCGATCATCAGGGTGAATTTGTCGGAAACCTTGACCAGTTCCACCCTTCCCTTCACCGTTGCCTGTTTCAGGGCGATCTTGATATCTGCCTCACTCACTTTAAAATGCAGGCAGACAGCAATGGCTGCCAGAGAATTATAGACACTGAATTTACCCGGAATATCGATCTCCACATCCATATCCAGAAGGCCGGCAGCATGATAGGCGATGCCAAGATAACCGGGAGTATGGATCATTTTGAGATTTTCTGCGCGAAGATCGTTTTTCTCAGAAAGACCGTAGGTCTCCACTTTACAGGTATGACCTTCCAGGACTTCGGAAAGATGCTCCGCATCTCCGTTTACAATGCCGATCCGGCACTGACGGAACAACAGTCCCTTGCAGTGCATATAATCTTCGAAACTTTTATGCTCCGCCGGTCCGATATGATCCGGCTCAATATTCGTGAAAATACCGATCTCAAAAGGAATTCCTGCGGTACGGTTCAGCATCAGTCCCTGAGAAGAGACCTCCATAACGGCTACATCACAGCCCTCTTCCAACATCCGGCGAAAATACTCCTGGATCTTTACCGATTCCGGAGTGGTGTTGCTGGACGGAATATGTGTCTCACCGATGATCGTCTCAATGGTTCCGATCAGGCCTACCTTATGACCGGCAGATTCCAGAATGGATTTGATCATATAGGTGGTAGTGGTTTTTCCCTTGGTTCCGGTGATGCCGATGACTTTCAGCTTCTCTGCCGGATAATCATACCAGGCGGCAGAAACCAGAGCCATGGCATAACGGGTATCTTTCACCAGGATCACAGTAACAGACTCCGGCACAGATACCGGTTCCTCCACCAGGAGAACAGCAGCACCCTTTTCTGCCACTTCCGCAGCATAAGTATGCCCATCCGTCACAGCTCCCCGGATACAGAAAAAAAGCGTCCCGGGAACCACCTGTCTGGAATCATTGGCGATACTCACGATCTCCCGATCCAGACTTCCCTGTACGCAGGTATATTCCAAACGTTCCAATAACTGTTCAAGCTTCATATATCATTCCTCCATATGGCGCCCGGCCATAAAAGCGGGCGGGTACAATCGCTTCTTTATAGGATAACATATGGGGGAGGATTTTTCAATTCTATTCTTGAGCGTGGGGGCGCACTGAGGAAACCTCCTGTCAGGGACAGCTTGGGGACACTGCAGAACAGGCGGCTTTGGGAAGCCGTAGGAAGCTTTTGTTGAGGGGCGGCTTTGGAAGCCGGCAGGGAATGTAAGTGCGAGGGGGACGGCTCCAGGGCCGCCCTCCCCCTCAGCCTCCCCCTTATGGCCCTTTAAGGTCAAAAAATAGGGGGCTTACGTCAACAGGTAGACTTATATACGTCTGTTGTGGCGTGACAACAGGGAGGATGTGTGATATGGTAGGTGACGCAAGCATGATTTATGGATG
>CAKRQP010000167.1:0-4767 GCA_934393555.1 uncultured Lachnospiraceae bacterium
AACTTTGTGTTGCAGACTTTAATTACTCAGTTTGAAGTCATGCCCCGTTATTGGAGCCAGAACAACCCACCTTACGAAGTGGATTTCCTCATTCAGCGGGAGAACGACATCTTCCCCGTGGAGGTCAAATCCGAAGCCAACACAACCAGCAAGAGTATGAAGAAGTTCAAGGAACTGTTCCCTGATAAGGTCAAGCTCCGCATCCGTTTCTCATTGGACAATCTAAAACTGGACGATGATGTGCTGAATATCCCGCTGTTCATGGCAGATCAGGCGGATCGATTGATTGGGCTGGCATTGGAACAGGGCAATGCACAGTAAGTTTGGGTTTGATGAAGTTCCTGGAAGAAATGCAGTTGTGGAACTTCTTGAACGGAAAGGTTCCGGGACTTTCAGTGTCTTAAAACTTTAATGAATGAAAACTTCGAAACAGTTAAAATCTCCCTTACCAGGAATACAAAGTCCTGGTAAGGGAGATTTTTATATGCCTGGAAAATCCGGCAATACAGAGAAGATATCTGATAAAAAGTCACTCATCCAGCAACATGAGATTTGTAGTAAAAAGAGTTTCTGTGCTGCTGACTTTGTAGTTTCCATGATATTTTTCGACAATACTTTTGATGATCTTCAAGCCAAGACCGTGAAATTCAGGATTGCTCTTGTGTGTCCGGAAACCTGGATTATTCCGGCAGACATCGCCGTTACAGGTATTGGAAACGGTAATGATAAGATAAGCCTTGACTTTGTGGATGGAAAGGTCAATGTGGGCTTCCGGCAGAGTTGCACAGGCTTCGATCGCATTATCACAGAGATTGGAAATAAGCGAGTTCAAGTCGGAGATCAGGATTTTTCCATCGGTTGGAAATGAGATATCAGTGGAAAACGTAACGCCGTATTTTTCCGCAGCACTGGCTTTCTGATTCAGCAAGATATTCAAACTGGCATCATCGGTGAAGCGTCTAAGATGGATTCCTTCATACTGGTACTGATGAAGAGAAAAAAGATATTGATGCAGTTCTTCATACTTGCCATTTTCCAGAAGCGTGTCCATACAGAAAAGATGAGCTTTGTAGTCATGGCGGAATTTCCGCAGAGAGTCACTCATATCAAGCTGTTGTCTGAGATACTGATTCTGAATCTTCTCCTGAGAAGCCAGGGCACTGATAACTCTGTTTTTTTCAGCAGAGATGGAAAGGTATTTCACGGTCATCAAAAGAAAAATCGGTACCAGGATCAGAAAAACAGTAAGAGGAATACTGATATGCCAGTCACCTGCTTTCTGCGGAATCTGGAGGAGAAATACAAGATTATCTCCAAGAGAAAGCAGCAGAAGAAGAAACCAGCAGGAATCAGGAATAGAAATATTGTATTCCCGTGTCCAGAGAAGAAGATTTCTCAGCAGGAAAAAAAGCAGAATTTTGCATCCGATCCGTCGGATGAAAAACAAACTTAAGTAAAAGAATGTATTAGTTTGAAAAAAAGACGGAAGCTGATAGTTGATCTGTATGGTCAGATTCTCAAAGGACAGGACGAGCAAAGTAAAAACAGAAGAGATCACGATCTTGTAAAGCAGGCCTTCCTGAAAGAAGCAGATACTGTACAGAAAAGGAATCAGAAGAAGCATTGCATAATAAAGATAATAATTTCCACCGGACAGAACATCTGCCCAGAAGAGCAGAAAAAAAGAGAAGAAAGCAGAAAAAATGGCATGCTTTCTGTGAGAGGTTTCCGGATTCCGCGGAAAGAAAAAGTGGTTAATAAGATAGATAAAAAGACTGGCATCGGCAAGCTGTCCGGCAGTATGGATCATCATCTCCGGAATGGAAAAGTAGGGGAGTGCAAATGTCATGAAATCAGACCTCCATGGAGTTATTTTGAACAGGTGGTATCTGGGCACAAGTAAGAAATAGCTGTTGTACTTCTTTCCTTCTGTGACGGCTTAAGGGAAGCTTCTGACCGTCATCCAGACAGACACAGCTACTGTCAATGCGGTAAATATAGCGGAAATTGACAAGAAAGCTTCTGTGGATCCGGAAAAAATGAAAGGGAGAAAGCACTCGGTCCAGGTGGCTGATGGAACAGCGAATCATCTGGCTGCCATCAATGCTGACAATATCCTGATACTTTTCCTTGGCTTCCACATAGAGAATGCGGGAAAGGTTCAGTGACAGCGTATGTCCCAATTCGTCTGTAAAAGGAATGATCGTATCTTTTGGTTTCTGAAGAAAACGGGACAGAATTTCTGAAGCATGTTTTATGTCTTCTGTAAAATGAGACTTTCGTACGAACGCTACAGGCTGGGTGGGAAACGTATCATATACCAGATCTTCACGGGCGGAAATATAGACAATGAGAGCATTCGTATTTTGAATCCGTATTTTTTCAGCAAGGACAATTCCGTTCTGTTCCGGCATATCGATATCCAGGAAATAGATATTGTAGGTGTTACCCAGATAAAGAGCTTTCAAAAGTTCAGCAGATGAGGAAAAAGTGGAAGTCTCTGCCTCAAATTTCTGTTTCCTGAGAAGATCACGAATCACAGAAGCCAGCTGGGGCAGAAGAATGATCTCATCATCACAGATTGCCACTTTTATTTTTTCCATAACAAAATCCTCCTGTGGAAGAAAACGTTGTAAATATTTCTGAAAAAAGTATAACATTCTGCAAAAAAATATGCAATCTGCCATTCATGACAAAAGCAGACCACTCGTGACAATAGGCTTGAGAAAAGAAAAACGCTCTGTTATGCTTCGGGTAAATCAAATGAAGAGCAAAGGAGGAGAAAATGAAACGAAAATGGATTGTGTTAGGAATTGCTCTGACAGCTATGCTTGGCGAGACAGCTCTTGCATCAGAAACGCTTTCCGAAACGCTTCAGCAGAAACGGATCGTAAGTGCCGTTGAAAGCTGGAAGCCAGGAAAAAACAAAGGAAACTATACAGTAACGGATTTGGATCAAAATGGCAGACTGGAAATCATTTCAGCAGATTATTCCAAAGAAGACCAGATTACGGTAAGTCATATCTGGGAAGTTGATGAAGAAGGAAAGCTTCAGAAGATTGAAACCTCCTGGAGTGAGGAAGAAAGCCAGCCGGATCTGATCACAAAAAGTACAAAGGTCTGGTACGATGAAGAAGATGATGTTTATTACTATTTGTTTACCGATCAGGAAAAACTGGAAGATGGTTCAGAACGAGAAAGGAAGATGACCATTTCACTGAAAGATGGACAGCTGAGCACGGTTCTTCTGGCAGAAAAAACAACCGATGAAGCAGGAACGGAAACTTTTGCAGATGCAGACGGAAATGAGATCACTGCAGCTGACTATGAGAATGCCGCAGAAACAATATATGGGGAATTAAAAGAAAAAGAAGCAAAGTTTAAATGGATCAATACAAAAGAACATGCCATTGGAAGTGATGTTCCTATGGAACAGCTTCTGGAACTGGTTTCGGAAGCAAATGCCGGATTTTCCGTGAGAGATCCGGAGTGATGAAAAAGAAGGCAAAAGATGCCTGTCCGGCTGTGTAAGGAGAGGAGGGAAACAAAAAACAGGGATGTGAAAAAGCCGGGCGCAGCACAAAAAATAGAAAACGATAAGGAGAAGCGTATGAGACGAAAATATGTAGCATGGTTATTGGTAATGAGCATGATGGCAGGGACAGGTACGACAGGGATCCAGGCATTTGCAGCCGAAGAAACGGAAAGCACAGAGGCAGCAGAACTGGAAGCAGAAGAAAGTTCTTCAGATAGTTCCTATGAAAAACCTTATGAGGTAAATGTGGTAGAAGTAAAGGCAGATGGGGAACAGGCAGCTCTTGAAACTCATACAAAAAATATCATCGAACAGGATGGCTTGAAATTCAAAGATCTGAACGGAAACGGCAGTCTGGATGTTTATGAAGACTGGCGGCAGGATACAGACAGCCGCGTAGAAGATCTGCTTTCTCAGATGACATTGGAAGAAAAAGTGGGAAGTCTTTTCCATGCGTCTACAGGAGGAACGTTTACCTCCCTTTATCCCTATACGGAGGAATTCCTTTACAGTAATGAATCACAGATTGAAGTAGATGGAAGTCATTATACACCGCTTTATCATCAGATCATTTCTGATTACAACACTACCTTTCTGCATAATGTAAACGGAACGCCAACAGAGCAGCTGGAAGAAAATAACATCATTCAGGAAATTGGTGAGAGTGGAAGACTGGGTATTCCCATTACTTTAAGCTGTGACCGTTCCTACAATACCTGGGGCGGTATGGTAAATATGTCCAATTATGCTTTTGGAGTGGCAGATGATGAAGATCTTCTGTATGATCAGGTAGCCCAGTATTCGAAAGAAATGAGGGCAACCGGCTTCCATGTACCTTTTCACACATATGGTGTAGAAATCGGAAGCTGGTATGGAGATGAAGTAAACAATATTGCAAAAATGACAGAAATCGAGACAAAAGCCTATGAGGAAAATGGTGTCAGTGCATGCACAAAGCATTATATTGCCAGAGGTGGACGTTCTTCTTATGCAAAAGCGGTAAGCCCGGCTAATCTGATTGACAGCTGGATGGTTGGCTGGCAGGCAGCTGTGGATGCAGGAACTTCTTTCATTATGCTGAATAACGGTCATGGACTCAATGACTGTGACGTGATGTATGATTCAGAAACGTTAGGAATCCTGAGAAATGATCTTGGATATGATGGAATTGTAGTGACAGACTGGCCGCTTTTCCAGGCAGAGCCTTCTGCAGAAGGAACCACACCCGAAGG
>CAKRQP010000168.1:0-4618 GCA_934393555.1 uncultured Lachnospiraceae bacterium
CTGGTCCTTGCCCCGGCATTTTCCTGACTGAACTCATCAAAGATTCTGGCCTGAAACTCCTCACTCATACCAATTCCGGTATCCGATATGCGGTAACGTACGATCATATGCTGCTCATCCTTGCCCGGACCGTTTTCTGCCACAAATGAAATGCTGCCTCCGTCTTTTGTAAATTTGACTGCATTGCTGATGATGTTGAGCAATACTTCCCTGATCCTGAGTTCATCTGCCATCACATAGGGATTTTTCAGTTCTTCTCTTGAAACAGAAAAATGAAGGTCACGGTTTTCCATATATCCCCTTGCGATCGACAGAACCGTATTTGTCATATCCCTGAGGTCCACCGGTACCGGTTTATATTCCAGTTTCCCACTTTCAATGCGGCTGATATCCAGCACATCGTTAATCAGTGTCATCAGGTATTCCGAGCTCTGCCTGATCTTTTTCAGACAATTCTCCACTTCTTTGTCCGGCTTCCTCTTCATGGCAATCTCTGTAAATCCAACGATCGCATTCATCGGTGTCCTGATATCATGGGACATATGGTTCAGGAAGGTCGTTTTTGCAATATTCGCCGCATTTGCGTTCTGCGCTTCTTTCAACGCTTCCATCTGTTTTTTCCTGCTTACGGAAAGAGAATAAACCAGAAGAAGCAATACAAAAATGATTACCAATGCAACCCCGATAACGAAACCAGCATATTCTGTAAGGACATCCTGCAAGGTCATTTTCTTTTCTGAAACGGAATTCTGTGCAAGGACAACGCCATTTAAAATACTGGAGGACTGATCGATTGCCTTATTGATAATGGTGGCTGCTCTTCTGTTTCCTTTTGTCGTAAACATCGCTAATTCCTGCCGTTTTGCCATCTCTGCAAAGGACAGACTTTTGGTCAGTGGACTTTCATTAAGAAGGTTGATCTTTGAAGATGGAATAACTGTTGCTTCTACTTTTCCATTTGCCACTGCCTCCAGGCATTCTTCCTGTGTATCGTATGGTTTGATCTCTGCGTCCGGAAAAAGAAGGGACACCATCAATTCCGAATACAGTGAGGTCTCTGTCGCTGCAATTGTAGAGAGGCTGCTGCTGTATTCTTTTTCCTTGTAAATAACAACCGGCGTAATATCAAAGATTTCATCCGTCAAAACCACCTGAAACTGTTCCTGTGTATAAAAATCCTGAATGATCGGACCGGCAATATCGATTTCGCCAGACTGCAGTTTTTCATTCATCTGTACTCCCGTAGAACAGGGAACTGCCTGGATCGTGATTCCATATTTTTCCTGAACCGTATCCAGAACGGTTCCAAGGATTCCTGTGAGTTTCCCGTTTTCTTCCCCGCAAAAAGGAAGATTATCCTGTAGATATCCCACACGGATCGTATTTTCATGTGCATCCAGCCATTGTTTTTCTTCCTTACTGAGTGCATAATTTATGACCGCTTTTCCTTCATAACGGGCATACAATTTGCTGCTGTAGTCTGTTTCTGTATTGTTGATCTCTTCCAGTGCAGAGTTTAATTCCTTTAACAGATCTGGTCTGGATTTTGATACACCGAAATAACAGTCACTTACACCGATATCAGCAATGGCAATAAAATCGCTGTTGACAGACAGTGCCGGGATCACAAGTGCCTCCAGTTCATCTGCATCCAGTTTTTCTATCATTTCATCATAGTCTTTACAGACAACAACCTCTGCATGGATCTGATGGCTGTCCAGCCATTTTTCCAGAAGTTCTTTCTGATAGCTTCCATCTGCGGCTCCGATACGACAGCCATTCATCTGCTTCAGATTGCCATCCGCAAGATCCGCATGATCTTCTCTGGTATAGATCCAATATCTTTCTGTTCCCTCTGCATAGGCAGAAAAATCGATCGATTCTGCTCTTTCCTGTGTATAACTGACACTTCCAAGTATATCTATTTCTCCATCTGCCAGCATATCCAGGCACTCTTTAAAGGAAGCATAGACATATTCATACTTCCAGCCGGTTATATAAGAAATTTTCTGAAGATACTCATAGCCTGCTCCCTGCTTGTGTTCCCCATAACCGCCTTCCTGAAAATTGGAATATGGGAAATACCCGACTCTCACCGTTTTATTTTCTTCCTCTATTGCCTGCGTTGTTTTCTCATCACTTTTTATCTCCGACGCATACACAAAAACCGGTACAAAAAGCAGCATGACAAATGCTAATATGCTCAAATAGAATCTTTTTGTCTTATCTTTTTTCCTTATCCGTTTTTCTATCTTTCTGTTCATTCATTCCCTCTTAGGATTCCTTCATTGATGTAGTTTTAATGAACATATCTTGAAATTGTTTTTATCACTTCATCCATCACAATCGGCTTTGACAAATGTGTGTTCATTCCTGCCTTTTTGCTGCGCTCCACATCATCCTGAAAAGCATTTGCAGACATGGCTACAATAGGGATCCGTTTGGCATCCAGACGATCCATTGCCCGAATCTGTCTTGTTGCTTCCAGGCCATCCATAACCGGCATCATGATATCCATTAAGATCAGATCATATTCTCCCGGCTTTGACCTGGAAAAAATATCCACTGCCTCTTTTCCATTCCATGCACAGCTAACCTGCATATTCTCATTTTCCAGTATGAATTGTGCAATTTCCATATTCAATTCATTATCTTCAACAAGAAGTACTCTTTTCCCTTTCAGTGAAACATTCTCATTGGATGATTCTGGCATTTTTAATTCCATATCTTTGACAATGTGGAACGGCAATGTGATCACAAATGTAGTTCCTTCATCAACTTTACTGGTAAAACAAATCTGTCCTCCCATCATCGTTACTAACTGGCTGACAATAGTCATTCCCAGACCAGTTCCCATACTGGCATTCTGTTCCAGTCTGTTCTCCTGCGTAAAAGGTTCAAACAGATGCTTCTGAAACTCTTCACTCATCCCGATCCCATTATCTGTACAGGTAAATTCAAATACTGCGGTTCTGTCATCTGAACGGATCTCCTGGCAGCCAACAATAATCTTACCACCCTCATGATTATAATTTACTGCATTACTTCCTATATTCTGCAGGATCTGCTGAAGATGAAGAGGGCTTCCGACCAGTTGATCATGTATGATATTGACAGCTCCCAAGTTCAGTAAAATTCCCTTTTCACGTCCCTGCATCTCAACAATACCTGTCGATTCCCTCAGCACCTTGCGTAAATCGAATGTTTTTTCTTCCAGCTGCAATGTTCCGGATTCCATTTTATTCACATCCAGGATATCATTCACAAGATTCAGAAGAAATCCAGATGCTGTCAAGACTTTATCTCTGCACTCCTGCTGTTTTTGCAGATCTCCCGGAAAATGATTTGCGATCTGCGTAATTCCACGGATTCCATTGATTGGCGTTCGGATATCATGGCTCATGCGTCTGAGAAAATCTGTTTTTGAAACATTCGCTTTTTCCGCTTCCTGGGCGGTTCTTTTCAACTGTTCCTGATATTCGAACTCCTGCTTTTTTTCTTCTGTAATGTCACGTTCTACATAAAGCACCTCCGTAACAGTTCCGTTTGCATCACGCTGCTTCACAATGAATCGTCCCATATACCAGTGTCCGTCTGCCGCAAGATATTCTCTCGCAATCGTTTCTTCCTGCTTAAGCCTGTCTGCCAGCGTTGTAACATCAAGAAACTCCTGCATGGATTTCTGATCCTCTCTGGAAACAACACTTTTCCGTGCAGTGTCAAATGCTTCTGAAGCACATCCATGACTACCAGTTAATTGATGCATCACCTCGCCCCCGACAACTTCTTCAAAACTGTCTGTTCGCAGATCCATCGAATAAATTGTCCAGTAAATCTTTGAAATTGCGGATATGACCGCATTGCTTTCCTGTGCTTCCTTCAGTGATTTTTTCAGAGTGACATTTTCAGAAATATCAAGGAATGTGGTTAGTATTGTTTTTTTCCCGTCCGATGTATAAAAAATTTCCGTCTTTGCAATCGCCGGTGTTAAATGTCCCTTTCCGTCAGGGATTACACATTCATAAGAAACGGCTCCATCATGGTATCGCATATCCCTCAGTTTCTCAATTACATTCTGATTTAAATAAGACACAGCCCCTATGAGTCTGCCCAGATTTTCCTGTGCTTCTTCAGATGTCTCCACTCCATAAATACGCATAGCCTCTGCATTCATATGGATAATCTCATGCTCTGGCAAGGTATAGGACAGTACTCCAACACTTATCGTATCCAGAAGCTCTTTATAATAAAAAATCTGGTTTTTGTTTTTATCCTTTAATTGCTGGTTCTGTTGCAGCAATCGGTTCTCCAGAAGTTTTTCTTTTTCAAAATGGACAATCTCTCCTGCTTCCTGATGGTAGCCCACAATCCTGATCATGTTGTCTGGAGATGGGACTCTCCTTCCCGTACAGCGTATATAAATAACTCCCTTTACAGGATGCATGTAACGGTAAACAGCTTCTGATTCATGGCTTTTCAGTTCTTCCATGTAACCCCAGAAGCACTCCCTCTCCTGCGGATAAATATGTTCTGCCACATATTCCATGCATTTTTCCGGAGACAGGTCTTCTGTAATTCCAAACAGTTCATTTGTGATTTCATCCGTGTACAGTCTTGT
>CAKRQP010000169.1:0-4607 GCA_934393555.1 uncultured Lachnospiraceae bacterium
TTTTAATCCAGTTCTGTTTTTCCTGTATATAACTGATAATAACGCCCTTTTTCTTCCAAAAGTTCTCTGTGGTCGCCTCTTTCAATGATCTTTCCTTTTTCAAGGACCAGGATCGCCTGCGCATTTTTCACAGTGGAAAGGCGGTGAGCGATGACAAAGACGGTCCTGTTTTCCATAAGGGCGTCCATACCCTTTTCAATGAGATATTCCGTACGGGTATCAATGGAGCTTGTGGCTTCGTCCAGGATCAGCACCGGCGGCCGGGAAATGGCTGCCCGGGCAATGGCCAGAAGCTGACGCTGTCCCTGGGAAAGATTGCTTCCGTCCGCATAGAGCATGGTATCATACCCCATAGGCAGACGGCGGATAAAAGAATCTGCGCTTGCCAGTTTCGCCGCCTCATGTACTTCCTCATCTGTGGCATCCAGCCGGCCATAACGGATGTTTTCCATGATGGTCCCTGTAAACAGATGCGTATCCTGGATGACCATGGAGAGTGACCGGCGAAGATCATCTTTGCGGATCTTCCTGATATCAATGCCATCATAGGTGATCTCTCCGGACTGGATCTCATAGAAACGGTTCACCAGATTGATGATCGTGGTTTTACCGGCTCCCGTAGAACCTACAAAGGCAATCTTCTGTCCCGGCTTTGCAAAGAGACTGATGCCGTCCAGAATCCGTTGCTTCACCGTATATCCAAAGACCACATCCTGAAAACGCACATCCCCCTTCAAAGGCACCAGTTCCCCGTCTTCTTTTTTCCAGGCATAGGAACCGCTATAGGAAGTGGTTTCTGTAAGCCTTCCGTCCGGAGTCTTTATTACCTCACAGAGTGTCACTTTTCCTTCATCGATCTCCGGTTTTTCATCCATAACCTCAAAGATCCGTTCTGCGCCGGAAAGAGCAGAAAGAATAAAGTTCAGCTGCTGGGTAAACTGGTTGATGGGCATGGCACTCTGACGCACATAGACCAGATAGGATGCCAGGCTGCCCAGATCCATCCGGCCGGCAATGGCAAACAGACCGCCCATGCAGGCAGAGACCGCATAGTTAAAGTAAGAAAGTGCCACAATGACAGGAACTGTCATACCGGAATAAGAGAGTGCCGCCGTGGATGCCTTCCGAAGCTTTTCATTTTTCTCACAAAAGGTTTCAAAATTAACCGCTTCATGATTGAAAACCTTCTCCACCTTCTGTCCGCTCACCATCTCTTCCACAAAACCGTTCAGTTCTCCCATGGCCGCCTGCTGCTCATTAAAATAACGTTTGCTCCGTTTGCTGTTATATTTGATAAAAGCAAACATACAGCTTAAGAAAAACAGCACGATAAGAGATAACGGCACACTTAAAATCATCAGCATGGTGACGGTTCCTGTCAGTACCAGGAAGCTCTGGATCATCATGGAGAAACTGTTGTTTAAAGCTTCCTGGATCGTGTCCACATCATTGGTGAAACGGCTCATCATCTCCCCGTGCGTGTGGGCATCAAAATAGGTGAGCGGAAGCTTCTGTACATGGCGGAAAAGGTCAGACCGGATTTCTGCCACCACCTTCTGAGCCGTCCTGGACATCAGCTGACCATAACCAAAGTTAGCCACCACACCCGCCGCATACATGATTCCCATAAGGAACAGCATCCGGATCAGCCCGGGCACGTCTCCGGACAAAATGTATTGGTTGACCACCGGTTTCACCAGATATGTACCAAAAATATTGGCAAAACTGCTGATGCAGATCAGCACTGCCACCAGAGCCATGGACCATTTGTGTATCCCGATATAATGAAGCATCCGTTTCAGCGTTTTTTTCGTATCCTTCGGCCGTTTGTATCCTACATACTTTGCCATCAGAGTGCCCCCTTTCTCTGAGATTCCGTAATCTCCCGGTAGATCTCACAGGAGTCCATCAGCTCTTTATGCGTGCCGGAAGCCGCCAGTTTCCCGTCATCCAGCACCAGAATGAGATCCGCCTGCTCCACAGAAGAAATCCGTTGGGCAATGATGATCCTTGTCATATACGGCAGTTCCTCCCGAAGTCTTTTCTGGATTTCCGCCTCTGTGGCCGTATCCACAGCACTGGTAGAATCATCCAGGATCAGGATCCTGGGCTTCTTTAAGATGGCTCTGGCAATACAGATCCTCTGTTTCTGTCCGCCCGAAACATTGCTTCCGCCCTGTCCCATCTCCGTATCCAGACCTTTTTCAAGCCGGTCCAAAAACTCGTCTACCCGGGCGATACGGCAGGCTTTTAGCAGCTCTTCATCCGATGCTTCCGGATCTCCCCAAAGAAGATTCTCCCTTAAACTGCCGGAAAACAGGGTATTTTTCTGGAGTACCATGGCAACAGCATCCCGAAGATGGGAAAGACGGTATGTTTCTACCGGAAAACCATCCACTTTCACCGTTCCCTCTGTCGCCTCATAAAGCCTTGGGATCAGCTGGACCAGAGTGGTTTTTGCTGCTCCGGTCTGACCTACGATCCCCACGGTTTTCCCTGCCGGGATCTCAAAGCTCACATCAGAAAGCACATATTCTTTTGCTTCCTTCCGGTATTTAAACCAGACATGATCAAAGGCAATGCTTCCATCCGTTACTTTTTTCTCCTCTGCCCCCCGGTCTTTGATCTCCGGCTCTTCATCAATGACCTCAAGGATACGGCGTCCGGAAGCCAGGGAACGGGTAAGCATCATGAACACATTGGAAATCATCATAAGAGAGTTCAGCACCTGAAGCACATAGCTCAAAAAACCTGTGAGTTCTCCCACTTTCATATTTCCAATACGGATCTGTTTTCCTCCAAACCAGAGGATTGCCAGGATCGTGGAATACATGACCAGCTGCATGGCAGGCATGTTCAAAACGGCCAGCCGGAAAGCCTTCTCAGAGACTGTCTCTAAATTGCCGTTGACTTCCTCAAATTTTTCAATCTCATAATCTCCCCGGACATAAGATTTCACAACACGCACAGCTGTCAGATTCTCCTGCACGATCCGGTTTACCAGATCCATGGCACTCTGCATTTTCTCATATAAGGGGCGCACATGGCGGATGATCTGAAAAAGCAGCACCGCCAGTACCGGCAGGGCCACAAAGAAAACAACTGCCAGGGAACGGTTGATAAAGAAAGACAGTCCCAGGGCCAGCACCATCATAAAAGGAGCCCGGCAGGCAGGCCGCATACCTGTAGAGACAGAGTTCTGTATCGTCGTCACATCCCCTGTCAGTCTCGTGATGAGGGAAGAAACCCGGAAATGATCCATATTTCCAAAAGAAAATTCCTGAAGTTTCTGATATTCTGCCTTTCTCAGCTCTGCTCCAAGCCCCTGGCCGCAGAGAGCAGAAAACCTGGCGCTGGCGATACCGATGACAAGAGCTGCAAGGGCACAGAATGCCATAAGGGCTCCACGCTGAAAAATATAAGCTTTGTCACCATTTGCCACGCCCACATCCACCATGTCCGCCATGATAAAAGGAACAATGAGTTCAAAAAAGGTCTCTGCCACAATGCAGACAGCTGCCAGAATCCCATATTTTTTATAAGGCCCAATATAAGAAAATATCCGTCTGATCATTCCAATTCCTTTCTTTTGTTTATGAATTTTTTCTGGAATAAAACAGATCCGCCGCGGCACACTGAATATCAGAATGCCACGGCGCATCGTTATCCCTTACGGTCTGTCTGTCAGATTCGCATTTTTATCTATTATCAGTCCTTCTGAGCCAGCTCATACATAGCCGCTGCCACGATCTGACAGGATTTCATCATCTTATCGATCTCCACAAATTCATTGGGCTGATGGATGGCACTGCCCTGTCCCGGGAACTCCGGTCCGAAGGCTACCATGTTCTTGAAGGCTTTTGCGTAGGTACCGCCGCCGATCGCCAGCGGCTCCAGGTACTCACCGGTCTCCTCTGCATATACCTTGCAAAGCTTCTTGATCAGCGGAGTCTCTTTGGAAATATAAAGGATGGGAGTGATCGTGCAGCGGAAAACGCCCATGTCCTCTTTCTTAAGAGCGGCCTCCACGTTGGCACTGACCTCTTCTACCACTGCATTCTTCGGATAACGGATATCCAGAGTCAGGCTCATTTCCTCGCCATCGTAATTGACTACACCAAGGTTTACGGTTGTTTCACCGGTCTCATCATCCTGATAGTAAATACCGAGTGTCTTACCGTTGGTTTCACCGTTGAGCTCATTTCTCACAAAATTGATCATATGCTGGAAATCACCGCCGAAATCAACGTCTTTCACTGCCTCAAAGAGACGCTCTGCTGCATTGATTCCTTTTTCCGGTGTACTTCCGTGAGCGCCAAAACCATCTGCCTCTACGACCGTATCATTTCCTTCTTTATGTACGCGTACACCTTCTACTTCCGCTACCGGAATATCACCCTCTACCACAAGTTTGCAGTAAGGAGTCACCACATTGGCAGCAATACCTCCATGGAAGGATTTTACTTTGATCTTGCCCTGATCTGTGATCTTTTTGCCAACCAACATGTTATGAGCACCTTTCTCACAGAAGATCAGCGGATAATCACCATCCGGTCCGTGTCCTTTTCGGTACCGATGAGGAAAATGGTTCTTCCTGTGTTCGCTAC
>CAKRQP010000170.1:0-4523 GCA_934393555.1 uncultured Lachnospiraceae bacterium
ATTATATTATATGCAAAAATACGCAAAAAATCAATCGTATTTTTTTACGATTGATTTTTTAATTAATTTTGAGTGTACTAGAAAATCCTACAAAATCAAGGCTTTCTCGCCATACTTTAAACACTGCCGTGGCAGACGAAAAGTACTCGAATACTCATATAAATTCCTTTCAAAATGTGTTTTCCTACTACTATTTAAAAGTTTCATTTTGCAGTGATGTCTGATATGCTTTAAATCCTTCAGAATTAAATGCCGGCTCCATCTCATAAAAACTGAATCTTCTTGTAAGAACATAATCAATCATCGCTAAATTTTCCAATGTGTCTCGCGGCCCCATATTCAAATGATATTCTGTTACCATATACCAGGCTTCCGCAATCATTTCATCCACGAGTTCTTCGTATGTTATTTCCTGTTTCCCTTCAACGGCTTTTCCTACGATTGCTTTAAACCAGAAAAACTTGTAACATTCGCTGGTATTGTCAAACAAACGACTGAAATTTTCGATATTTAATTCTTCAGAATAAAGTAATTGCATGACTTCCCCATTTCAAAAAACGGACTCTGCCGAAGCAGAATCCGTTTTCTTTTTTAACACCCAAACAATTTCGCCGTTTTCTCCATCCTCTCCGCAATAGGCACGCCGAAGGGGCAGCGTTTTTCGCAGGCCCGGCAGGCGATGCATTCGGAGGCTTTGTGTTCCAGGAGCTCGTAGTGAGACTGGATCGTGGCCGGTACTTCGGGCTGCATCGTGGCCAGGTCGTAAAATTTATTGATCATTGCAATGTCCAGGTTGGAGACGCAGGGCTTGCAGTGGCCGCAGTAGGTACATTCGCCCCGGTAGGAATGGAAGGGCGCGTTGGCAATGACGGAAGCGTAATCTTTTTCTTCCTCGGATGCGGTTTCGTAAGCGACAGCCGCATCCACCTGCTCTTTCGTGTCATAGCCGCACATGATGGAACAGACTGCCGGTCGGGTCAGGGCATAGTGAATGCACTGGATGGGAGTCAGGCTTACGCCGAAGGGGGAACGTTTTTCATCAAAGAGACGGCCACCGGCAAAGCCTTTCATCACCGTGATTCCCACATCGTTCTCCTCACAGACTTTGTAGAGACGTGCCCGGTCCGCATCGATACCTTTTAAACTGGTATCAAATTCATCGGCAAACATTGTGTCGATATTTTCGCTGGCGGGAAGCATGTCAAAAGCCGGATTGATGCTGAAAAGGATCATCTCCACAAAACCGGACTCTGCCGCTTTCATCGCCACCTTCGGGTTGTGGGAGCTCATGCCAATGTGATGAATGACGCCGCTGTTTTTGAGCTCCATCACATAGTCCAGATAGTCTGAGTGCTGAATCTGCTCCCATTCCTCCTCGGAATCCACATAATGGATCATTCCAAGATCAATGTAATCGGTCTGCAGCCGTTTCAAGAGATCCTCAAAAGCAGGACGGACATATTTCATATCTCTTGTCCGGAAATACTGCTCATCCTTCCAGGTGGAGCCGATATGACCCTGAATAAACCACTGACTGCGGTTCTCCTTGATTCCTTTTCCGATGATGTCTCTCGATTTCGGATCGGCCATCCAGCAGTCCAGAATGTTGATCCCCTGAGAAGCAGCATAATGAATCAGCTCGATGCCCTCCTCTTCCGGATGGCGCTCCAGCCATTCTCCGCCGAAACCGATCTCGCTGACCTGAAGGTTTGTTTTTCCAAGTCTCCGTGTTTTCATTTTGAAACCTCCTGTAAAAATCACTCTTTTCTCTTTCTGAAAAGGTACTCATCCAGTTCTTTCTTAATTTTTTCCGGAATCTCTCTGGAAACCGGGCAGACAACTGCATTCGCAAAGCGCTCGGTAAATTTCGCCAGGAAATCAATATCTTTCTGGAGCTGCTCCATGGACATGACTTCTTTCAGATCGTAGCGGCAGTGAATCGGCGCCACATTTTTGCTGGCGATGCGGGCAAAAGAAAGAGAAGGAACCCCTTTGTCTGCAAAAGGCGTAGAATCGCTGGAATATACGCCCGCTCTGGCCTCAACCGGGAAGCCGACCTCTGCTGCCATATAGGAAATGTAACCGGCCAGTTTTTCTTCCGCGGAAACGCAGGAAATGAATTTTCCCATATAGGTTCCGATCATATCAAGGTTGATGTTCAGCGCCACTTTTTCCAGTTCTTTCTCATGATCCCGGACATAAGCCTTGGAGCCCAGAAGTCCCCGTTCCTCACTTCCGCAGAAAACAAAACGCAGGCCATAGTTCAGCTCTTTGTCTTTCATGGCTTCCATAATTCCGAGAAGCCCGGCGCAGCCGCTCATGTTGTCGTAGGCTCCATGGGACAGGGAAGTGCTGTCGTAGTGGGCCGTGAGCACGATAAATTCCTCTCTTTTTCCGGGAAGTCCGGCAATGACATTATGGGATTCTCCGTCGTATTCTTTCTGGGACACTTCCAGACGAATTGTTTTTACTTTATTTTTTACCAGTTCTACCGCCTGGCGGGAATGGATCATGGCGCAGAGTACTTTTTTCTCTCCGCTTATCACCTCTCTGAGGTCTCTCTGATCGATATCGTCGTTTGGATAATAAGCATTTCCATACTGAAACAGGATTGCCTTTGCTCCCGCTTTCATCAGATCCTGATAAGCGAAAAAGCCGATTCCCTGGGTATCAAAAAGTACGACCTTGTCCTTCGCTCCGGCCATGGAAACAGGGTCTGTTCCCGGCATGTAGTAAAGCTCTCCTTCTACCACACCGCTGCCGCAGCAGTTGAAGGCCTTGCAGGAAATCTCTTTTCCTTCTGCAAAAAGATGAGCCTCCTCGATATCACTCATGGCCACGCGAAACGGTTCGATCCGCGCCGGAACGCCTAAGCTTTCACACTGGCCCTTCAGAAATTCTGCCACAGCCAGCTCTTCCTTCGTGCCGCTGGCATGAACGAAATCCGTGGAATCAAAAATGTTCTGTAAATTCATGATAACGTCTCCTTTGTATAATTTTTTAGCTAAGCTTAACATTTCAGGGAACTTTTTACAACGGGGAATCTCACCTGATTGTGAAATCTGATATGCACAATCACCTTTTTTATGGTAAGATGATAGAAATCAAAAATCAAAAAGGAGAGAAAGAACATGGCGATCTGCAACAGAGTAAAAATCATTTCAGACAGTACCTGCGACCTTTCACCGGAATTGATTGCAAAATATGATATCGATATTCTGCCTCTTCACATTCTTCTGGGTGAAAATGAATACGAGGATGGAAAAAACATTGCACCGGATCAGATTTATGCCTGGTCCGATGAACATAAGACGACTCCCAAAACCTCTGCTCCGTCACTGGAAGCCGCTATTGAACTTTTCCGGCCCTATGTAAAAGAGCGGCGCGAAGTGGTCTGTTTTTCCATCTCTTCCAGCATGTCCACTTCCGGTAATGTCATGCGCCTCGCAGCGGAAGAACTGGAGGCTTCAGACCTTATTACCGTTGTCGATTCCGCCAGCCTTTCCACCGGAATCGGGCTCCTTGTAATAGAAGCCGCTATTATGGCTGAGAATCACTGCTCAGCCAAAGAAATCGTTTCCGCTATAGAGACGTTAAAACCAAAGGTCCGGGCAAGTTTCGTTGTGGATACTCTTACTTATCTGTACCGGGGCGGCCGCTGCAATGCCGTTGCTGCCATGGCAGGAAGCGTTTTCAAACTGCATCCCAAAATTGTGGTAGAAAATGGAGCCATGAACGCAGACAAAAAGTACCGTGGAAAAATCGTCGCTGTCATCATGGCCTATGTGAAAGATATGGAAGAAGATTTAAAAAACGCACGGCCCGACCGTGTATTTATTACCCATTCCGGCTGTGACCGTGCGACCGTCGATGCAGTACACTCCTATCTGGAATCCTTAGGAGTCTTTCATGAAATCCTGGAGACTCAGGCTGGCGGTGTTATTTCCAGCCATTGTGGCCCTGGAACTTTAGGCGTTCTCTTTATCGCAAAATAAATTATCCAGTTTCCCTGTCCCCATTGGCTTCCCCGTCAGCAAATACGCCGTTACTCCTCCCAGGATCCCGCCGACAAATTTCACCGCCAACAGCGGCACCACCATCTCTTTCTGTATGTAGACATTGGGGGCAGACCCCCTCTCTTTTCCCGCATGTTCCACTGTACACAAGAAAAACATCACCCTTTTAATGCTCGAAAAAAAAATAGCTACCTCCTACGCCAATAGGAGATAGCCGTGTGTAATTTATAAACCCTGTTTATAAGTTTCCGGTGGCAACCATCGGACACTCGAAATCCTTTGATTGCTTCTAAGATGATTATAAGCTATTCATTTGAAAAATTCAAGTGAAAAAGTTTGGAAATGGGGATGTTTCGACATCCTCATTTTTTATCCCGTTTTCCGTCGTAGTACTATGAAAGTTCCGACTTTTCAAATCCCACGATGGTGGATTGATCCCTACGGTTCTTATTTCTCATGCACCACCTGGAAGATGTAGAATTTTAAATAATAGGATTCATCCGCAGC
>CAKRQP010000171.1:0-4482 GCA_934393555.1 uncultured Lachnospiraceae bacterium
TTCAGCTGACTTCTTTTGGGATCGCCAGAGGGGAGGAGTTGGGATACCGTCATGAGACCTTCAAGCAGTTTCTTCAGTTGGCCGGTGTAAAGCCGGAGGATGCAGAAGAAGACGCCTGCCGGATGGAACATGTGGCAGGGGAGAAGACGGTAGAAAGCATCTGCCAGTTTATAAACAGCGGAGTGCCCAGCGAGCGGGTTCTCCATCATTCGGATCTTCGCTTCCGGTATGAGCCGGGAACCTATGAGGCCGGTATGGGAATCTATCAGATGGAACGCCTGTGTCCGAGAAAACTGGCGCAGGAGTATTACTGGTATAAGGAATGGATCACACTGGAAATCGGCCAGGAAAAAAGCACCTGCAAGCTCATCCGGAAAGAGGAAAGCCGGACGGAGAAGCTCTGGTATATGGACCGGGATGCCGGATGGATCAAGGCAGAGGAAACAGATCATGCCATATGCATCCCAGCACAGGCCTTTGAGTTTATCATTTCTCCGTCAGATCCCATTATAGAAGGAGAGCTTCTGATTGCTTTTGTAAAAGAAGGAGATTTTCCAACAGAGAAAGCATGCAGAGAGCTGAATATCCATATCTCCTGAACGGAAGGTGAAAGATGAAAACAACAGAAGAAGTACAGCAAACAGGCCTGCCGTCTTTGCTCCAGATCCGGTATCTGATGGAGCTGGAAAAAACGGGCTGGAAGCGCGGAACGGTCATGGAGATCGCAGAAAAATGTGGCGTCAGCCATCCCGCCGTCAGCCGCTATCTGAAAAGCTGCTGTGAAAAAGGGATTCTGAATGAAAAATATGAATTTACCACAGTGGGAAAGATGATGCTGGACCGTTACCGGAAACTGATCGATGAGACGGAGAATTATCTGGCCAGAATTGGAATCGATGAGGAGGCACAGGGAGATATCCTCAGAAAACTGGTTGAAAACCTGGACTGTGCAACCCTTGGAAAAATCGTGCGAAGCGACCGCTCATCGGTACAGCATGTGCCCAAACCGGTGATCTGGAAGGAAGAAAGCTTTCTGGATGATATGCTGGAATGGGGAAGCTGGCCGGTATGCATCACGATTTATCAGGCCGGCAGCCAGATCGAGCAGCTTCGGAAGCGTTCCATGGCTGACCGGGGTTTTGAGCGTCAGGCTATGCTCCGGCACAACAAGCGTGGAAGCTGGCTGGAACTGAGTATTCGGAAGATGAATGCGATATCCAGAGTGGACCACGCCGAGATGGAAGGAAAATTATCATCCCTGAAATATGAATGCAACGGAAGGCTCCATAAGGTGGAGATACGGGGCAACAAAGTCAACATCCCGCTGGAGGCCTGCCGGTTTATACAGAACAACAGAGGAATGATCAAAGGCAGAGTGGCCATCACAGTCACATGCAGCGTTGGCTGCGTTCACATGCCGGAGAGCACCGCATTGCTGATATTCTGGCTTTGAAGTGAGCTTGTCCGGACAGCCTGCAGCCTGATCCTGAGAACTTCCAGAGATTTATCCGAGGAAGAAGAACTGACGACACTGAAAACGTCCCTGTAAGAGCATGTGGGATAAGAGAAAAATGGAGGAAAAAACGTGAATAAAAATCCGGTCCGCTTTTTTTGGATGATACTTGGATTTCTTTGCCTGGGGCTTGGAACGGTGGGAATTGTCCTGCCGATCCTGCCCACGGTTCCTTTTTACATGGCGACGGTGTTCTGCTTTGCAAAAAGCTCCGGGCGGCTTCACCGCTGGTTTCTCGGGACACAGTTATACAAGAAGCACCTGGAGAGCTTTGTGGAAAAGAAGACAATGACGCTTAAGACCAAGTGCTCCATCGTGGGAATGGTGACGGCTCTGATGACAGTCGGCTTTCTCATGATGAAACAGGTGCCTGTCGGCAGGGTCTGCCTGGTAATCGTGTGGCTCTGCCATGTGGTTTATTTCTTTGGAATGGTAAAGACCGGGGAGGGAGAAGAAAATGATTAAGACAAGACTGGTGGCCCTTCTCTCCCATGCAAAAAAGTATATCATCCAGAATGTATTCTGGCAGTGGGCGGCACTGCTGGCGCAGATCGCAGCCGTTTTTTCCGCGGCGGGTCTTCTGGAGAGCGCCTTTTCCGGAAAGCTGGAGGGAACGGCACTGGGGCGGGTGGTGCTGATCCTGGTCCTTTCCGTCTGTATCCGCTTTGTCTGTGACCGGATGGCGGCGAGGGCTTCTTATGCGGCCAGTGTGGATGTAAAGCGCATTTTGAGAAAAAAGATCTATGAAAAACTGCTTCGCCTGGGTGCCTCTTACCGGGAACAGACAGCGACTTCTGAGATCGTGCAGATGAGTTCGGAGGGCGTGGAGCAGCTGGAGATTTATTTTGGAAAATATCTGCCGCAGCTGTTTTACAGTTTATTGGCTCCTGTGACGTTATTTGCGGTACTTTCCAGAGTGAGTGTGAAAGCAAGTGCAGTGCTTCTCCTCTGTGTGCCTCTGATCCCACTCTCCATTGTTGTGGTGCAGAAGATTGCCAAACGGCTTCTTGACAAATACTGGAGCGTGTATACAGGACTGGGAGACAGCTTCCTGGAGAATCTGCAGGGACTGACGACGCTGAAAATCTATCAGGCAGATGAACAGAAAGCGCAGGAAATGGACGAGGAAGCGCAGCAGTTCCGGAGCATTACGATGAAGGTGCTGACCATGCAGCTCAATTCCACCAGTGTGATGGATATCATGGCCTACGGAGGTGCAGCCGTGGGCATGATCGAGGCGATCCGTGAGTTTGCGCGTGGGGAGATCGGGCTGGCGGGAGTCCTGACTATTCTTCTGCTGGCGGCTGAGTTTTTTATCCCGCTGCGGCTTTTGGGCTCATTCTTTCATATCGCAATGAACGGAATGGCGGCCAGTGATAAGATTTTTGCTCTGCTGGATATGCCGGAGCCGGAGGAAGGAACGGCAGAAGCCCCGAAATACGCGGAGGATATCCGTTTTGCGGGTGTACATTTTTCCTATGAAAAGGACAGGGAGATTCTGAAAGGAATCGATCTCACACTGAAAGCGGGAAGCTTTGTGTCGCTGGTGGGAACCTCCGGCTGTGGAAAAAGTACCATCGCGGGACTTTTGAGCGGGAAAAACAAAGGCTATCAGGGCAGTATTCGACTTGGCGGAACAGAGCTTTCCAAGATTCCGGAAAGAGAGCTGATGGCGTATATCACGGTGGTGACACACAACAGTTATCTCTGGAAAGGGACGGTGGAGGAAAATCTTCGGATGGCAAAACCGGAGGCAACCGCGGAAGAGATGAAAACGGCACTGAAAAAAGTGAATCTGCTGGCCTTTCTGGATACGCAGCAGGGGCTTGAGACACCGCTTACGGAAAAGGCGGGCAATCTGTCCGGCGGACAGAAACAGAGACTGGCGCTGGCAAGGGCGCTTCTCCATGATACCCCGGTTTATATTTTTGACGAGGCGACTTCCAATATCGATATGGAAAGTGAAGAAATGATCATGGAAGTCATACGGGAACTGGCGAAGACCAAAACGGTGCTGCTGATTTCCCACCGCCTCGCGAACGTTGTGGATTCGGACTGTATTTTCATGCTGGAAAAAGGCAGGATTGCGGAAGCCGGGACCCACGGGGAACTGATGAGGCTTAAGGGCGGCTATTACGAGCTTTACGAAAGCCAGAGAAAGCTGGAAGCCTACACAAAGGAGGCAAACGCATGAGAGAGACGAAGAAAAGACGAAGCGGTATTCAGATCATGGGTCAGCTCATCGGCCTGGTAAAATCCATGCTTCACATTATGCTGGCGGCCATTCTTCTCGGAACCGTCGGCTATCTGTGTGCGATTTTTCTGACCATTACAGCGGCAAAAGCTGTCATGCAGGCAGCTGAAGGAGGAACACTTTCCGGAAGGCTGTTTTTGGGACTGATTCTGCTTGCAGTCCTGCGGGGAATTCTCCATTATGCGGAGCAGTACTGCAATCATTTCATTGCCTTTAAATTGCTGGCTGTGATCCGCCACAAAGTTTTTGCGGCCTTGAGGCGGCTCTGTCCGGCAAAGCTGGAAGGACGTGACAAGGGAAATCTGATTTCGATTATCACGACCGATATCGAACTTCTGGAGGTCTTTTATGCCCACACCATTTCGCCCATTGCGATCGCGGTTCTGACCTCCGTTGTCATGGTCTGCTTTATGGGGCAGTATCACTGGGGAGCAGGGTTATTTGCGCTGGCAGCCTATCTCTTTGTAGGAGTCCTTATCCCGCTGTGGAATGGAAAGCGGAGCGGAGACAAAGGAATGGAGTACCGCAATGCGTTCGGAGAATTGAACAGCTTTGTGCTGGAGTCTGTGCGCGGCCTGGATGAGACCATTCAGTACGGGTACGGAGAAAAACGAAACCGGCAGATGGAAGAGCGTTCAGTTTCGCTTGGTAAGATGCAGAAGGAACTGAGCCGCATGGAGGGCGGACAGCGGGCCGTGACCAATCTGGTGATCCT
>CAKRQP010000172.1:0-4433 GCA_934393555.1 uncultured Lachnospiraceae bacterium
GTTTCCGGCTCTGAACCTGGTTCTGTTCCAACTTCCGGTTCCGTCACAGCTTCTGTTTCCATCTCAGTTCCCGGTTCCGTCACAGCTTCTGTTGCCGGTTCCGTCACACGTTCGGATCCCTGTTCCGGCGCTTCCGTTACTTCCTCTGACGCCGCCCCTTCCGTCCATACTTCCGTTTCCGCTTCTGATCCTGTTTCTGTTCCCGGTTCCATCTCAGATCCCGGCTCCGTCATAGCTTCTGTTTCCCCCGGCTCGCTATCTTGCTCTGTCTGCTGCTCTTCGGCAGCTGTACTTTCCTCCTCTGGCTCCGTCACCGCTTCTTCAGACGCTGTCTCACTTTCACTTATTCTCTCTGTCTCGCTCTCTGATTCACTCTCGGTTTCACTCTCGCTCTCGGTCTCACTTTCTGACTCACGTTCCGTTTCGCACAGGATTTCCGTTTTCTCTTCCCCTTCTGCCTCTTCCATCTTTTCCTGATTTTCACTTCCTTTGCTCTCCAGAAAATAATTTTCTCCAAGAAAAGACAGATTTTGCAGCGGTGCTCCCAGAAGTGCCGCTGTACAGGCCGCTGTCATCCACTTTTTATTTTTCATATATCTTCCGCCTCCTCGATCGCTCTTCTTCACTGACACACATCTGCTTCCGCTCCGCTGTTCCCGTAAATACTTCGGACACTCGCCTCTGCAGCAGAAAAAGCCTCTTCTTTTCCATCCGCCATATTTTTCAAAGCTTCAATCAGGACGCTCACGCTTTCTTCTGAAACTCCGGCATTACGGAAATGCAAAAGTCCCTCATACGTCAACGCCAGCAGTTCTTCCTGAAGCCGCTCCCGCAAAACCAGCGGTACTTCCTCCTGACTGTTTCCTTCACAGCATTCCCGTATGGCATCAAAAAAACGCTTCCAGTCCATCTCTCCTTCTCCCGAAAGCTCCTGTCGTGTCTTTTTTTCACAGTATGCCCCCAGTTCCCGGTAAATTTCCGCTTTTTTCCGTTTATCCGGCTCCAGTTCTCCCGCTAACGCCCGTTCAAACCAGATTCCGGCATAACTCTTTCCTTCCGCCTGCTGAAAATAATACCAGTAGGCAATGCCGAGCTCATAAGCCAAGGCTTCGTAAGTCTCTTCTTCCAGCTTGTCTCCACATGCTTCCAGGAGCTCTTCCAGCAACTGGCTTTCTTCTCTTGTAAATTCCTGATCCAGAAGATCCATTTCCAATAATTTCCGATAAGCTGCTTCCCGACCGGGAAACAGGCGGATCGCAGACACCAGCTCTTTTGTCCGGCTGCTCTCCATTAAGATTTGATATTGTTCTTCCGCCGCCTCACTCCGGCGGCGAAAATGACTGATACTCCCAAAAAACAGGCAGAAAACTGCAAGCAAGGAAAACAAAAGACAGATCCTCTTTCCTCTCCGGCAGACTTTATCAAGTCTTCGCCGCAGCTTCTGATCATTCGGAAAACGCTTCTCCCTGTCTGCTTCCATGCAGACATCCAGAAAACGCCGAAAACTCCTGCTTTCTTTTCCTCCGCTCAAAAAACGGAAGGTTTTTCCGCAACTGTAGAAGTCACTGCGGATATCCATTTCCGACGTCCCATCCAACTGCTCCGGGGCAGCAAAGATCCGTGTCCCGTATCGTTCCTTCTTTTTTCCTTCCGCAGTCAGGCAGGCGCCAAAATCCAGAAGGATCAGCCTTCCTTTCGGATTGATCATGAGATTTGACGGCTTAATATCCCCATGGATCAAAGGCGGCGTCCGTGAATGAAGATAAGCCAGGATCTCCGTCAACTGTTTCAGCCATTGCAGAAGCTCTTTTTCTGAAAAGCTCCCCCTTTCCTGCTTCAGCTGTTCCAGCGTTTTTCCTTCCAGATACTCCATGGCGATCCAGACACAGCCTTCTGCCAGAAAAATATCATAGATCTTTGGGAGTCCGGGATGTTCCAGGTGTCTGGCATAGTCCAGCTCTCCCCTGGGCCATTGCGCTTTCAGAGGAATCCTTTTCAAAGCCATAAGGGCGCAGGTCCTTTTATGCAGCACCAGCCAGACATCAGACTGACCGCCGGCTCCCAGCGTTTTCATCACCTGATAGGTTCCGCCGATCATGGTTCCCCTTTTCATCCTCACACCCTCCTTTTTCTGTTTTTATTTTATCGCAATGCGTGTGTTCTGTCCATTCGCAGACTGACCAAATCCTGCTGTTTTTAACCATCTGCATTTCTACATCCGGATAAAACATTTCGTGACTTTGCATAAAAAAACAAAAAAGTACCCTACCCCGAAAAACGGGATAAGGTACTCAGACATAACTCTCGGTTGCTTACATTCTCTCCGGTGCTGAGAAACCAAGAACATCGATGCATTTCTCAAGAACGTCTCTGGTCAGCTTCAGAAGAGCGATCCAGGAAGCTTTCTGCTCTTCATTTTCTTCAGAAAGGATTTTTGTCTCATGGTAGAAACGGTTAAAGGCATTCGCAAGATCATAGATATAGGAGCAGATCTTGTGCGGTGCGATCTCATCAAACGCATTCTCCATCACACTGTTGAAGCGGGAAACCTCCAGCATCAGTGCTTTCTCACTGTCGTTGGCAGCCTTATGGATAGAAATTCCTTCCAGACTGTTTCCTGCCTGCTGATACTTATTCAGGATGGATTTGATCCGGACAATGGTATAAAGAATATAAGGACCGGTATTTCCCTCAAAGGAAGTAAAGCGGTCGAGGTCAAAGACATAGTCCTTGCTGGCCTGATTGGACAGATCACCGTATTTGATGGCGGAAAGGCCTACGATCTTCGCCGTTTCCTTTGCTTCTTCCGGGTCGATCTCGTGGTTATCCATGATCTTATGATACATTTCCTCATCAATATCGCGGATCAGGTTCTCCAGACGCATGACGCCGCCCTCTCTCGTCTTGAAGGGCTTGCCGTCCTTTCCGTTCATGGTACCGAAGCCCAGGAAGGAAAGTCTGGTGTTTTCATCTACGATGCCCGCTTTTCTCGCGCAGCGGAATACCTGGATGAAGTGCATCTCCTGACGCTTATCCACAACGTAAAGGATCTCATCCGGCTGATAGTCCTCCATACGCTGGACGATGGTAGCCAGGTCTGTGGTGGTGTAAAGGGATGCTCCGTCCGATTTCAGGATCATACAGGGCGGAACTTCTTTTGTATCGGTCTCTTCCTTGACATCCACGACCAGCGCTCCCTGATCTTCGTATGCCAGCCCCTGCTCTTTCATTTTCTCCACCATCGCTGGAATGTACGGCTGTGCATCCGACTCACCCTTCCAGAGATCAAAGGAAACGTTTAAGTTTGCATAGTTTCTCTTCAGATCTGTCACGGAAACTTCCATGATGTGTTTCAGAATGGCCTGATAGCCTCTGTGTCCGTGCTGCAGAAGGTAAGTTGCCTGCATGGCGGCTTCTTTGTATTCCGGATGTTCTTTGGAATAAGCACTGGCTGCAGGATAGATCTCCTCCAGCTCACCAATGGTAAAGGGCGCTTCCTTCGGATATTCTCCGGTATAGCTCTCATCAAAATAGACCAGCTCCGGTTTTCTCTTCTTCAGCTCCACAATGATCAGACCCATCTGCAGGCCCCAGTCACCAAGATGGACATCTCCGATGACCTCATGGCCCAGGAAACGTCCCATTCTCTTAATGCTTTCACCAATGATGGCAGATCTTAAATGACCTACATGAAGAGGCTTTGCCACATTCGGACCGCCGTAATCAATGATGATCTTTTTCGGCTCTTTTGCTTTTTCCACAGAAAGATTTTCATCTGCCTGCATCTTATCAAGATAAGATGCAAGGAATTCCGGATTCAGCTTCAGGTTGATAAAGCCCGGATTCACTGCCTGGATATCAGAAAAGATCTCTGATCCGGAAAGTGCCTCTACGACCGCATTTGCGATCATGATGGGGGCTTTCTTATAGGTTTTGGCAGCTGCCATGGCTCCATTACACTGATATTCGCATAAATCAGGCCGGTTGGACAGGGTGACTTTTGCAAATTTCTCGTCATAGCCTGCCTTCTGAAAAGCCTGGATCATTTCTTCTGTGATCAAATTCAGAATTTTCTGCATGTATTTCTCCCTTTCTTTTGCTTGTTTTCCGTTCATGCGCACCGGATCGTCCGTATCATGCACACGGACATTCCCGCAATCATTTCATTATAGCCTGTCAAACCAGGATTTTCAACTGTTTTTCTGGTAAAAAACCTCCACCAGGGTAAGTCCTCTTGCCGGAGCGGTAAAACCGGCCAGGTTTCGATCCTTTTCCAGGAAGATCGTTTCCACACTTTCCGGTTCTCTTTTTCCCATTCCGATCTCCAGAAGGGTGCCTGTGAGAATCCGTACCATATTGTAAAGGAAACCGTTCCCGGTAAATTCCAGACGCACTTCTCCTGATACTTCCCGGATCTCTATGGATTCCAGACG
>CAKRQP010000173.1:0-4315 GCA_934393555.1 uncultured Lachnospiraceae bacterium
TGCTGGCAGTCCTTTTACTGGGACTGATGCCTGTAAGCACAAAAGCAGCGGCTCTGAAAGCTACCGATCCCTGCTACAAGATCACACCGCAGCTTACTTCCGCTTCCTGGAAGTACATCGACGAGATCTATCGGCAGAAGTATCCGAACCTGGGCATCACAAACTGGTTCCTTTCCGATGCTGACGGAGAAGTCCTGCAAAAACTGAGCGATACCATCACCAAGGGGCTTACCTCTCCTTCCAGTAAGGCAACTGCCATTGCCCGCTGGATCAAAGGAAACATTACTTATGACACAACGGTTTCTTCTTTCCCCGTTGACGTTTTCTACAGCCGCAGAGGCGACTGTCAGGGATATGCCATGCTGATGACAGCACTGCTGCGTTTTGCCGATATTCCCGCCGTTGAGTGTATCGGCTGGCGCGGAGATATGAAAAACCACTTTACGCTGGGTAAACACGGAAGCGAAATCGGTCATGCCTGGGTTATGGTCTGGCTGGGCGATGACTGGTATCTCTTCGATCCGCTGTTTGAAGTATACAAGTGCAAAGATCAGTCCTTTATCGCTAAATGGTACTTTTTTAACCTTATAGACGGCGTCTGCCCCTACTATGACGGGATTCCCTTCCAGTACATCAATAACGGGGAGGGTGTGTTCTATAAAGATGGCCGGTTCCTGTACCTTATAAACGGAATCCCGGGAAGTCAGGTCTACAATAGTTCTGTCCAGCCTTATCTTTCTGCTGAAGACATTTCCTATCCTGCGGTTCTCCGTTACAAGGAGCCCAACGGTTTCAGCCATGATGGCTGGGAATACGATGAAAATCCGGAGCGGAAAGACCAGATGATCAATGATGAATGCTATTCCAATGGCTGGCTTGGCGACGAATATGCAAAACCAAATGGAATCATTGCCACGAATTCTATTGTAACCAAAAACGGCATGACTCTTTTCCTCAGTTATGCCGGCGCCGCTTTTTATCTGCCCGGAAAATCTTCCGATTACACGCTGACGAAAGGTGCGATCACCCTCAGAAAAGGACAGAGCCTGTCAGGCTTTTATCCCTACTCTTATCGTAAAAAGGAAGAAGGTTATGTCCTGACCTGGAAATCGGAGGATCCTTCCATTGCCACAGTCACTCCTGGCGGAAAAGTCACCGGTATCTCTGAAGGATATGTAAATCTCAGTTACGATTTTTGCCGCCTGGAAGATAACGCCTATATTGGAGGAGGATTCATTCAGTTCTATGTAAGTGCTTCTGACCGGAAGGCGGATTATACCGATCACTCTCAGCTGGATAAGCATGCCAAAATCATTCTCTACGATAAACGATGCCGCTTTACCGGGTCCGAAATCCGTCCTGCGGTGACTGTCACCTGTGATGGAAACACCTTAAGTGAAGACAGCGATTATACCCTTTCCTATAAAAACAATATCAATCCCGGAACAGGCACGATCATTGTTACCGGAAAAGGTGTATATAAAGGAACCCTCAAAACAACCTTCCTTATTACTTCCGCAGACGGAACTCCGGTTCCTGAAACGCCATCCACAAATACCCGGCCGAAAAAAGGGCAGACTCTGACCCATGCCTCCGGCAGCAAATATCTCGTTACAGGTACCAGAACCGTTGCCTTTAAAGCACCGAAAAAGGGAGCGAAAGCGGTCGTCATTCCAAAGACCGTAACCCTGAAAGGCTATCCTTTCAAAGTAACCTCCATTGCCTCCGCCGCTTTCCGGAATAATGCCACCGTCACGAAAGTCACGGTAGGAAGCAATGTCACCACCATCGGCCAGAAGGCTTTCTCCAACTGCAGCAAGCTCAGCAGCATAACCCTTGGAAGCTCTGTCAAAAACATCGGTGCCTACGCCTTCTACCGCTGCACGGCTTTAAAGAAACTCACAATCCCTGCCGCCACCACAAGCATCGGAAAAAGTGCCTTCTATGGTTGCAAAAAGCTGACATTCCTCACTATACGGACCGCCAGACTCACCAGCAAAACCATCGGCACCAAAGCTTTCATCGGAACCCCGAAAAAGCTCACCGTTTCTGTACCTAAAAAGCAGAAAACTGCTTACACCAGGCTTCTTCGAAGCAAAGGCATAAGCAGAAGGGCTATAATCAAATAAAATCACCACTAAAAGCGCCATCCCAGGCAGCTGTCAGAACGGTATCCATAGTTACCGTATCAACCGCCGCCTGGGATGGCGCATTCTGATTTCAATTATACCGTAAACTCATATCTTCCAGATCCCAGTTCCTCCGTCCTTCCACCCGGCAGTACCAGTGTCGCCCTGGTATTCACCGGGATCTCGCACTGATAAAGGATGTGTCCGTTTTCTTTTTTCCAGCCACTCTCAATGACTCCGTAAGGCGAATTCACACTGCCTTTTGCCCAGATGAGATCTCCGATCACCGGTTCCAGGCGGAAATGAGCGAAGCCCGGATGTTCTTCCTCCCGGCGGATACCTAAGACATACTGGTAGAGCCAGGAAAGCACGCTTCCCAGAGAATAATGATTGAAGGAGTTCATGGCATTCTGGCCTCCAAATCCCCTCTCTTCTGTCAGAGAATCCCAGTGTTCCCAGATTGTCGTAGCTCCCTGGGTCACAGGATAGAGCCAGGACGGAAAAGCGGTCTGGAGCATGAGCTGATAGGCATCCTCACTTGCTCCCGTATCGCAGAGCGCCTGGTTCAGAAGTCCGGTTCCGAAGAAACCGGTTCCGACGGTGTGATCCGCAGCTCTCGTCTTCCGGAGCAGATGCTCTGCTGCGGCCGTCCGGTCCTCCATCACGCCATATTCCAGTCCCAGCACATAAGAGCACTGCGTATCACAGGGCTTGCCCTCCAGTGTCCGCGTCTTCTTTGTCTCCGGATCCACAAAGGTGTCATTCCAGTAACGACGGCAGGTTTCCGCCAGTTCGTGATAAGCTTTCGCACCCTCTTCATCCTTCAGGATACCGGCGATCTTTTCCATCAAAACTGCCTCTCTGTAATAGAACGCATTCCAAAGCAGAGGAAGATCCGTTTCTTCCGGTGCCAGCCAGTCACCCAAAGGTCCTACTGCCGCACTTCCTGCTCCCGGAAGCCCTTTATCCTTCATGTATGCCATATATTTTTTCATACCCGGATAATATTTTTCCAGCATCCGCACATCTTTGTACTGCCCGTACAGCTCATATGCCATGAAAATGCTGGCACACTCATACGTCACGCCTCCGAAGCCTCCGCCTATCGGTGCGATCTCCGGATACTGGCCTTCCTTCGTCTGGAGATCCTCGAATGCCTGCAGATAACGCTCGTAAAACAGCTTCAGATTGCTGTTCAGAAGCGCTGTATGGCAGAAAACGTGGGTATCACCTGCCCAGCCCATACGCTCATTTCTCTGCGGACAGTCCGTTGGAATATTAATGAAATTACAGAGCTGGGACCAGCGCACATTCTCCGTAAAACGGTTCAGAAGAGCATGGGAGCTCTCAAAGCTTCCGGCAAATTTCTCAATCGAAGAATACTGGAGGCTCTCCACCTCGGAAAGTGCGGGCGGATTTTCCACACCGCTGATCTCGATGTAGCGGTAGCCGTGGAAGGTAAATCTTGGCTGGTAAACCTCGCCTTCTTCCCCACTGCAGATATAAATATCCGTACTGGTGGCATCCCGGTAATTTTCCAGCATCATCCTGCCTACATTCTCACCATATTCCGGAAGATTGGGATAAAGTACCTCCGCATAACGGATGATAACCTTTGTGCCTTCCTTTTCATGGAAATGAATCCGTGGTACGCCTGCCATTTCCTGCTCCAGATCATAAATGTAAACCTTTTCTCCCTGATCCAGCCGTTTTCTGGCACTCCGGACAGCGGTTACCTGAACAGGCGCCGGATATCCGCCTTCAAAAGCCACTTCCTGACCATGTACTTTCGGCCAGCTTCTTCCAAAGCCTTCCGGGAAGGTACGGCATTCATCGATCACCGGAAGCTCCCAGGGCTCTTTTGCCGCTGCTTTCCAGCCACTGTCATCAAAATCTGCCAGTGAAAACGCATCGTACACGCCCTTCTTTCTGGCATCGTACTGTTCTCCCAGGAAAAATCCGCTGTATCGGTAAGGTCCATCGCCAAAATATTTCCAGGTTTCCGGATTCGTGGTGTAAACCTCCCGGTCTCCGTCAGAAAATTCCAGAACGATTTTTGCCAGAAGCGCCTCTTTATCACCAAAATAGTTATAATTTTTTACCACAAAGGTCTGTGCATCACACCACCAGCCGGAACCAAGTGCCACGCCGATCCCGTTGTTTCCGGGCTTTAAGATCCCTGTCAG
>CAKRQP010000174.1:0-4168 GCA_934393555.1 uncultured Lachnospiraceae bacterium
GCATCAGTTTTTCTGTTATAATACACTAAAATACCGCAAAGGGCAACCCATATTTCACCGAAACTCCATGGCTCTTCTTATAATATTCCCCCAGAGTTCCAGCTGAATCCGTACATAATGAGGAAAATTTTCAGGCCGGAACCGTACTTTTTTTTCCGGTTTCATCAGCAGAAACGCCTCTTTCAGGCCACGGAAGTACTCACCGCCCATCTCCCTTTTCCGGAAAAAGAAATATTTTACGATACAGCCCGCCAGAAGAAACGGAAGATTCAGAAGCAGCTGAAAGACAGGCATATTTTTATAGACCACATAAAGGTTGTTCCTGGCAGAATAACGTACCTTGAACTCATTGTAGCGGGAACCGGTCGTTCCGCTTCCCATATGATATACAATGGCTTTCGGCTCATAGCGGTTCTCATAACCGAAAATCCTTGCCCGGTAGCCAACGTCCAGATCCTCCAGATAGGCAAAATGGATCTCATCAAAATATCCAATCTTCTCAAAGACTTCTCTTCTGTAGATCGCAGCTCCGGCGCAGGAGAAGAAGATTGCTCCCGGCTTTGTGTATTTCTCATAAGGCTTGTCTTTTCCTCGGGCAAAGGCCCAGCCAAGCGCACAGTAAAAATCGCCTCCGTCATCCATCCGGGACGGATCTGTCATTTTTCTCATCTGGGATGCACAGGAAAACACTTTTTCTTTTCCTTTGATCGCCTCATAAAGAGTTCCCACAAAATCCGGATCCACCACGGTATCATTGTTCAGAAGAAGCACAAACGGAGCATGCGAGGCTTTGATCCCTTCATTTACAGCCCGGCAAAAGCCAAAATTTTCAGAAAGAAGGATTTCTTTGATTGCCGGACAGAGTTCTTTTGCCAGCGACAGACTGTCATCTGTAGAGGCATTATCCACCAGGATCACTTCAAAATCCCGGAAATGCTGCTGGTTCAGGGAAGTCAGGCAGTCCTTCAGATAATCTCTCCCGTTGAAATTTGGAATAATGACAGATACTTGTTTCTTCATGCTTCTCTCCATTCTGCTGTCAGCTCCGAAGGGAATAATCACTGGCCTTCAGAGACAGATTCTCATTATAGTAGGGATCTCTTAAAATATCCGGCATCCAATGACAGCGCATATACTCGATCTCCTCCTGGAAACGGCGCTTTTTGGCTTCCGTATTTTCATAGCCTCTGGTCTTGGATTCATGGTGATAAAGCTCTGCATAAGGATCATAAACCACAAGATAACCGGCATGACGGACTTTCAGACAGAAATCCACATCATTAAAGGCCACCGCCAGTTTTTCCTCAAAGCCTCCTGCTTTCTCAAAGACTTCTTTTTTTACCATGAAGCAGGCTGCCGTCACTGCACTCAGATCCTGCTGGAGTGCTGCTTTGTGAAGATAACCGCCTCTGCTTCTCGCAAGGCCGACGAAAAGGCTTCCCGCACAGCCGCCCATACCGAGAACAATGCCTGCGTGCTGGATCGTGTTGTCCGGATAATAAAGCCTTGCTCCCACGATCCCCACCTCCGGCCGCTGGCAGTTGGCCAGAAGTTCTTCCATCCAGTCCGGAGAGATCACCGTAATATCATTGTTCAGACAGAGGATATACTCGCCTTTTGCATGGGAAATGCCAAAATTATTGATCGCGGAATAATTAAACTCTTTGTCCCAGTATACAACCCGTACCCGTTCCTTACCATCCAGTTCTTTATAGTAGTCCCGGATTTCCTGTGTCGTACTGTTATTTTCCACCAGAATGATCTCATAGTTGGAATAAGAGGTCTTCTTCCAGATCGATTCCAGGCATTTTTTCAAGGTTTCTTTTTCATCCTTATTCGGGATCACGATGGACACCAGTGGATTTCCCTGGACCTGATACTTCACCCGGTAAAAGCCAAGATCCTTCGTATGACTGACCTCCGCTTTCGCCCCTATCCTTGCAAGGTGCGCTTCGATGGCTCTTTTTCCCGCATCAAACGCATACAGCTTGCTGGAAGGATTGTCCGCTGTAGAAGCCTGATGTACTCTCCAGTGATAAAGGATTTTGGCAACATGGACAATTTTTTCCGCGTTTTCCGTACAACGGAAAATGAAATCATAGTCCTGTGCTCCGTCATAAGCCGGATCCTGGCCGCCCAGCTTCAGCGCAAGGCTTCTTTTCACCACGAAAAGATGGCAGATGTAATTGTTTGCACAGAGAAGATCCGGATTGAAATCCGGCTTGAAATGCGGCTGAAAATGCTCTTTCAGATCGGAAGTCACCTTATCTTCATCCGTATAGACCACATCGGCTTTTTCTTTTTCAATGGCAGAAGCCACCTCAAAAAGTGCGTTGGGAGAAAGAAGATCATCATGATCAAACAATGCCATATATTCTCCGGAGGCCATTTCGATCGCTGCATTGGTATTTCCCGCAATGCCTTCGTTTTTCTCCAGCCGTCGGTACCGGATCCTGGGATCCTTTTTCTGATACTCTTTCACTACGTTTTCCACGGAATCATCCGTTCCGCTTCCATCGGCAATACAGAGTTCCAGATAGGGATAGGTCTGAAGCAGCACAGATTCCATCATCTGCTTCAGAAAAGCCTCCGGAGTCCGGTAAGCAGGCACCAGTACGCTGATGACCACAGGATCTTTCCACTTTTTCTTTCGCTGACGGGCCAGCTCTTCTTCGGAAAGCTTATGTTTCTCATACCATTCCTGATATTCCACTTCCCGCTCTTCAAAGCGCTCCAGAAGGCGGGCATAAAAACCCTTCACTCCGTAATGTTTCAGATAACGGACACCTTTTTTGATATTGTAAGGTGTCAGTCGTTTAAAAATCTGTCCTGCTTTACTCATAAAATTCCTTTACGGCCTTTACGACCTGTTCCTGATCTTCTTCTTTCAGCTGGTAATACATGGGCAGACGCAGAAGACGTTCGCTCTCCTTCGTCGTGTATTTATCCTCTCCATGGAAACGGCCGAACTTCTGTCCGGCAGGAGCTGAATGAAGGGGTACATAATGGAAAACGGTATGGATCTCCCGTTTCGCCAGAAAATCGATCAGTCTTCCTCGGGTCTCCAGATCCTTCGTCTTGATATAGTACATATGTGCATTGTGTTCCGCATAATCCGGGATAAACGGCTGCTCGATATAACCGGCATCTGCCAGTGGACGAAGTTCCTCATGGTAATAGTTCCAGCTTTCCAGACGGTCTTCCCGGATTTTTTCTGCCATTTCCAGCTGTGCCCAGAGATATGCTGCATTCAGGTCGCTGGGCAGATAAGAGGAACCGTAATCCATCCAACGGTATTTGTCCACCTGACCACGGAAGAATTTGCTTCGGTCGGTTCCTTTTTCCCGGACGATCTCTGCTCTCTCCAGATAATCATTGTTCTGGAAGACCAGGGCGCCGCCCTCTCCCATAGAATAATTTTTCGTCTCATGGAAGCTGTAGCAGCCAAAATCACCGATCGTGCCCAGTGCTCTTCCTTTATAGTATGCGTAAACACCCTGGGCTGCATCCTCCACCACCATCAGATGATGGCGTGCTGCGATCTCCATGATCTCATCCATGGCACAGCCCACTCCGGCATAATGCACCGGAACGATGACTTTTGTCTTCTCTGTAATGGCATCCTCGATCAGGCGCTCATCCAGGTTCATGGTTTTCGGACGGATATCCACAAACACCAGAGTCGCTCCTCTCTGAACAAAAGCATCGGCAGTAGAAACGAAAGTGTAGGAGGGAAGAATGACCTCATCTCCCGGCTTCACCTGGGTCAGTACCGCAGCCATCTCCAGCGCATGTGTACAGGATGTCGTCAGAAGCACATGGTTTGCCTGAAATTTTTCTTCCATCCAACGGCTGCATTTCTTGGTAAACTCGCCGTCTCCGCAGATTTTTTTGTTTTTTATCGCCTGCTGCATATACTCCAGTTCTTTCCCGGTAAACGGTGGGATATTAAAATCGATCATGATGTTTTCACTCCTCTTTTGCTTTTTCTGCTGTTTCGTGTTCCTGCTGCCAGATATGACAGATAGATCAGCCAGCCGATCAGGCTGAGAATGCAGCCTTCCTTCAGAAGCGGCGGATGATAGTCCAGGGAAAAGGTATGGCTTCCCGCACGGACACGGACACCCATAAAGCCCAGATCCGCTTTGAGGATCTCCTGCTTTTCTCC
>CAKRQP010000175.1:0-4100 GCA_934393555.1 uncultured Lachnospiraceae bacterium
ACCATCGTCAACCTGATCTCCCGCTTCTACAACGTGGACAGCGGCCGTGTCCTCATTGACGGCCAGGATATCTCGGATGTGACCATCCACTCCCTCCGTTCCCAGATGGGGATCATGATGCAGGACAGCTTCATTTTCTCCGGCACCATCGGAGACAACATCCGCTACGGCAAACTGACCGCCTCGGAAGAGGAGATTCAAAAAGCCAGCCGGATCGTCTGCGCCGATGAGTTCATCAGCCGGATGCCGGAAGGGTATAATACGGAGGTCCGGGAGCGCGGCTCCATGTTAAGCCAGGGGCAGAAGCAGCTTATCTCCTTTGCCCGGACGCTGCTTTCGGATCCTTCTATCCTGATCCTTGATGAGGCCACCTCCAGTATTGACGTGCAGACGGAAAAAGCCCTGCAGACCGGTCTCAATGCCATGCTCCAGGGAAGGACTTCGTTTATCATCGCTCATCGCCTCTCCACGATCCGCGACTGCGACCGGATCATGTACATTGACGACGGCGGCATCATGGAAACCGGAACCCACGAAGAACTCATGGCAAAAAAAGGCCACTATTACAAGCTTTATACCGCTCAGCTGGAAGAAGTCCATAAGACCGCATAAAAAAATGCCGCCCGGAAATCTCACTTTCCGAAGCGGCATTTTTTATCTTTTCCGTCCTTCTCACACATACAGGAAAATCAGGTTTCATCAACGTGGATGCCTTTTTTTCCATGGTTTTTGACTTCGTAGAGAGCCTCGTCCGCTCTCTGATAAATCTCACGGCTGCCGCTGATCCTTCCGGAAAAGACCACTGCTCCGATGCTGAGACTCAGCGGAACACCATGGGTATCATACTGCGCGGCATATTTTGAGAAATCTTCTACGATCGCCTTTCCTTTCCGGCAGACGATCTCCTTTCCGGGAATGTCCTTCATCAGGATCAGAAATTCATCTCCACCCATACGGAAAATCTTGTCATCGCTCCTGAAATGACTTTTCAGAAGCTCTACCAGATCTTTCAGTACCTGATCTCCGGCCGGATGGCCGCAGGTATCATTCAGATTTTTAAAGTTGTCCAGGTCAAGAAGAAGGACGGCTCCTTTGACTCCTCTTTTTCTTCGTTTCAATTCGCCACAGTAGCTCTCAAGGGACGTACGAAGCCCATACCGGTTATAGGCCCCTGTGAGACTGTCCTTTCGCGCCTCTTCCAACAGTTCCCGTTCCAGGCTGATATCCACGACATTTCCGAGGATCCGAAGCAGTTTTCCTTTGGAGTCCCGCACTTTCTGGAGGGTCAGGCGTTTCCAGGAGTAAAAGCCTTCTTTTTCCTGAAAGCGGAACTCGATGATCCGGTAGTCCTGATCTTTCAGGAAGGCTTTCTCCAGTTTTTCTCTGTCATCCGGATGAACAGAAGCCTGAAAAAGAGCTTTTCCGGATTTGAAAAGATCCGGATATACCATGTGCTTTTTCGGTTCCCTCATACTTCTCTGAATGTAAAGATCCAGCTGATCCTTCCGGACATCATATTCCAGCACGCTCCCCTGGATCAGATTCATCAAGGTCTGGTTTCTGCTTTTTTCCAGATCCAGTTTTTCTTCCCAGGCTTCTTTTTCCGGTTCCGGTGTCATCCCGGCATGCTGGATCGAAAACCGGCTCAGATACCAGACTCCCTGAAAAAAAGTCCAGAAAGCGGAAATTTCATTTTCAATCCTCTCACCATTTTCCAGAAGTGCCAGATTTCCGGATATCATACAGCTTTTATTATTTTCCGTCACCACCCGATAGTTTTCTTTTTCCATATAGGTCTTCTGCATATTCTCAAAAATCGTCTGCAGTTTTTCTCTCAGGCTCTGGATATGATAAGCTTCCCCGCGCTCTGTCATTCCAAACCAGCAAATGGCTTTCGGATCATAAAAACCTAAGATCTTCTCCGCATCCTTCTCTTCGTAGAAAGCATGCGTGAGACCATACATCATTTCTGTGGGGCTTTTTTCCTGTTCCATCCTGTCATATCCCATATTTTTTCCCCCGTTTTCTGTGATCATAAATACGATGATGCCTGCGAATCGCTCCGCTGCAAAGCAGTTCCCGCAATTCCGGCTGATTATAGTATGATTCTACCGTTTTCCGGTCTTATAACGGTCTCATAAAGGAAAGAGAGGCGTGGATTTTTTCCACGCCCCTCCGGTCTTTACTGCTTATCTTGCTTTACGGTTTTTTCTCCGTCTGCGTACTGCGTAACCGCTTCCGGTAAGAGCAGAAAGCATCATCAGTGTTACATATAACCAGATGTTGGTATTATCACCGGTCTTCGGTGCTTTCGTTGTCTTATCTGCCGGTTTTTCAGTAGTCTTGGCTGTCGGCTCTTCTGTTTCTGTCGGCTTCTCTGTCGGTTCTTCGGTTTCTGTCGGTTCTTCTGCCTTTTCCTGGTTGGTGATCACTACAGAAACATTACTGTTGGTCTCACTTAAGGTAACCTCCGGCAGATCCACGGTTGCCTCGTATGCAAAGTCTTTGCCTACCGGGTTGCCGTTTTTATCTACCTCAGCGATATAGAAGGTAGCCGGTGTGTCAGCGGAGATCACGATGTTGATGGTCTTCGCTGCGGATTCAGAAGCTCCATTCATATCCAGTGCGATCACATTTTCGGTGGTACGGTCTGTCAGCTGAGTGTGCGCTGCGTCTGCAAAGAGGCCGATGTAGAAGGTCTCATTGCTCTTCTTTGCCTTTCCGTCTGCATCCAGAACTTTCTTCGTAAGTGTCAGTCTTGCATCTTTATAGAAGCGATCGGACGGCAGAGTCCTGAATACATTGGTGAATGTCAGGCTTGCACTTCCGTTTGTCTCGCTGACTGTGACACCTCTTCCATCGGAGAAGTCTGCCATGTAAGGTGTTCCGTTGATACTGCCGTTTGTCACAACATTACCATTTCCATCGGTCTCACTTACATAATAGGTCTTTCCGACAAGCATGTGATCAAAGGTAACCGTTGCTGCAGAGGTTCCGTTAAAGGTCAGGCCTTTTGCTTCGGTCAGTCTTACGGTGCAGGCTTCATCCTCGAAAAGTGCCACATAGAAGGTGACATCCTTCGCGGTTACGCTTTCACCATCCAGAGTCAGGTTCTTGGTGATCTGGATCGTTCCGCTGTTATCCTGCGTCGGAACTTCCTTGGTTCCCGGTGTAGTCGGGAGCTCCGGTTTTTCCGGATCCGGACTCGTTCCGGATGCTGCTGCGGTATTGACTACTTTACCTGCCTGGGCGTCAGCCTCTGTCACGGTATATTCTGCTGTAAATACTTTGCTTTCTCCCGGTGCCAGACTTTCGATCTTCCATGCATTTTCTCCGCTGTTTCCGGTGAGTTCATCGGTTACAACAAGGTTGGCTGCTGTCAGATTTCCGTCATTGGTCACGGTGATCTGGTAGGTGATCTTTTCGCCGATCACATAAGCTTTACCGTCTGCAGGTGTGCTGGTTGTTTCTTTTTCCAGAGTTACATGAGCATTCTTCGGCTCGGTGTCGATTTCCTTGGTGTCATCTTTTTCTACCGGATTTCCTTTGGGATCCGTTCCCTTTGCTGTTGCAACGTTGAGGATCTTTCCTTTGAGGATATCTGCTTCTGTCACTTTATGGGTAGTAGTGAAGGTCTTTTCCTCTCCGACTGCCAGTGTCGGGATCGTCTCATTGAGACCGGTCATTTCATCCGTTACTGTGATGCTGCTGATGGTCACATTTCCATTGTTCAGTACGCGGATGGTGTAGCTGATCTCTTCGCCAAGTGCATAGCCGCCTGCCTTCTGATTTGCTTCCTTGTCTACGAAAAGACTGGGTTCTGCTTTCACGGTCGGCTCGTCTTTGGTTCCGGGATCTACCGGTACTTCCGGTTTCTCCGGATCCGGACTCTTGCCTTTGGCAGTTGCTTCGTTGTGTACCTCACCCTTTAAGATGTCTGCTTCTGTCACTTTGTACTCAGCTGTAAATACTTTGCTTTCATCCGGGCTTAAGCTGTCGATCTTCCATGCCTTGTCGCCGGTGTTTCCGGTCAGTTCATCCGTTACTTCGATGTCTTTGATCGTCAGGTTTCCGTCATTCTTCACGGTGATCTGGTAGGT
>CAKRQP010000176.1:0-4083 GCA_934393555.1 uncultured Lachnospiraceae bacterium
TAAAGCACACGATTGATCCCGGCAACTTCATGGGTAATACGATCTGTGATATGAACCATCAGTTCATGCGGAAGTTCTGCAACGGTTGCAGTCATAACATCCGTTGTACATACCGCGCGAACGATACAGCACCACTCAAAAGCACGTTTTCCATCTTTGATTCCGGTTGATCTGAAATCCGGAACAACCGTGAAATACTGCCAGATCTTTCCTTCCAGTCCGTTCTTCTCAAACTCTTCACGAAGGATCGCATCAGACTCACGTACTGCTTCCAGACGATCACGGGTGATGGCTCCCGGACAACGAACGCCCAGTCCCGGTCCCGGGAACGGCTGGCGATAAACCATACCATGCGGCAGACCAAGTTCATCACCAACAACACGAACCTCATCTTTGAAAAGAATTCTGACCGGCTCTACCAGTTCAAAATCCATATCCTCCGGAAGTCCGCCTGCATTATGATGCGCCTTGATCCCTTCCTCGGACTCAAGAATATCCGGCCAGATCGTACCCTGTGCCAGGAACTCGATTCCTTCCAGTTTTCTTGCTTCCTCAGCAAATACTTCAATGAATTCTCCGCCGATAATTTTTCTCTTTGTCTCAGGATCTTCCACTCCTGCCAGTTTATCCAGGAAACGATCGGTTGCATCCACATAAACAAGATTTGCATTCATCTGGTTGCGGAACACTTCCACTACCTGCTCCGGCTCGCCTTTACGAAGCAGACCATGATTTACATGAACACATACCAACTGCTGACCAATTGCTTTGATCAGAAGAGCTGCAACAACAGATGAATCCACTCCACCAGAAAGAGCGAGAAGAACCTTCTTATCTCCCACCTGCTCTTTGATCAATGCGACCTGCTCTTCAATAAAAGCCTGCGCAAGCTCTGGTGTTGTAATTCTTTCCATATCAGCCGGACGTCTGATTTCAGTAACATTCATTTAAAACTCCTCCTTATTCTTTGACGTTTTTATTGATCCTGTGTTGTTTCATGATATCTTTTACCATTCTTTCATGGCTCTCTGTTTTTCTGTCGCTGAATTACTGTCATTTTATTATAACCATAGCATAGGTGTTACGCAACTATTATTTTGAGAATACCACATTTTCATCCTCCCAGAGCAGTTAGCCATAATAACGGACATACGCTTTCTTTAAACTTGTTGCCAGCATCATATACAATTTTTTCGCCTGGAAAAACTGTTCCCCCCATATCTTTCCCTCATCAGCTCAACCTGCGAGCGTGACAGGCCATCCTGTGATACCTCTAATTCCTGATATATTTGTGATACTTCCTGATAAGCGTATTTCTTAATGCGGCAATCGATCAGTGTCGTTTTTGACATGCTTTTTTCTTGCGCTTTGGGGCGGTCTATCCCTGTAGAAGCAAGAAAGCCGATGCTGGAGTTGATTGCAGCTCCTGCATCGGCTTTGTTAAATTGCTTGATGATTCTGTTTTTAAAGGATAGAATGAATCTTACTATTCCGTTCTTATCGAGGGGAAACCACCTTATCAGCCGGCCATGATTTTCTGAGCGCCACATAAGAAATCAGAAAATTGGCAAGCCAGCCAGCCGGTACAGCAAGCCAGACAAATGCAATACCAAAACGCGGTGCAAAAATCAGGGCAACTGCCAGACGGATCGCAAGGTTTACCATATTTGCCATAAGAAACGGCCGCATGATCCCGAGTCCGCGGAGAACTCCATCGGTTGCCATCTTGATTCCCATGAAAATGAAAAAGTAACCGAGCCATCTCATATAATCCCCGGACACCTGATATGCAAGAGCCGTTCCATCTTTCCCCAGAAACAGCGAAGAAATCTGGGTGTGCAGGGTTTCAATGACTATGAAAGCAAGGACTGCAAAGCACAGATCCAACACCAGTGCAGCGTGATATCCCTTTTTGATACGTTCGATTTTCCCGGCGCCAAGATTCTGGGAAACATACGGCGAAACCGCATTTCCAATGGATACGAATATCAGTGAAAACACATTCTCTACTCTCATCGTTGCTGAATAACCTGCGAGTGCCTGTGTACCGAAGGGATTTACAACTGCCTGTACGATCATCATACCAATGGACACAGTGGACTGCTGGAGAACTGACGGTACGGCAATCCGAAGCATGGAATGTAACTCCAGCCTGTCAAACCACCTAAAATGGCTTTTATATCGACGCATCCGGTAAAAGAAGATCAAAAGCGAAAACACTGCGGAAATCCCCTGTGCAATGAGAGTTGCAAGTGCTGCACCGAACACCCCTAGCCCCAGGCCGGCCACCATCCAGAGATCCATAAATATATTCAAAACAGAAGAAAATATCAACAGTCCCAACGGAATCTTTGATTCACCGATGGAAGTAAACATCGTTGAAAGGATGTTGTACATAAACAGGAACGGAAATCCTACAAAATAAACCCGAAGATACAGTACTGCTTCATCCAGGATATCAGCAGGTGTCTGTAATAAACGCATCATTGAATGGGAAAAGCAAAAGCCAAAAACACCCAGAACTATGCTCAGGATCAGAAAACTGATCAATGATGTCGATACAATTGTTTTCATTTTGCTGTAATCCCTGGCTCCAAAATAGCGGCTCACAAGCACACCGGCTCCGACACCGGCACCCAATGCCACACAGATGAAGACATTCGTAAGTGCAGCACAGGCACCGACAGCTGCAAGTGCTGAGGAACCTACAAACTGACCAACGATAATGGAATCAGCCATATTATATACTTGTTGAAAGAAGCTTCCTAGAATCATGGGCATTGCAAAAACGGTCAACGCTTTCAGGGGCGTATCTGTGATCAAATATTCATCTTTTGACATTATCATATCCCTCCAGAAAAGAAAACTCCACTGTTCGGAACGTTCAAAACGCAAGTTTTAAATTCCGTTCCGTAATAATTATATGTATATACAGCAAGTAAGTCAAGCTACCGTTTACTTTTAGTAATGCAAATGATATGATATTGAAACAAAACACGATAAAAGGATATCATTTTACAGGAGGGCACTTATGTACCTGGACGGTTTAGATGAACTGGATCAGAAGATCATCCGGTTACTTATAAAAAATGCACGTATCTCTTACTCTGATATCGGTGAAGAAACCGGTATTTCCAGAGTCGCCGTAAAAGCCCGGATTCAGGCTTTGGAGAAAAAAGGCGTGATTGAAGAATATACAACCATCATAAATCCGCAAAAGATCAGCGGTGCTGTCTCATGCTATTTTGAGATCGAGACAAAACCAGATCAGCTGATGCAGGTGACAGATCTATTATACAAGAATGATATCGTCACACAGATTTACCGTGTCACTGGAAGGGACAAGCTGCATGTACATGCCGTTGCTTCATCAAGTGATGAAATGGAACATTTCCTGCACAATGTCATTGATACACTGCCCGGCATGATCAGCTGCAGCTGCAATATGATCTTATCACGCATGAAAGATATCAAAGGCTTGCGGCTATAGAAATCAGATAAAGGATTGCTTTAGCAAAAAAGTTACGCAATTTCTTTTTTCATTGCGTTATAGCCGATCAGCACGGTCCATACATAGGCACAGGTTTTGGGGATCATCAGCATACCGATCATCGGAATGACATCTGCCCACAGCACAACTGGAATATAGAAAGCAAAACTCAGAACGATCGTCAGCCACATCCAACGGAAAGACGGATCCTTATTCTCTTTTGCACTTTTATAGAATAAAACGATAATCAGTAATCCCATCAGTGCGAACGGAATGTTACGGTAGATCCCCCAGGAAAGCGTAGCAGCTGCGCTGAGCCAGTCATTCTGCGGCATCATGCACAGAATGATCCTCAGTCCTGCAAGGCCATAGACAGCGGCCGTAGTTGCTTTATGACCTTTGATCTGATAACGTGTACGCCAGATATGATAGAGCACCACATAAAAGATCGTCATGGTGACAGAAGTGATCCACTTACCTAAGCCCAGCTGTACGGTAAAATTCTCAAGACCGGTTGTACAGAGTGCCCATGCACGGGGAACCAGATGGAAGGCATCTCCACTGCCCAAAAGAACTGCCATGATTCCAAACAT
>CAKRQP010000177.1:0-4055 GCA_934393555.1 uncultured Lachnospiraceae bacterium
GTGAGAAAACCGGCTTTTCCGTGGTAGGATCCCATGCCGCTCTCGCCGAAACCGCCAAACCCCATTTCGCTGGTGGCCAGATGGATGATGGTATCGTTGATGCAGCCTCCGCCAAAGCCGCAATGGGAGGTCACAAAGCGGGCGGTCTTTTTGTCACTGGTGAAAAGGTAGAGGGCCAGAGGATGAGCCATGGAATTGATTTTGGCAACAGCGCCCTCCAGGGAATCCCAGGTCAGCACCGGCAGGACAGGACCGAAGATCTCTTCCTGCATGACCGGGTCAGAGAAGGTCACATGATCCATAACGGTAGGCGCGATCTTCTGTTTCTCCGGCAGCGTGGAACCGCCCCAGACTGTTTTTTTCGGATCCATCAGTGCGGTGATCCTCTGAAAATGCTTTTCATTGACGATTTTTCCATAGGTGGGACAGGAAAGGGGATCTTCCGTAAACTGACGGCGAATCTCCTTTTTGATCTCTTCGATGAGCTGGTCTTTGATGGCAGGATCACAGTAAATATAGTCAGGGGCTACGCAGGTCTGCCCGCAGTTTAAAAATTTACCGAAGACGATCCGGCGGGCCGCCAGCTTCAGATTGGCAGTACGGTCCACGAGGCAGGGACTTTTTCCTCCCAGTTCCAGAGTGACAGGCGTCAGATGCTCTGCAGCCTGGCGCATGACCTCACGGCCTACAGCCTGACTTCCGGTGAAAAAGATATAGTCAAAGTGTTCTCTGAGAAGGCAGGTATTTTCGGCACGGCCGCCTGTAATGACAGAGACAAATTCCGGTGGAAAGCAGTCTTCGATCAGCTCTTGGATGATGGCACTGGTATTCGGGGAATAAGCACTTGGCTTTAAAACCGCAGTATTTCCGGCAGCGATCGCATCGACCAGCGGCTCCAGAGTGAGCAGGAAGGGATAATTCCAGGGGCTCATGATCAGTACGGAGCCGTAGGGAGAAGGCTTCGTAAAGCTTCTGGAGTGAAACTGTGCCAGAGGGGTATGGACTCTTTTTTCACGGGCGAAGGAGCGGGTATGTTTCTCCATATAAGAGATTTCACTTAAAGTCAGACCGGTCTCGCACATATAGCTCTCGAAAGCGCTTTTTCCAAGATCTGCCTGGATTGCGGCATGGATCTCGTCCTGGCGTTTCTGAATGGCAGTTTTCAGTTTTTTCAGGGCTGCCAGCCGGAAATCGACGTTTAAAGTGGCTCCGGTGTAAAAATAGGCGCGCTGTTTTTTTACGATTGCATGAATTTCCTGTTCATTCATAGGTCAGGCCTCCTTTTCCATCAGAAGATAATAGAATTGTTCCAGCTCTTCGCTGTCCATGAGGACAGGAACGGGATAAAGGGGATTTCCTTCCTTGTCGGCGTAGCGGGCCAGCTTCGGAATATCCTCTTCGCGGATTTCGGGGATATGATCGCCGATGCCGTAGCGCTCTTTCATGGCCTGGATGGCAGCGATGAAAGTTTTTGCGGCCTCCTCGTCAGGGGTGTTTTTGTCAGCGAGACCGGCGGCGTTGGCCAGGGCATGGAGTTTCGGGTAAACGACGGGGCCGTAGGCTTCCAGCACGAAGGGCAGGAGAACGGCATTGGCAAGGCCGTGGGGAACGTTATAAGCTCCGCCGAGAGAATGAGCGACGGCATGAACGTAGCCCACATAGGATTTGGTGAAGGCACAGCCTGCATAGTAGGAGGCCCGGAGCATGTTTCGGCGGGCGTTGATATCGAAGCCTTTTTCGACGGCGGTGTCGAGATTTTCAAAGATAAGTTTCACGGCCTGAAGGGCATTTTCCCGGGTGCCGTGGGTGGTGGAGTTGCCGATATAGGCCTCCACGGCGTGGGTCAGGGCATCCATTCCGGTGGTGGCGGTGATGAAAGGCGGCAGGCTAAGTGTCACCTTCGGGTCCAGCACCGCGTAGTCCGGAATCAGGAAAAAGTCGTTGATGGGATATTTGTGCCGGGTTTTATCGTCGGTGATGACGGCAGCCAGAGTGGTCTCGCTGCCGGTGCCTGCGGTAGTGGGAACGGCGATGAGAAGGGGCAGCTTATGGCGGACTTTGAGGATTCCTTCCATTTTGGCGAGACTCTTTTTCGGGCAGGCGGCCCGGGCACCGACGGCCTTGGCGCAGTCCATGCTGGAACCTCCGCCGAAACCGATGATGGCCTGGCAGTTGTTGGAAAGATAGAGATTCAGGGCCTCCTCGACGTTGGCAGTAGTGGGATTGGCAACAGTTCTGTCGTAGACGATGCAGGGGATTCCGGCATCGGCCAGAGCCTTTTCGAGGCGCTCTGTGAGGCCGAGCTTTCGGATGCCGCCGTCGGTGATGAGAAGGACGGTATTGCAGTTTTTCTTTTCCAGAAGAGCCGGGATCTCCTTCACGCTTCCCAGAATTTTCGGATTGCGGTAGGGAAGGAGAGGAAGAGCCAGCTTAAATGCCGTCTGGAAGGTGCGGCAGTAAATTTTCTTTAATGGGTTCATGGATGGATCCTTTCCAGAATAGCGTTTCAAAGAGAAGCAGATAAGTCAATGGTCTGGCTGGTTTGAAAACGCTGTACTAAGGTAATGTGTGGCAGCAAAGAGTCGCGAATAGGGCTGCCCATGTTTTGAAGTATTGCCAGTGACAATGAGGTTTTTACACGCATCAGGCGTCACTTGGACAGGTTTGTGAGGAGGGCGGAGAGATTGTCTGCAATCTGGAAGAGTGCCCGGTAAAAAATTTCCCGCTCCTCGTCAGTGAGCCCCTGGCCTCCGGCTTCCGTGGCCTGAAGAATCAGCTGCTGGATTTTCACCGCTGTTTCCCGGCCTTTTTCTGTGAGAAGGGCGGGAGCCCGGTATTTCCGGCCAGGCTCCGTTTCATAAGTGATGTAGCCTTCCTCCTCCAGCTCTGCGAGAATCCGGGAAATGCTGGCCTTGTCCTCCACGGTGATACGGGAAAGGTCGGCGGCAGTCATTCCCCCCGGGTGGATGGAGAGATAATAAATACACATGACCTGAGTGCCCTTAAGGCCCAGGCTGTTCATCCGTTGTTTTTTGATCCGCTGGATGTTCTTGTAAACCTGGGTGACACCGGCGGTGAGATCTTCGAATCGTTCGAGCATAATGTGGGAATCCTTTGTGATTTTTCATATTTGGTATCTGTCAAAGGAACGTGCATTTTCTTTGATAGATTGATTTTGTTGAAATTTCAACGTTAAGCATAGTGGAAAAAAGTTGAATTGTCAACGCTTATCCGGGAAAAATAATAGGGAAAGAAGATGTTCTGCATGAATGAAGCAGAGCGGAAATAAGCATAAATCGGAAGAAGAGGAGACAAAGATGGGAAGAATTTTCTGTATATTAACGGGTTATCTCTGCGGCAGCTTCCTGACAGCGGAACTGGTGGCGCAGGAACGAATCGGCAAAAGTGCTTTTGAGATCGGTACAGGCAATCCGGGCATGGCAAATCTGGCAGAGCAGGGCGGTGTGGGCTGCGCCTTCCGCGTGCTGGCAGGCGATGTGGGCAAAACGCTCCTGGCCTGCCTGCTCTGCCGCTATGTTTACGAGGCGGAGCTAGGGAGCCTCGCCGCGGCCTACGCCGGTCTTGGCTGCATCCTGGGGCATGATTATCCCTTCTGGCACTGGTTTCATGGTGGAAAAGGCGTGGCCTGCAACGCAGCAGCCCTGATCCTCATCTGGCCCATGGGCGGCCTCTTTTCCTGCCTGATTGGTCTCACGGCTGTGCTGCTCACCGGCTATCTCCCCTTAGGCGCGGTCCTGATCCCCGCCGCCTTCATCCTCCCGGCCTTCCTGGAATACGGTCCGGAACTCGGATTCCTGGCAGGTCTCATGACCTTCATCATGCTCCGCCAGCACGCCCCTGGCCTCCGGAATATGATTTTGGGTACGGAGAAGAAGGTGGATCTGCCGGGGATGCTGAGGTAAAAATATGATAGAAAAAATGCAGCTATGCAGGTGTCTTTTTTGGAATAACTGCGATGCATTGTTCCGTTATTTCAGCAAATGTTGTTCCGATATTATTGATATTGTTCCGTTAAAGTGGCATACTATATCTTA
>CAKRQP010000178.1:0-4051 GCA_934393555.1 uncultured Lachnospiraceae bacterium
AAAGATTACTCTCCTTCTGATTCAGTTCTTTCTGTAGGAACTGCCCGATTTCTGTCATACTCATAAGCGTTGCCACCAGGAAGGCTCCCGGGATCAGGATGATCCACCAGGATCCGCTCAGCAGTGCTTTTTCGGAAAGTGAGAGCATGCTTCCCCAGGAAACGGTCTCCAGAGGCAGACCCATTCCCATAAAGCTTAAAGTGGATTCCGCCACAATGGCACTTCTTACATTCATAACCACCATGAACTGGATCGCCGGCAGAAAGTTCGGGGTCAGGTGTCGTCCCAGCACATGGAAAAAGCTGCCGCCCATACAGCGGGAAGCCGTCACATAATCACTGCCCCGGATCTGGCGTACTTCTGTGCGGACTACTTTTGCAATGCTGGCCCAGCTGGTAACACCGATGACCAGCGAAACGGAAAGTACATTTGGTTTTCCAAGGATTGCCTGGAGAAGGATCACCAGAAGCAGATTCGGAATACTCAGGAAAACTTCTGTAAACCGCATAAGCAGTGTATCCGCCCACTGTGGTGCAATGCCGCTTAAACCCCCGAAGAGAATCGCGATCACGGTAGAGATCAGCGTAGAGACGCAGCCGATAAACAAAGAAATCCTTCCACCGGACCAGATCATATGAAAAATATCACGGCCCATGGTATCTGTTCCAAAGAGAAACTGTCGACAGGGTGCCTGGTTTGCACTCATAAGATCCATATAGGAAGGATCTTTTTTGATGAGAAACGGAAAGATCAGACAGCCAGCCAGGATCAGCCCCAGAACCATCAGGGAAACGACCGGAAGCTTCGGTCCTTTTTTCTTTTTTGTACCGGTGCCCACCGCTTCTTCTTCCTTTTTCATTCCGACGATCCGGAACGCTTCTGCTCCCGCAGCAATGGATTCCTGCCTTTTTTCATGAAAAGCTTCCATATTATGCCTCCTCTCCTGAATCTTTCATTGCCTCTTCTGCCCGGATCCGGGGATCGATACGCTCATTGATGGTCTGAGCGATCATATTGCAGAAAATCACAAGGATTCCCGAAAGCACACACAGCACCATGAGAAGGTTGTAGTCACCGTATCTGGCACTTTCATAAGAAAGCGTTCCAATACCGGGATAAGAGAATACCGACTCGATAATGTAAGTTCCGCCCAGAATATGCGGAACGGAAATTGCCATGATACTCAGATAGGTAGGGATCACATTTCGCAGGCAGTGTCCGAAAAGAATCTTTTTCCGGTTCAGTCCTTTGGATTTCGCCAGAAGCACATAGTCTGTCCGCACTTCCTCCAGAATCTTATTTCTTATCATATAGGCATAATACCAGAGATGGTCCATAACCACGATCGTCATGGGAAGGATCAGATGAAGTGCCCGGTCACCGATATCGTCCTTTTTCCCGATGGTATAGGCGCCGCTGCTGGGCAGCCACCGAAGCTGCACCGCAAAAATCAGGATCAGCATAAGAGACATCCAGAATTCAGGAATACAGCTGGTGAGCGTTCCAACCCGGCAGATCAGCTGGTCACAAATGCTCCCTTCCTTCCAGGCGCAGAAAATTCCCAAAAGCAGAGCCAGCCCGAATGTCAGTACAAAACCGATGCCGCCCAGAAGCAGTGTATTTCCCACTCTGCCTCCGATCACTTCCATTACATCCGTCTTGTATTTCCAGGAAATCCCAAAATCCCCGTGAACTGCCCGGTCCAGCCATTTTACGTATTGGACGGAAACAGGCTCTCTGAGCCCTAATTTTTCTTCCGCCTGCTCTCTTTCCTCCGGGCTCATTTTTTCCACCCGGTCTCCATAATAGGAAACCAGCGGATCCCCCGGAGCCAGACGGGAAATATAAAATGTGATAAGAGAAAGAAGAAAAATGCTGGCAAGAAAAATCACCAGTTTCTTTCCTATATAAATACAGGTTCTTTTTTTCATAATCGACTCCTTTGGTGATCGGAACATTCCATTGCATCAAGCCTTACAAAATGCTCCGGAAGCACTTCAATCCAGCTTCCTTTCGCCGCTGTTCCATAGGTTTTTTCCGAAATGACTCTGTTTCCTGGATGCTCTGCTTCTTTCTTTGCACTTTGCAGCCCGTATTTTTCAAGATCCGGTACTGCCAGGAGAAGCTGCTTCGTGTAGGGATGCAAAGGATTGGAGTAAAGTTCCCGGCAGGGAGCCAGTTCCACCAGTTGTCCATGATACATGACACCTACCCGGTCACATAAGAATTCCACCATGGAAAGATCGTGGGCGATAAACAAAAAGGAAAAGCCATGCTCTCTCTGCAGATGGCGGAACAGATTCACGATCTGAGCCTGAATGGAGACATCCAGAGAGGCAATGGGTTCATCTGCCACCACCAGCTCCGGATCCATGATAAGAGCTCTTGCGATCGCCACTCTCTGTCTCTGTCCACCGGACAGTTCCGAAGGATAACGATCCAGAAAACTGCTGTCCAGTCCTACATATTTCAGCTGAAATTCTGCCTCCTCCCTGTAGTTTCCGTGTTTTGGCCTCCTGTGGCTGAGCTTCAGCGGCTCCAGGATAATGTCCTCCACCCGCATCCGCTGGTTCAGACTGGAGGCAGAGTCCTGAAAGATCATCTGCCGTTCAGCCTGAAGTGCTTTTCTGTTCTTCCGGAACTGTTTTTTATCCAAAACATCAATCCCTTTATAGAAAATGTGACCACCGGGAGAAGAACTGATATTCATGATGCAGCGTGCTGTCGTCGATTTACCGGAACCGGACTCCCCGACCAGTCCCAGGATCTCACCCTTGCGCAGTTCAAAAGAAACATCATCCACCGCCCGGAAAACCTTCTTTCCCGTCATGGAAAAGAGCTGGCTCAGATGCTGAACCTCCATAAGCACTTCTTTTCCGGAAGCCTTCCGGTCAAATCCCGGATGGTATTTGATCTCCTCACGCGTACCATCCAGCGCCTCCCCTTTGTTCATTTCCTCTTCGATCTTTGCCCGTATCTCTGCGGCTCTCTCATCCAGAAGCCAGGTAGCCGCATAATGCGTATCCGTCACCTGAAACATGGGCGGCTGCTTTTCATAATCCACAGCCAGCGCATAGGGATTTCGACAGGCAAATGCATCCCCCACCGGGGGATGATTCAGTTTTGGCGGCATGCCGGGTAAACAGTAAAGCTCCTTCTTCCCTCTGGACAGAGCCGGAAGAGAACGAAGAAGGCCTTTGGTATAGGGATGCTTCGGGTCTTCAAAGATTTCTCTTACCAGACCGGTCTCACAGATTTTCCCCGCATACATAACGGCAACCCGGTCAGCAGCCGCAGCTACCACTCCGAGGTCATGAGAGACCAGAACGATCGCTGTCCCCAGTTTTTCCTGTATCTTCCGGAAAAGAGCCAGGATCTGCGCCTGGATCGTCACATCCAGTGCTGTCGTAGGCTCATCAGCCAGAAGGACCGCCGGTTCCGAAGCCAGGGCAATAGCCAGCACTGCCCTCTGACGCATGCCTCCGGAAAAATTCCAGGGATACTGGGCTGCCCTCTCCTTCGGGTGATCGATCCCAACCTGTTCCATAAGTTCCCACACCCGTCCGCGCACTTCTTCCCTGGAAAGCTCCGGCCGGTGAATGAGAACCGCCTCTGCGATCTGTGCCCCGACCGTCATCGCCGGGTTCAGGCTTGTCATGGGATCCTGAAACACCATGGAAAAAAAGCTCCCCCGGATCGTCTGCATTTCCTTTTCCGCACAGTCGATGATCTCCCGGCCGTCTGCAAGGATGCTTCCGCTTTTGATCCTTGCTGTCCTGGGGAGCAGCTTCATGATCGAACGGCAGAGAACGCTTTTTCCGCAGCCGGATTCTCCTACGATGGCCAGGGTCTCTCCTTTTTTTACAAAAAAACTCACATCCCGGACAGCTTCCACTTCCCCCTCCGGGGTATCAAAGCTGACAGACAGATGCTTTACCTCCAGTAATTCCGCCATGTTCTGTTCCTTTCTCTTTGAAAACACAAAGGGCTCCCTCCGGCCCAGCTACTGCTGTCTGCCGGAGAGAGCGCTGCTTTCATCCTTACATCTTTT
>CAKRQP010000179.1:0-4039 GCA_934393555.1 uncultured Lachnospiraceae bacterium
CTGGTTACTGATATCTGTTCTTTTTTCTCTTTCCACCACAAAAGGTAATGTAAAATTTCATGCGGTTATTTTTTTCAGTTGTGGAGGATAATTACTTAATCGATATAAAGTGCACTTGTACAAGTATTACAGGATTCTATCGTGCTACCTTTTTTAGCATAATGATATCCTCTGACTCTATAATAATATCCCTTAGATACAGCAAAATTAACTCCTGTATATGCATAATCACTATTATATGCATTATAACTATGTGTTTTTACAGTCTGCCAACCACCATTAGATAAACGTTCTAAGTATATTTCCACATGTACGGTATCACTTTTTCGATAACAATATGTTGCTCCCACTAGATAGACAAGTCCACTTCCTTGTTTCTGGATACGAGATACACCATTAGATAAATACACACCTGCCGGCACTGCGTCTTCTTCGGGTAATAATGGCTGTATATCCTCTGCATAATCTTCATGAGTCAACATAGATCCATCTATGATTTCTCCATCTGCTCTACTGAAAACATTTACAAAACATATCATAAAGAAAAAACATACCAACGGAATAACTTTTTTTAATATTCTTTTCACATTTCCTCCTTTTTGAAATTTTACATTACACTATTCTTAACGAATTATAATTCTTTTTGTGACGCTATTTTTATATTTTTATTCCATTTATAAGCTTTTCAAATTCTTTTTGTTGCATCTCACCCCAAATTTGATAATAACAATTATCATATACGAATGTTGCTACATAAGAATTGTTTTCTCCATTTATTACATATATACTAGTTTCTATTTCTTGTGGAAAGATTTTTATAGTATTCATAATCATTCCATCAAACTGTTGATTTTGTCGTATTTCATTATTCTGCTTACACATACTAACACTAATTGTTGTATCACAATATGAATAAAATAAATTCGCTATACCTGCTACTTCATCTATCATGCCACTCTGATATAATAATTTTTCTGGCATATAAAAGAAATTTATTGGCTTTATACCCAATTTCGTATAAATTTCTCTATGCATTTTTTCTTCGTTATCTAAACTTACTTCTTTTCTAGTGTCATTGTCAAAATCTACTCTTAATTCATTTCCTACAATACTATTCCATACACTTAAAATTTTCTCCCGATTCGCCTCACTGCTCATACTCAGCACAAACACGCCCAGCGCCACAACGGCGGCTCCGGTGATGCCTTTGAGGATTTTGGAAAAGATTGTAGGATTTTTCTTTTTGGGGGCGTGGAGGAGTTCGCGGCCAAGGCGCAGAGCTTCCTGGTCTTCGGCGGATAACTGGTCTTCCGGTCTTGCCGGGCAGGGGGATGTCCCTTTTTCCGGACAGTCGCCGTCTGTTTCTTCCGGGTCTTCCTCCCAGATGCCTTTCCTTTTCAGCTCATTCACAATATCATCAAAAAGCTGCTGCTTTTCTTCCGCTCCCATAGGAATGGACGTGCCAAGAGCTTCCTCTTCCTGAGACGCTTTCTCAGCTTCATCTGCGGCCCGGATCAGATCCTGACGGATCTTCTCATCCATTTCTTTGTCTTCCGCCATTTCCCTGGTGACGTACAGACGCTCTATTTTTTCATTTTCAAAATCTCTGTTCCTTTTCAAATTTCCGTCCTCTTTTGCGTTTACACTCAGGTTCTTTCCTGTTTCCTGTCTTGACTTTTTTTCATAACAGTATAAGATGTACTATAGAATACTTGTAACTATTCGGAAAACCGTGTCCGGTAAACGGACAGAACAGTTACGACTACTTTTTGGAGGAATAACATGAAACGAATCATTCTTACCGGCGGAGGTACTGCCGGCCATGTAACCCCGAACATTGCCCTTGTTCCAAAGCTGAAGGAAAAAGGTTATGATATTCAGTATATTGGTTCTTATGATGGTATTGAGCGAAAGCTCATCGAAGATCTGAAGATTCCTTATTATGGCATCGCATCCGGAAAGCTCCGCCGTTATTTTGACATTAAGAATTTCAGCGATCCCTTCCGTGTTGTCAAAGGATACGGGCAGGCGATCCGGCTGATGAAAAAACTGAAACCCAGCGTGGTCTTTTCCAAAGGCGGCTTTGTGGCAGTTCCGGTTGTCATGGCAGCGAAGCATTGTCATATCCCGGTCGTGATCCACGAGTCTGACCTGACTCCCGGTCTGGCAAACAAGCTTTCCATTCCCTCTGCCACCAAGGTCTGCTGCAACTTTCCTGAGACCATCAGCCACATTCCGGATGGCAAAGCTGTTCTGACCGGTTCTCCGATCCGTCAGGAGCTTCTCAAAGGAAACAAACTGAAAGCGCTTGATTTTTGCGGGTTTACTGCTGACAAACCGGTGCTTCTGGTCATCGGCGGCAGCCAGGGATCCGTGATCGTCAATGATTCCATCCGTGGAATCCTGCCGGAGCTTCTGAAAACCTTCCAGGTCATTCATCTCTGCGGCAAAGGGAAACTGGATCCCACATTAAATTATCTGGATGGATACGTTCAGTATGAATATATCAAAGACGAACTGGCTGATCTTTTCGCTCTCGCTGATATCTGTGTATCCCGTGCAGGTGCAAATGCCATCTGCGAACTTCTTGCTTTAAGAAAACCCAATCTTCTGATTCCGCTTTCTGCCAATGCCAGCCGCGGCGACCAGATCCTCAATGCAGAATCCTTTGAACGTCAGGGCTTCAGCATGGTACTGAGCGAAGAAGAACTGGCACCCTCCCTTCTGCTCCCGGCCATTCAGAAACTGTATGACCACCGCAGCGATTACATTGCCGCCATGGATAAGAGCCAGCAGGGCGATGCCATTTCCACCATTATCCAACTGATCGAGGATGCCTCTTTATGAGGCATCCTTTTCTCTGTCTGTAAAGCGGATATTCGCAATCCGCTTTCACTGTCTGCTCATGAACACAGTCGCTTCCACTCAGAGGATATCAATATTTATCTCTGAACTTTTTGCGGATAAATTTTCTTGCACGATACAGCTTCGCACGGAGCACTTCCTGTGAGATCCCCAGATACTGTGCAGCTTCTTCCTGTGTCATTTCTTCGACACAGACCGCCTGGATGATCTCATACCAGCTTTCGTTCTTCTTTTTCAAAGCCGTCAGGACCTCTTCCTTGAAAGCCTCCTGATGCATCCGTTCAATGATATACTCCGCATTATCCTTCGAACAGACATGCACCTCCACTTCCGGTGCATCAATGTTCTCAAATCCCTTTCTTCTCTCGATTCTTCTGAAATAATCGATGATCTCATTTTTGCAACAGGTAAGCAGCCACGGTTTTATCATCTCTTCCGAAACCGTATCAATATGTTCATAATATTTCATGAATACCTGCTGCACACATTCCTTGGACAGTTCTTCGTTGGAAAGCCGTTTCTTCGCATACCAGAAGACAAGCTCTTCATACTTCTTATAAACCACTGTAAATCTTTCATTCTTTCTCATCCAGCACTCTCACTCCCTGTTTCTTTCTGCCTTATCAGGCGATATTTGCAATCCGCTCATTCCTGAACAGCTGCAAATGCTTTTAAGATTTCTTCCTTTCCCTCATCTGTCAGTGTACCAGGTGTCCATGTCACACCTGCGTTATCACCTTCATAACGCGGGATCAGATGGATGTGAAAGTGAAAGACCGTCTGTCCTGCGGCAACTCCGTTATTCTGTACGATGTTGACGCCGTCACAATGCAGTGCCTCCATCATCTTTGCTGCCATTTTCTTTGCAAGAATAAATGCTTTTGCCGTCCTTTCCTCCGGGAGCGCGATCACATTTGCATAATGCTCCTTCGGAAGGATCAGGGCATGGCCTCTGGTTGCCGGACCAAGATCCAGGATCACTCGAAAATCTTCATCCTCATACAAAGTTGCAGATGGAATTTCACCATTTGCGATTTTACAGAAAATGCAGTTCTCATCTTTCATTGTTCTACCTCTTTTCCGCTTTTTCAGCTATTATGAAAATTTTCCCTTACCTTTTTATGGTAAGGCTTTTGTAATATTATGTCAATGAAATATGTTTGCTATTTTCCAG
>CAKRQP010000180.1:0-4011 GCA_934393555.1 uncultured Lachnospiraceae bacterium
GGCTTCATAGGGAGCAATTCCCAGAATTCGTATTTTCTTCATAACCCACCTCGATGTATCATTTTGAAATGATTATAACAGAAAAACGGTGCTGTTTCAAATAAAAACATTAAATGTTTCAAAAAGAAACACAAGACATCAAAAAAGTGACTAAAAAAGACTTGATAAACGAGAAAAAAGTGGTAATATATACATATCAAATGAAACGAGATGTAAAAAATGAAAAAGGAACTCAACAAACATTTCAAAATGAAACAAGGAGGAAAAAATGAAGAAGAAATTAATTTCAACACTTCTCGCAGCCGCTATGCTGGGAACCATGGTGGCAGGAACTACTGTATCTGCTGATGAGGCAGCAGGCGATAATACTTATACCATGTTTATGAGAAATACTTATGTAAACTGGATCAAAGAACTGAAATGGTATGATGCGGCAGAAGAAGCTACCGGAATCCATGTGGAGTATGTGGAAGGTCCGGATGAGTTCAGCGATGTTTATGCAGAAGTTGACCAGAGAATCATTTCCGGAACCTTACCGGATGCGACCATGACGAAGCTGGCACAGACCAATGTATACGGTCCTCAGGGTGCTTTTGCAGATCTGGCTCCTTATATTGAGAAATATGCACCGAATCTTCAGAAATACATCGATGACAATCCGGATTACAAGGCTCTGGTAAGCGATGATAATGGCGCAATTTATGGTCTGGTAAAAGAATCTCCGATTTTCCAGGATTTTCTTGGTTACCGTGCCGATCATCTGGAAAAAGCAGGCATTGATCCGGCTTCCATCCAGACTGTCGATGATTTCACAGAGGCTCTGAGAACCCTGAAAGATTATTATGGAAAAGATAACCCCAACTACTATCCGCTGACCGGACGTGAGGGTGTGTTCCGTTTTGCAGCATGGTTCCAGTGTCTGAGTGATGTCTCTGCCGAGGGAAGTCATGGCATTTACATGTCACATTTCAAAGACTATTCCTTTGACATCATGAATGATAACGCATACACCATGGTAGAGACCATGAAGACCTGGTATGATGAAGGACTGATTCAGCCGCAATTCGCAGAGGGAACTTTCACCGAGGGTGACTGGGAAGCAGACATGATCAACGGAAACGGAACCTTCTTCTATGACTATTACAACCGTGCAGAGTGGTTCATGGAGAACGGTGGCCCGGAGGCTGATCCGGATTATCAGATGGCTGTTCTGGATAACTTCAAGGATGCAGAAGGAAATATCATTGTTGGTGCAGGTGTCTGCAAATATAACGAAGAGTGTGTAACTGCCGTAAACGCAAATTGTGACGAAGAGAAGATCAAAACAATTCTGACCTTCATTGATTATTTCTACAGCGAAGAGGGAATTGCTCTTGCCAACTACGGTGTAGAAGGTGAAAGCTATGAAGTAGAAGCAGACGGAACCAAGAAATTCATCGCAGATTACACTACAGAAGAGTCCAAACCGGAAGGTGAGAAGAAATGGTCCTTCTTGAGCGACCGTTTCACCGTATGCAAACCGGTTGATAACACCGCATTCTTTGCATGGAACGCTCCGCTGATCGCAGATGCTTGTGCAAACTACATGACGGAAGATCACATCCGTACCGGAGTGAACCTGACCTATACGGCAGAAGCGTCAGAAGAGCTGGCAAACCTGGTAGCAACTGTATTTGATGCAGAGGTAGCTGGTATGACTTCTTTTGTAACCGGAAGCAAAGAATTGAATGCAGATAACTGGAGTGCTTTCCAGGATGAGATGAACGGCATGGGACTTTCCAGAATTGAAGAGCTTCAGGCTGAAGCATACAACAATACATACGGCGAGTGATCAGAACTGAAAAGGCGGGGCTGGGCGGACGCCCACCTCGCTTTTTCAACAGAAGAGTCAGAAATACAGGAGGAAAAAACATGGCGGGAAAAAGAAAAGCTGCAGTCGTCAGTGCGGCCAATAAGAAAAGTCTCCCACAACGGATAAAAAAAGACTTAAAGCGGAACTGGATTTTATATCTGCTTCTGCTTCCGGGAATCTTAAGCCTGATTTTATTCAAGATCGGGCCGGTAGGCGGCATGGTGATCGCATTTGAAAAGTTCAGTGCCTTTCAGGGTGTGTTCCACAGTAAATGGGTGGGCCTGGATAATTTTGCACGTATTTTTAAAGATCCATACATCCCTAAGGTAGTAGGAAATACCATCATACTGGCAATCCTTTCCATTGTTGTTGTATTCCCGATTCCCATCATTTTTTCACTGTTTTTAAATGAAGTCAAACAGAAATGGATTAAAAGCACCGTACAGTCTTTGAGCTTTCTGCCGTATTTTATCTCTGCAGCAGTTATGGTAAGTATTCTTTACACGCTGCTTTCTCCGAGCTCCGGACTTGTTAACAATATCATTCGGTGGTTTGGTGGAAAATCGGTAAACTTTATGGCGAAACCGGGCTGGTTTCGACCGGAATACGTATTACTTGAAGTGTGGCAGACGCTTGGATATTCAGCAATCATTTATATCGCAGCAATCAACAATATTGACCAGGAACTGTATGAAGCAGCTGAAGTGGACGGAGCAAACCGTTGGGATAAGATTTTCCGTATCACCTTACCGTGTATTTCCACATCCATTATTGTGATGCTGATCATCAGCGTAGGAAATATATTTACAGTAAATCTGGACAGAATTTTGCTGATGTATAATCCGAGTGTTTATGATACCGCAGATGTAATCCAGACGTATGTATACCGAATTGCATTTGAATCCAAAGGTTTCCCGGATTACAGTTATGGTACGGCAGTAAACCTGCTGAAATCTGTCATTGCCTTTGCACTGGTAACAGCAGTGAATAAACTGGCAGACAAATTTGCAGAAACACGTCTGTTTTAAGGAGGAAGAGAATGATGCATAAGAAAAGAAAAATATTTGATATTGTGAATAATACCATTCTTCTTCTGGTTGCTTTTGTCTGTGTGTATCCGTTCCTGTATGTGCTTTTTACTGCCTGCAGTGACGGTGCGTTTTTACAGAGAGGAGAAGTAAGCTTTCTGCCAAAGGGATTTAATCTGGAAGCTTTTAAATATATCATGGGAAGCAGTAAATTCCATGTATGGAGTGGACTGCGCAATTCCTTTATTTATACTGTGGCAGGAACCGCACTTTCTATCTTTATTACTTACATCACGGCCTTTGCTTTATCCAGAGAGAGGGTAAAAGGAAGATATTTCCTGATGGGTGCCTTTATTGTGACCTGGGTTTTTGATGCAGGTATCATTCCACAGTATATTATCTACAGTAAACTTGGCTTTGTGGACAATCCATGGGTAATGATCGTTCCGGGTGCAATTAATACACAGTTTCTGATCATCACCAAAACCTTCATTGAGGGATTTCCGAAAGAGCTGGAGGAAGCAGCCTTTGTAGACGGAGCCAATGACTGGACTGTCCTCACCAGGATTTTCTTCCCGGTTTCGAAAACGATTATCGCTACGATCGGTACTTTCTATGCGGTTTCCATCTGGAATCAGTATCTGATTCCTCAGATCTATCTGAAATCCGATAACTACAAGGTTATCCAACAGGTACTGAAAGAGGTTGTTATTACCGATGCCGGTGCAAGCACCGCTTTTAAAAATGTGATCGTAAACGGAATCACCCTGAATCAGCAGAACCTGAAAGCGGCGGCCATTTTTATTGCCATGCTGCCGATCATACTGGTGTATCCGTTTGTACAGAAATACTTTAAGAAAGGTATCATGATAGGTGCAGTCAAAGGCTGACCGGAAAGGAGTATCTATGGGAAATTATATTGAGCTGCCGACTCTGACAAGAGATGGAAAGCTGTATCATAACAATCTTCTGGACAGTGTGGAGGCACTGATCCCGAATCACTTTGCAAGTGTTCATGCAGCAGATCTTCTGGAACTTCCAAACGGAGACCTGTTGGCCTGCTGGTTTGCAGGAAGCGATGAAGGAAACGCAGATATCAGTATTGCAGTCTCTCGGCTGAAAAATGGAGAA
>CAKRQP010000181.1:0-3994 GCA_934393555.1 uncultured Lachnospiraceae bacterium
TGAAGTCCTTATGGCTGGCACTTCTCCTCTCTCTTGTGAGTACGGTTGCCTGTCTGATCATGTCCTATCCGCTGGCCATGATCTTAAGCAAATTAAAAGGAAACCAGAGTCAGCTCATCGTCCTGATCTTCATCATCCCCATGTGGATGAACTTTTTGCTCCGGACCATGGCCTGGCAGACGTTACTGGAGAAAAACGGTGTCATCAACACCGTCCTGCATGTTCTCCATCTGCCTTCCCTGAAGATCATCAATACACCCTACGCCATTGTTCTGGGTATGATCTATAACTTCCTGCCGTTTATGCTGCTGCCTATTTATAACAGCCTCATCAAGGTAGACATCGATGTGATCCAGGCGGCAGAGGATCTGGGGGCAAACAAATTCCAGACCTTCACCAAAGTCATTTTCCCGCTGACTCTGCCCGGTGTCATCAGCGGCATCACCATGGTATTCGTACCTGCCATGACCACGTTCGTACTCTCGGACCTGCTCGGTGGAAGCAAGATCCTTCTTATCGGAAATGTCATTGAGCAGCAGTTTAAACAGGTCAATAACTGGCATATGGGAAGCGGTCTTTCCCTGGTACTTATGATTTTTATCGCGATCAGTATGGCGATCATGAACAAATACGACAAGGAAGGAAAGGGGGCGTCTTTTTAAATGAAAGCACTGAAAAAGGTTTGTTCCAACATCTATCTGGTTTTTATTTTTGTGCTTCTGTATGCGCCCATCCTGACTCTGATGGTCCTTTCCTTTAACCAGTCCAAGAGCCGTGCTCGCTGGGGCGGCTTTACCACACAATGGTATACAGAGCTTTTCCAGAATGAAGAGATTCTTCTGGCCTTTCGGAATACAATGATCATTGCTTTTCTGTCTGCCCTCATTGCCACGCTCATCGGGCTGTGTGCCTGCATGGCCATGAACAACATGAAAAAGCGCTGGCGTTCCATTTTCATGGGAATTGCCAACATCCCTATGCTGAATGCAGAGATCGTTACCGGTATTTCTCTGATGCTGGTCTTCCTGGTCATCGGAAATTTTCTTTCCCGTTTTGACCGGGAACTGCCCTTTGGGTTCTGGACCGTACTCATCGGACACATCACCTTTAATATTCCCTATACGATCCTGAGCATTATGCCGAAGCTTCGACAGACCAGCCGTTATACCTATGAAGCAGCACTGGATCTGGGTGCCACTCCCTTTTATGCTTTTTACAAGACCACGCTTCCGGATCTGATGCCTGGAATCCTGTCCGGTTTTCTCCTGGCATTTACCATGTCCCTGGATGATTTCGTGATCACCCACTTTGTAAAGGGAGCCGGTTTTGACACACTTTCCACCAAGATCTACACTGAGGTTAAAAAAGGCATCAAGCCGGAAATGTACGCTCTTTCCACTCTGCTTTTTCTTGCCGTACTGATTCTCCTCCTGCTTTCCAATTACCGTCCGAAACGCAGAAAAAAAGCTGACTAACGAAAAAGGAGCCATCGTCATGAAACGTTCAATTGTACTGGGAGCCACACTCCTGCTCGCCGTTCTTACGGTTTCCGGCTGTAAAAAAGAAGACCCGGCAGCTGCCGCCAATTCCAACTCTCTGGTCGTCTACAACTGGGGAGAATACATTGATCCGGATATTCTGGATCAGTTTGAGGAAGAAACCGGCATCTCCATTATTTACGATGAATTTGAGACCAATGAGATTATGTACCCGAAGGTAGAGACCGGAGCAGTCGTCTATGACGTCATCTGTCCATCCGATTATATGATCCAGAAAATGATCGAAAACGATCTTCTGGAACCTCTGGACTACGACAAGATCCCGAATATCTCCAACATTGATCCGGATTATCTGAAGTCTGCAGAACAGTTTGACCCCGGAAACCGCTATTGTGTCCCCTATTGCTGGGGTACTGTAGGTATCCTCTACAATAAGACCATGGTACATGAAACGGTAGACAGCTGGGATATTCTCTGGGATGAGAAATATAAAGATGAGATCCTTATGCAGGACAGTGTCCGTGACGCCTTTGCCGTAGCCTTGAAACGGCTTGGCTACTCTTTGAACTCCACGGACAGCACGGAGCTTCAGGAGGCTGCTGATTCTCTGAAGGAACAGAAACCTCTGGTTCAGGCTTATGTGGTCGATCAGGTCCGTGACAAAATGATCGGCAATGAGGCCGCTCTCGGTGTTATCTATTCCGGGGAAGCCATTTACACCCAGAGAGAAAATCCCAATCTGGAATATGTGATCCCCAAGGAGGGCTCCAATGTCTGGATCGATGGCTGGGTCATTCCAAAAAATGCGCATCACAAAGAAAACGCCCTGAAATTCCTTGATTTTCTCTGCCGTCCGGACATCGCATTGAAAAACTTTGAATACATCACTTATTCCACACCGAACAAAGCAGCCAGAGCTCTCATCGAAGATGATGACATCCGTAACAGCACCATCGCTTTCCCTACCGGTGAAATGCTGAAAAACTGTGAAACCTATACGTATCTTGGTTCCGATATGGACTTTGAATACAATGAGCTCTGGAACGAGGTAAAAGCATACTGACATGGAACGAATTTTTGAATATCAGATAAGTTCTGCCGAAGAAGGCAGAAAGCTTGGAGATTTTCTCCGGGAGAAGGGATATTCCAGACAGCTGCTGCGACAGCTGAAAGAAACGGAAGACGGCCTCTTAAGAAACGGTCAGCCGACCTTTATGACGATTGCATTGAAAAATGGCGACCGGATCCGGGTCCGTCTTCTGGAAAAAGCAGAAGGGAGCGAGGCGATCATGCCCGCTCCCCTTCCTTTTGAGATCGTTTATGAAGATGAAGACCTGCTGGTGATCAACAAACCGGCAGATATGCCCATTCACCCATCCTTTCAGAATCATGGCAACACACTGGCGGATGCTCTCACCTGGCATTATCAGCAGCAGGGGAAAGAGTTCGTCTACCGCTGCATCAACCGGCTGGACCGTGACACCACCGGACTTCTCATTGTCGCCAGACATCAGCTCTCCGCTTCTATCCTGTCAGACATGGTCCGAAAAAGAGAGATCCACCGGGAATATCTGGCCATCGTAGAGGGAATTCCTCCTGAAAAAGGCACCATTTCCGCTCCCATCGGGCGAAAAGAAGGCTCTGCCATTCTAAGAGAAGTCAATTTTGAAACCGGTGAACCCGCACAGACCCATTTCACCCGTCTGGAGACACGAAACGGACTTTCTCTGGTCTCCCTGAAACTGGAAACCGGCAGGACGCACCAGATCCGGGTGCATATGGGTTATATCGGCTGTCCCCTTATCGGAGACTATCTTTACTATCCTGACCATACCAGGATCGGCCGCCAGGCACTCCACTCCTATCGGCTTTCCTTTCTTCATCCCATAACAGGAAAAGCCCTTTCCTTTACCGCTCCGCTTCCGGAGGATATGGAAAGGGCCTTTCGATCCTGATCCGTTTCAGGAGAGGATATCTCCTCTGATCCTGGGCACTTCATCAATATGCAGATATCTGCTTACACATTTCACAATAAAATCATGGTCGGAGACATGATCCAGACCGGAGACCAGAATGGCTCCGACCACTCCCACTTCCTCTACCCGAACCGGGAAACCGCCGCCGCAGCAGGCATAGTCTTTCTCATCCAGAAAAAGATTTTCCATGGTCTCTTCGTTCTTCCGAAGCAGCATATAAGTGTAAAGGCTGCTCCTCTCCAGCGTTTTCACCGTATTGTATTTTCTGCGGAGCCAGTTTTCATTGTGAAGATTTGTTCCGTCTCCTGCATACTGGAATACCGTATATCCGTTATTCAGACGGATGCTGATGGCTACAGGCATTTTTCTCCGTCTGGCTTCTGCCACCATGATATTTCCAAGTTCCCAGGCATCTTCGTTGGTAAAATGATTAAACTGCAGGATTTCCTCCTGCATTTCGAGCATTGCGATCAATTCTTCTACTGTCATATCCATTCCTCCCAGTTACCTGCTCGCCGA
>CAKRQP010000182.1:0-3905 GCA_934393555.1 uncultured Lachnospiraceae bacterium
GCGAACATCATGAAGATCATGGAGAAGTATTTCTTTGCCTGGTCAGAAGAAGGGCTGTTACGATATGAAGAGTCTGTACGGCCGTTTAAAAAGGATGATGGCGAAATATACATGGAGATGATCTACAGAAAGGATGAAATACCTTCGCAGACGCTCCAGGCGATCGATCAGGCACTTCAGGAGCTTGAACTTGACATCCGGTCAGGAAAGAAGAAGGTTTCCGAAAAAACGAAGGTAGCGGTGATCGTAAGAGGGAATAAAAAAGCGGCAGAAATCGCGGAGCTGTGCCGGGCAAACGGGAAGACCGTTGTATTGAATTCAGACAGACCGTTTTTCCTGTCCCAGGCGGTCCGGGATTTTTATGCAATGATCAGCTCTTATCTTTTTGCGGATCAGCCCGCCTATCGATATAACTATCTGATGACGCCGTATGCGGCTTATGATGGCGTGATCTCCATCACAGAGATGGAGCGGCTGCAGGGAGACCAGAAGGCGCTGCAGGAATACCTGCAGAATTTTACGGTCCATACAAACTGGCATAAGTATCAAAGAGAGTTTCGTATCAGACCGGTGCTTTCTGTCATCCGGGATATTGTGGAAAATGAGAATGTCATGGAAAACTATATCGCAATGGATAAGGCTCAGATGACTGGAGAAGACTGGACAGAGGCAAAGAAAAACAGACAGGCTCTGATCGATGCGAAAAGCTATCAGATGAATCTGGATAAACTGATGGAGATGATACAGCAGAGAATGGACGGGGAGTTTACGACGTTATATGATCTCTATGTGTATCTGTCCCTGATGATCTCATCCAACCGGGAAGAAATGGAGCCGGATATCGATATGGTCGATGATTATACCAGTGTTTATATTATGACGGTCCATAAATCAAAAGGACTGGAATACGATACGGTCATCATGCCCGCCATGAATGGAAAACTGATTCCGAATGAACAGACGGCGATCCTGGCGAATGACAGAAAAGCGGCATGGTATTACCGGAAAAACGCTTCGGAGCATATGAACAGTGCCTGGTATGAGGAGCTTCACAGAGAGGCTGTCCGAAAAGGGGTAGAAGAAGAAACACGGATGCTTTATGTAGCGATGACAAGAGCCGTGAATAAATTGGTTCTGCTGGTAAATAACTGGGACTTTTATGAAAGCTGGTCTTCATTGATCAGGAAGGTAGGATTGATGAATGAGTAACAGGGTCTATACATATACGAAAATCACAGAATTGAAAAAAGCACCGTTCTTTTCTGAGATCGCCGCATTGCCGCAGCTGACGATGTCTTTGGAAGTGGCAAAAAACATGGCTTTTGATATGCGCATTTTCCGGCGTAATATCATGGGTTTTTCCAGTTTTCAGCAGAGATTGTTTCCTGGATGGAACACCAGCGGGCAAAGGTTCGCTTATGTCACAACATTGAATCATTTTCTCAGAGACAAGATCAGTTCTGCAAAAGACAAGTCCGAACGAGACTGGCTGTTTGGATGCAAAAAGAATCTCTTTCTGGCGATCAGTAATATCATCCGCCTGGAAGAGGCAGGAGTACGGCCGGAAGATATGCCGGACACGGACAGAGACATGCTTCTCTTTGTGGAGATGTGGAAGAAACTGGAGAACGCAGATGACTCGATTCGTAATTTCAGAAACCGGCTTTTGGAACTTCAGGATGAGGAGACTTTCCATGAGACAGTAAATCATATTTTTAAATTTCATGGGAAAAAGCAGATCGTATGGAATGGCTTTCAGTTCCTGACGCCAATACAGCAGTATGTGTTTGACCGTTTTCAACAGACCGGATATGATATTTTCGCCTTGATCCAGGATGAAGAACGGTACCCATATGCAAATGAGATATGGAATCATCTGTACGATGCGAAAAACGGTTTTCCTGAAAAGAACAGGTGGATCAGACAAAGGTCTGATATCAGGAAAAATCCATTGGGTGAAATTTTTGAAACCGGTGAAAAAAACAGCGCACCGGGGATAAAAATCATCCGGTATAAGAATACCATTGAATTTATAGAAGATGTCCCGCGGATAAAAGAAGCCGGATATTATCTTTATTGTGCAGATGATAAGGCAGCAAACCAGCTGTTGAAGGATTATTTTCCGGAGCGATATGAGATCCGAAATCTGCTGTCCTATCCCATTGGGCAGTTCGTATATACCTTGCACCGTATGTGGGATGAAAATCTTCAATGCATTGTATTAAGCCAGAACGGATTGCGGAAATGTTTTGCTTCGGGGTGGCTCTCTTCCAACGGGAAAAGCAGCCTGAATTTTACGGATGACCTGGAGAGACTGCTGCCGTATTTTGACGGGTGTTATACCGTAGAGGAATGGGAGAATCGTCTGGATACGTTTATAGAAGCCTGTGAGAATGCCGTCGATGTTTTCAAAGTTCGGTCCGCAGATCCCGATGACCGGAGGAAAAAGGAGCTTTTCGGTGATCCCTTCCAGTATTTCAGTGTGTTTTCCATAAAGGAAAGTCATATGGATGATGTGGTCGGTATGATCAGCCGGCTGATAAAAATGGCGAAAACCTTATTTGGTAAGAACGAGCCTGTATCCATACAGGAGCATATGAATAAGCTGGATTCCATGCTTTATATGAATGAAGGGATGCCAAAGGAACTGTATCTGGAGGAGCGAGAAAAGGTAAGCTGCATTTTTGAAGCACTGGAAAATGAAAAAATAAAAGATTTTCTGTGCTATCCGGGGGATCTGGCAGCAGCGTTGTTGTCCTTTATGAGTGACAGACAGGAAGAAGAGCAGGATCCTGGCGGATTAAAAACACTGGTGTTCCATCTTTTTCAGGTGGAAGCAGCCCCGATCGCAGCAAAAGAGAAGGTACATATCTGCCTGGCGGATATCTCCCGGCTGCCCGGTGCAGCGGGAAAATACGGATGGCCGCTGGATGAGGCTGTGCTTTTGTCGGTCGCTGAGCGTAATAAAAAAACGTATCTGAATCACTGGATCGAAAACAACAGACTGACGGCTTTATCAAACCGTTATTATATCTATACGGCACTCAAGAATGAAGATGTGGAAATTTCCTGGATACAAAAACAGGGGGAAAAGTTATATTCACCGTCTCCGTATCTTACATTGCTGGATAAACTGACGGATGTGCATATTCAGGAAAAAACGGTCCGGTCACTGGATTTTTCACATGTGGCAGGTATCCATCCAAAGAAGCATCTGGATGGTGCATTTGATATTTATGAAAATAAAAAACGGCAGGAGTATGATCCGGAACTGGTTTACGCGCTGTGTCCCATGCGTTTTGTATATGAATATGTGCTTGGGAACGGTCCGACTTATAGAAGTGAATATCAGCAAAACAGAGCGATCGTACGGTTTATCCAGGTATTAAGCAAACTGCTGGAGGATAAATACACGATCGAACAGATTGCCGAGCAGGTCTTTGAGATATTTCCCAATATAAGAAAAGCGGAAAAACGTCAGATGATGGATGATGCGATCCGGTGGTCACTTCCGGAAAACGAAGGTGCTTATACCAGGTATGGAGAGAAAGACTATACGAATCATCGATGGAATCTGACAGTTCTGGACGGAAGAAGTTATGAACAGGCCAGAGAAAATGCAGCGATGCTGATGAGCCGGGAGGGGCGCAAAGGGATTTTTTATGATCGTGGTCTGCAGACAGGAACGAGAAACTGTGAGTTTTGTCCGCATTCTGGTTATTGCATGGATGCACTGTATGGCGTAGATTATAAGGGTGAGCAGGAATGATAGAAAAAAATTTTTGGCTGGATGTCAAGGCTGCATGGATCGTATCAGCATCTCCTCAAAGCGGCAGAGGGCCGGCAGGAGCCGGAGATGTCGGGGATCCTTTATCCGAAGAGGATCCGTGGGAGCCGGAGGTGTC
>CAKRQP010000183.1:0-3869 GCA_934393555.1 uncultured Lachnospiraceae bacterium
CGTCCGGTTGAAAAAATTTAAAAAAGGGTGTTGACAAGACCGGATTTTTGAGTATACTACGAGTCATAAGCAACGGCGCTTAGGAGTGATCCATTCTCTCCTGAGCGCCTTTTTTCGTTGCAGGCTATGAAAAGCCGGTCCGGCTGACCTGTTTTAAGTGTCATCGCTGCGGAGTAACGAAAGTGCCATAGAACATCAGCAAGTATTGAAAGGAGTGCCATTTCTTATGTCAAAAGATATTCCCAGTTTATATGGAAGTCTCGTTTTCACCGATAAGGTGATGCGTGACAAGCTTCCCAAGGATATGTACAAAGCTCTGAAGAAAACCATTGAAAACGGAACTCATCTGGAGCTGGACGTTGCAAATTCCGTGGCTGTTGCCATGAAAGAATGGGCTGTTGAAAACGGAGCTACCCATTTTACCCACTGGTTCCAGCCCATGACCGGCTATACCGCCGAGAAACATGACAGCTTCATCTCTCCCACAGGGGATGGTGAGGTCATCATGGATTTCTCCGGAAAAGAACTGGTAAAAGGTGAACCCGATGCATCAAGCTTCCCCTCCGGCGGACTGAGAGCCACCTTTGAGGCCAGAGGTTATACTGCATGGGATCCTACCTCTCCTGCTTTTATCAAGGATCAGACCCTTTACATCCCCACCGCTTTCTGCTCCTACAACGGAGAAGCGTTGGATAAAAAGACCCCTCTCTTACGTGCCATGGAGGCTTTGAGCACCGAGGCTGTCAAAGTCCTTCATCTGCTGGGCAACACCGCAGTGACCGGCGTCAGCACCACCGTAGGACCGGAGCAGGAATACTTCCTGGTTGACAAGGCAGCCTACAGAGCCCGCCGCGACCTGCTCTTCTGCGGAAGAACCCTTCTTGGTGCACCGGCTCCAAAAGGACAGGAAATGGAAGATCATTACTTCGGTGTCCTGAAACCCCGCGTAGCCGCTTACATGCATGATCTGGATGAGGAGCTCTGGAAACTGGGCGTTCCCGCCAAAACAAAGCATAACGAGGTTGCTCCCGCTCAGCACGAGCTGGCACCCGTTTTTGATACCGCAAACGTAGCAGTTGACCACAACCAGCTGACCATGGAAGTGATGAAAAAGGTAGCCGACAGGCATGATCTGGCCTGCCTGCTCCATGAGAAACCCTTCGAGGGCATCAACGGAAGCGGAAAACACAACAACTGGTCCATCATCACCAATACCGGCAGCAACCTTCTGGATCCGGGCAAAACACCGGCAGAAAACACACAGTTCCTGGTATTCCTCACCGCTGTCATCAAAGCTGTGGATGATTACGCAGATCTTATGAGGATTTCCGCTGCCACCCCGGGTAACGATCACCGTCTGGGAGCCAATGAGGCACCGCCAGCCATCGTTTCCATGTTCCTCGGTGATGAGCTCACTGCTATCCTTCAGTCCATCGAGAATGACACCTATTTCAGCGGTCAGCACAGAGTCCAGCTGGATATCGGAGCTCATGTCCTTCCTCATTTCTTCAAGGACAACACCGACCGGAACCGTACCTCCCCCTTTGCCTTCACCGGCAACAAATTCGAATTCCGTATGCTTGGTTCCGGTCAGTCTGTGGCAGGTCCAAACACCGTTCTGAACACTGCGGTTGCAGAGGTTCTCTCCCAGTTCTACGATGAGCTGAAGGATACACCGGCAGATCAGATGGAATCCGCAGTCCATGAATGGATCAAAAAGACCGTCAAAGCACACAAACGGATCATCTTCAACGGAAACGGTTATACCGATGAATGGGTAGAAGAAGCAGAAAAACGTGGTCTTTTCAACCTGAAATCCACACCGGAAGCTCTTCCGCAGTTTATCGCAGAAAAGAACGTTGATCTTTTCCTGAAACATCATATTTTCACCAAAGAAGAGATCCATTCCCGTTATGAGATTCTTCTGGAAAACTATGTAAAGACCATCCAGCTGGAGTCCAAGACCATGCAGGAAATGCTCAGCAAAGACTTCCTGCCTGCTGTATCCCGCTTCGCAGGAGAGGTTTCCAAGAGCGTTCTGGACAAAAAAGCGCTCCTGCCCTCCATCAAAGCAGAGAAAGAACTGGCTCTTGTGGAATCTCTTACCGCTGCCTATGAGACCCTGTCAGAAGGCAACGACAAACTGAAAGTTCTCACAGAGGAGGTTTCTTCCATGGAATCCATGCAGGAAGCTGCTACCTTCTGCCATGACAAGGTTCTGGCTCTCATGGATGAACTCCGTGTCGTAGCAGACGAAGCAGAGACCAGAATCCCGGAAAAAGAACTGCCTTATCCGACCTACGATCAGCTGCTCTTCTCCGTCTGAACGCTTTCCTTTTTCTTCAGGTACGCTCATCCCCCTCTTTTACAAAAGTAAACTGACTGGAAAGCGAGGAATCGACACATGGAACTGGATCCTTCCTGTGAGATCAAAGAGGAATGCGGCATTTTCGGTATCTTTGCAAAAGAAGGTACCGAAGCCGCTCCTTCCATTTACTATGGCCTGTGTGCCCTGCAGCACCGCGGCCAGGAATCCTGTGGTATTGCCGTCAGCGATACCACGGGGCCGAAAGGCAACATGAGCTCCCATAAAGATCTGGGACTCGTCAACGAAGTTTTTAAAGAAGAAACCCTTCTTTCCCTCCATGGAAACCTGGGTATCGGTCACGTCCGCTACTCCACCACCGGAGGAAATTCCGCCAGCAACGCCCAGCCTCTGGTGCTCAATTACGTCAAAGGTACTCTGGCTCTGGCCCACAACGGAAATCTGGTCAACACAGAAGAACTCCGCCGGGAATTTGAAGAAAACGGCGCCATCTTCCACACTACCACAGATTCTGAGGTCATCGCCTACTGTGTGGCAAGAGAACGGGTTCACAGTACAAGCGTGGAGGAAGCCATCAAAAAAACCGCGGCAAAGATCCGCGGAGCCTATGGTCTGGTCATCGCCAGCCCCAGAAAACTGGTGGGTGTGCGTGATCCCCTGGGATTAAAACCTCTCTGCATCGGAAAAAGAGAGGATGCCTACGTCATCGCCTCGGAAAGCTGTGCGCTTTCTGCCGTCGATGCAGAATTTATCCGGGACGTCCTTCCCGGTGAGATCGTGACAATAACCAGCGAGGGCATCAAATCCGACACAAGCCTGTGCCAGGAAAAACATGCCCACTGTATTTTCGAATATATTTACTTTGCCCGGCTGGACAGCCATCTGGACGGCATTTCCACCTACGAAGCCCGCATCCGGGGCGGTGCTGCACTGGCAGCCGCTTATCCCGTAGAGGCAGATATCGTAGTCGGCGTTCCGGATTCCGGCCTTGCCGCAGCCAAGGGCTATTCGGAGGCATCAGGGATCCCCTTTGCCCTTGCCTTCCACAAAAACAGCTATGTGGGCCGGACCTTCATCAAACCCACCCAGAAAGAGCGGGAATCCGCCGTCCGGGTGAAATTAAATGTCATCGAGCCCGTGGTTCGCGGCAAACGCATCGTTCTTGTCGATGATTCCATCGTCCGCGGCACCACGATCGCCAACCTGATCCACATGCTGAAAAAGGCCGGAGCCTTAAGCGTCCATGTACGCGTGGCCTCCCCGCCCTTCCTGCACCCCTGCTACTTCGGCACGGATGTCCCTTCCAACGATCAGCTCATCGCCTGTTCGCACAACCTGGAAGAGATCCGCGACTCCATCGGTGCAGACTCCCTGGGATATATGAAAATCGAAGATTTACCTTCCATGGTCGGAGACCTCCCTCTCTGCTGTGCCTGCTTCGATGGTAACTATCCCATGAAAATTCAGTAATTGCGGAAACGGTCCTCCGTTTTCCGATTACACATATCACATTTTTCTTTTACTACTTGCAGGAAAAACGGCT
>CAKRQP010000184.1:0-3867 GCA_934393555.1 uncultured Lachnospiraceae bacterium
CAGAAGCAGCGGGTAGCCATTGCAAGAGCCCTGATCAACAATCCGAAGGTGCTTCTTCTGGATGAACCGCTGGGGGCCCTGGACCTGCAGCTTCGCCGGCAGATGCAGCATGAACTGAAACGGCTGCAGAAAAAGCTGGGCATTACCTTTATCTATATCACACATGACCAGGAAGAAGCCATCAACATGTCGGATACCATTGTGGTCATGCGGGATGGCCGGTTTGAACAGATCGGAAGCCCATCGGAAATCTACGATCATCCGAAGACCAGCTATGTGGCTTCTTTTGTGGGCTCTGCCAATGTGCTGAAAGGAACGGTGGAAGACATCGACGGAGAGACTGTGGTGCTTCGGAATTCCTCCGGCACCATGGTCTGTAACAAAGAGAAATTCTCTGTTTCCAAAGGCAACGAAGAAACGCTGGCTGTCCGCAGCGAGCAGATCAGTGTCTGGAGAGAGCCGAAGAGTGCTTGTAGCCTTACCGGAAGCATTGTGGAGAAAACCTTTGTGGGAGGCATGCTCCGGATCGTGGTGAAGCTTCATGACGGAGACGAAGTGGTGGTAAGCCGCCACGGCATCAACTTCGACTATGACATCGGAGATCAGGTGTATCTGGAATGGGAGCCGGAGCAGGCGGTTTTTGTGGATATGGAGGCCTGACGGGATGAAAAAGAAAAACAAATGGGGACTTCTGGTCGCACCGCTCTATCTGTTTACCCTGCTTTTTGTGCTGGGTCCCATGATCTACATGGTAGCTGTGAGCTTTGCCACGAACAATGGTGACGGTTATGGCTTCCGCTGGATCTTTACCCTGGACAATTACCGGAAAATGACAGATTCTGTTTATCTGCAGTGCTTTGCACAGTCCTTTCAGCTGGCTTTTACTACAACGATCCTGGTAACACTCATTGGTTATCCGTTTGGATATTTTATGGCAAAGCTTTCCGAAAAAGGCAAAAAACGCATGATGTTCCTGATCATGGTACCCTTCTGGACCAGTTCACTGATCCGTCTTTACGGCTGGATTATCATTCTTCAGGCAAAAGGGATTTTAAACGGGTTTTTAAAGGCACTGGGACTGATCGATAAACCGCTGAAGTTGCTCTACAGCTATCCGGCAGTGGTCGTCGGCATGATCTATGCACTTCTGCCTTTTATGATCCTTGCGGTTTATTCCAGCGTGGAAAAAATGGACTGGGATCTGGTGGAGGCTGCGAGAGACCTTGGTGCCTCTCCTTTGAAAGCTTTTCTTACCGTGACTCTGAAACTGACTCTGCCGGGTCTTCTTTCCGGCGTGATCCTGACCTTTATTCCTTCGATGGGGCTTTTCTTTATCGCCGATATCCTGGGAGGAAATAAGATCGTTCTGGTGGGAAGCCTGATCCAGGATCAGCTGACCCGTGGAAGCAACTGGCCCTTTGCGGCGGCTCTGGCTGTGATCCTGACGGTGCTCACCAGCCTGATGATCTTCTTTTACCGGAAGATCACCCATGTAAAAGATCTGGAGGGACTGTTCTGATGAAAAAGAAAAAATTCAGGTTTTCCCATCTGTATCTGGCGGTCGTCATGGCGATCACATATCTGCCGCTGGTGATGGTGGTGATCTTTTCCTTTAATGATTCGAAACTGACGGTTTCCTGGAAGGGCTTTACCCTGAGCTGGTATCAGGAGCTTTTTCAGGATGCGGCCCTGATCGCGGCTCTGAAAAACAGCCTGATCCTGGGAGTGGTGAGTTGTCTGGTGGCTGCCGTCATCGGAACGCTTGGCGCGATCGGAATGGCGAGGGTAAATTATAAAAGCAAGGGAATGATGGAGTATCTTTCCACGGTGCCGATCATGGTGCCGGAGATCATCCTCGGTATGGTGTTTATGGCCTTTTTCTCTCTTTTGAACCTGCCGTTTGGTATGCTGACTCTGGTTCTGGCACATTCCGCATTTTGTATCCCTTATGTATATATGATGGTAAAGGCAAGACTGGTGGGAATCGATAAATCCCTGGAAGAGGCAGCCATGGATCTCGGGGCTTCCCCGCGAAGGATCTTCTGGGACATCACCCTGCCGCTGATCATGCCGGCTGTCCTGTCCGGCTGTCTTTTGGCCTTTGCCATGTCCTTTGACGATGTGGTCATCAGTATCTTTGTAAACGGACCGAAGCTGTCCACCCTGCCCATCAAAGTGTATACACAGCTGAAAACCGGCGTGACACCGGAGATCAATGCCCTTTGTACGGTGATCCTGACAGCTGTGATCCTGGTAGAGCTTGTCTCCTCTCTCTTTCAGAAAAAGAGCAGAGGTTCAAGATAGAAAGTGAAAATGAGGAGGAAAATGAAATGAAAAAACGCGTGCTTGCAGCAATGCTGACCGCCATGACGGCTCTTTCCGTATGTGGAATGAGTGCCCTGGCAGATGACAACGAGCTGGTGCTTTTCACCTGGGAAAACATGTTTCCGCAGGAAGTCCTGGACGGCTTCGAAGAAGAGACCGGTGTAAAAGTGGTTTATTCCAACTTTGACACGGACGAAACCATGCTGGAAAAGCTTTCTCAGGCAAAAGGCGGAGATTATGATGTGGTCGTTGCTGATGATTACATCATTGAGCAGGCAGTGAATGAGGGCCTGGTAAGCGAACTCGATAAGGATGTCATCACAAACTTCGGAAATATCAATCCTCTTTATCAGGGACAGTTCTATGATCCGGAGGATAAATATACGGTTCCTTACGGCGCAGGGATTCCGCTGATCGTTTATGACCCGGAGATGGTGGATTTTGAGATCAAAGGTTATTCCGATCTCTGGAATGAAGAACTGAAGGATCAGGTAGCCATCACAGCCAACTACCGTGTGATCAACGGCATTACCCTTCTTTCCATGGGAAAATCCATGAATGAAGAGGATGTCAGTGTCATCGAAGAGGCAGGACAGAAGCTCCTGGAGCTGGCTCCGAATATCCGTCTGATCCAGGATGACAACACACAGAACTCCCTGCTCAATGGCGAGGCTTCTGTGGCATTCCTCTATACCTCTCAGGTCACTCAGGTACTGGCAGAAAATCCGGATCTGAAGGTCGTTTATCCGGAAGAAGGGCTTGGCTTTGGTATCATGGGCGCCTTCATTCCTTCCGAAGCACCGAATAAAGAGGCTGCAAACCAGTTCCTGAACTACATTCTGGAGCCGGAAAATGCAGCAAAATGCATGGACTATATCGGTTATTACAACACCATCAAGGCAGCAGATGATCTCGTAGATCCGAATCTGGTCGTTCCGGATTCTGTCAGCAAGGGTGAGATCATCCAGAACGTATCCGCAGAGGCTGATGAGGCCTACAACAAGAACTGGACAGAGTTCAAGGCAGCCTGCGGACAGTGAGGAACGAACTTTTAGAAGAGTTTGCCGGGTTTACGGAGCTGGACTCCGTAAGCTTCGGTGAGCGCCGGATGGCAGATCTTCTGAAGGAAAAACTAAAAGCTTTGGGGTTTGAAACGGAAGAGGATGACGCAGGCAGCCATTACGGCGGCAATGCAGGAAATGTATATGGATTTCTGAAGGGCTCTCTTTCCGGGGAGCCCGTTCTTTTTTCCGCCCATATGGATACGGTGGAGCCGGGAATCAGAAAAAAAGCCGTTTTTCATGAGGATGGTGTCATCACCTCAGATGGAACGACCGTGCTGGGGGCAGATGATGCGGCCGGTCTTGTGGAGATCCTGGGAGGGATCCGCCGGGTACTGGCTTCAGGAAAGCCGCACCGGGACATTGAGGTATTGTTCCCGATCGCCGAAGAAGTATATACCAAAGGAAGCCGGGTGTTTGATTTTTCCAGGATCCGGGCAAAGGAGGCTTATGTGCTGGATCTTTCCGGTCCGGTGGGAAC
>CAKRQP010000185.1:0-3848 GCA_934393555.1 uncultured Lachnospiraceae bacterium
CGCAGGCACCGGTTGCGGGCAAAAAACAAGATCATCATATTAGGAGGCATTTCAATGGCAGTTCTGGAAGTACATCATCTGAAAAAAATATATACGACCCGTCTGGGAGGCGCCAGGGTACAGGCGCTTACCGATGTGAACTTCTCCGTGGAAAAGGGAGAGTATGTGGCGATCATGGGAGAATCCGGTTCCGGAAAAACCACACTCCTTAACATTCTGGCATCGCTGGACAAGCCAAGCAGCGGAGAGGTTCTTTTGAACGAGACCAGGCTTTCGGCAATCCCGGAATCCAGGCTTGCTGCCTGGAGGCGGGAAAAACTGGGCTTTGTTTTCCAGGATTTCAATCTTCTGGATACCTTTTCCATAAAAGACAATATTTTTCTTCCGCTGGTGCTTGCAAAAACGCCGGTGGCGGAGATGAAAAAGAGGCTGACACCTCTGGCAGAGATGCTTGGGATTTCCGGGATCCTGGAAAAATATCCCTATGAGGTTTCCGGTGGCCAGAAGCAGAGGGCAGCGGTGGTCAGGGCTCTTATCACGAAGCCGGATCTGATCCTCGCAGATGAACCGACGGGGGCGCTGGATTCCCGTTCTACAGACAGTCTTCTGGCTGTTTTCGAAGAGATCAACCGGCAGGGACAGACGATCCTTATGGTGACGCACAGCATCAAGGCGGCCAGCCATGCGGGCCGGGTACTTTTTATCAAAGACGGCACCGTGTTTCATCAGATCTACCGTGGTGAGCTTCAAAGAGAGGCGATGTATCAGAAGATCTCAGACACACTGACACTGCTCGCAACGGGAGGAAACGGTCATGAATAAAGGCTTCTATCTGAAAATGGCCTGGGGAAATATCCGGAAAAACAGGAATATCTATCTTCCGTATCTTCTGGCGGCATCTGTCATGACGGCACTTTTTTACATTCAGGGTTCTCTCTGTGATATGGTGGATATTTCCGGTATGAAAGGGAAAAGAATGATGAGTTCTCTTTTGGGGATCAGTACACCGATAACGGGTATTTTTTCTCTGGTCATTCTTTTCTATGTGAACAGTTTCGTTATGAAACAGAGAAAAAAAGAATTTGGCCTCTACAATATTCTCGGCATGGAAAAACGTCATCTGGCCAGACTGATGAGCGTTGAGATCCTTCTGGTGGCTGTTTTCAGCCTGGTTTTTGGGATTTCCGGAGGAGCTTTGTTTTCCCAGCTGTTTTTCCTGATCTTTTATAAAATGATCCGGATGGAGGCAGATCTTACGATGGTGATCCCGCGTGGAGCTGTAACAGAGACTCTGAGCCTGTTTGGCATTTTGTTTGGTCTGGTGCTTTTGTATGATATCGTCGCTGTCATCCGGACCAGACCGGTCGAACTTCTCAAAAGTGACAGCCAGGGAGAGCGGGAACCGAAGGTTCATGGTCTGGCGGCCCTGATCGGTGTGGCTGCTCTGACCGGCGGGTATGTGATCGCTCAGAAAGTGGAAAGTCCCATGGAAGCCATGCTGTGGTTTTTTGCAGCGGCTCTTCTGGTCATCATCGGTACCTATGGACTTTTTATGGCAGGAAGCATTGCATTGCTGAAATGGATGAAAAAAAGGGAGCGTTTTTATTACCGGCCATCCAGTTTTATTTCTGTTTCCGGCATGCTTTACCGGATGAAACAGAACGCGGCAGGACTGGCCGGGATCTGCATCCTTTCCACGATGGTCATGGTCACCATCGGGGCGAGCCTTTGTATTTTCAGCGGTGTGGGTGAAGGGATCCGGGAAGAATATCCGAGAGAATATTTCCTGCAGATGCATTATTATATGGAAGATATGAAGCCGGAAACATATCAGGATACAACCTCAGATATGAAGAAGCTTGTGGAGGCACAGATGGAGGAGAATGGCTCCGAAGTGGAAAATATGCTGTCTTATACCAGATGCAATATGGTATACCGAAAGGGAAAAGATGGTTATGAGGCAGAAATGGGCGACCTGGCAGATACGGACGATTATGAAAACCTGGTGTATGTCCAGTACCTGCTCCGGGAGGATTATGAAGCGAATACCGGGAAGAAAACAGAGCTTCCGGATGGCGTGGCAGCCTTCTATGAGTCGGAAGAAGGACTGATACCGGGAGAAACACTGCTTTTCGGGGACTATTCCATAAAGGGAAAACGGCTGGAGGAGCCTGTGGAAACTGCCGTTGCCAGTCAGTACAGCGGAATAAAAAAACGGGTGCAGGTGCTCCTTCCGGGAATAGAGGAAATGGAAAAGCTGACGGAAAGTCTCGGGAAGGATTTTGAAACGTATTATGGCCTTGAGGAGGGACACGGTCCAAGTGCAACGTACTTTCTGGGCAGGAATTGCTACTTTGATATTTCCGGTCAGCAGGAACCGGCAGTAGAACTTCTGGAGAAGCTCCGCAGCTCCTTGGAAACAGAGAAAGCGTCGGAGTGGGCTTATATTTCTACGTTCCAGAACCGGACGGAGGAAGAAGAGTACCTCTTTCAGGAGTATGGAACGATTCTCTTTATCGGCTTTTTCCTCGGTCTGATCTTTCTTCTGGCAACCGTACTCATCATTTATTATAAACAGGTAACAGAAGGCTACGATGACCGGAAACGCTTTGTCATCATGCAGGACATTGGACTTAGCCAGGCTGAGGTGAAAAAAACCATCCGGACGCAGGTGCTGCTGGTGTTTTTCCTGCCTCTTGGGGCAGCAGGCCTTCATATGGCGATGGCCTTCAAAGTTCTGGTGAAGATGATGGCACTGTTTTCTGCATACAATATAAAACTTTTCAGCCTGTGTATCGGTCTTACGGTAGCCGTTTTTGCTCTGGTCTATTTCCTTGTCTATACCATCACAGCAAGGATTTATTATAAGATCGTAAGCAACGCCAGGTGATCATAAGACAGTTTCAGGGTTCTCAGAAAATTTTCTCACGGAGAGAGGCTTCTGGAAGCGTTGAGGCTGTCTTTTTTATGTGCGCCTGCTGGCAGAGAATCAGTCCTTGAAAAAAAAGAACCTCTATAATATAATGATGCGAGAGAAACAGAAACTGGCGATGCGGTTTTCCGGGCGTCTTTTGACAGGCAGGAGCCGCAGAACATGGAGAAAGAAGAATGAGGAAGAAAAAACTATGGCTGGTCCGCACGCTGACGGCAGCCCTGATTCTTTCCGCAGCTGTGCCGGTGTGCCCGTCCCTTGCAGCGGAAGATTCAGAATATACGGAAACTTATGACGATACGGGGGAGGATACGGCAGAGGACAGTGGAGAAGAGACCGAGTACATCCCGGAATCCTATTACTGGACGGTGGAATCCAATGAGATCTCCGGCTGGCCCGAGGGACCCCAGATCGAAGCGGAAGCCGCAGTCGTCATGGATGCGGATACAGGGGCTTTTCTGTACAGCAAAAATATGGACAGGAAAGAGTACCCGGCCAGTATTACCAAGATCATGACGGCACTGGTAGCGATCGAAAGCGGGAAGCTGGACAGTAAGATCCGGTTTTCAGAAAATGCGGTTTATAATCTTGAGGAAGGCAGCAGCCATGTAGGCATCCAGGTAGGTGAGGTCTTAAGCATGCGCCGGGCGCTCTACGGACTGATGCTGGAATCTGCAAACGATGTTGCAAACGGTATTGCGGAAACAGTCGGCGGCAGCATCAGTGGTTTTGCGGATCTGATGAACGCGAAAGCAGCGGAGCTTGGCTGTGTCAACACGCATTTTACGAATCCGCATGGACTTCAGAACGAAGAGCATTATACCTGTGCGAGAGATATGGCACTGATCACGCAGGCGGCCCTGAAGCATCCGACCTTCCAGAAGATTGCCGGAACAACCAATTATACCTGCCCGAA
>CAKRQP010000186.1:0-3844 GCA_934393555.1 uncultured Lachnospiraceae bacterium
AAAAGTCCAATGGTGGAAGGAACCAACAGCTTGCGTGTTTTATCTCGGATAAATTCTTTTAAATTATGCTTTTCCAGATAATATCTGACTGTCATGCCAGACACCGTAAATAATAAAGCCATCATCCAGGGATATACGAGATATTGAAAAGCATCCTGCAGCTGTTTTTCTTTAAACGGGCCGATTACTCCAAATGGCTGGACACCATTGTACATATAAATCACATGATAAATTACAACAATGCAGACCGTGATCCAGCGAATATTATCCAGATATATCCTTCTTGTATTATCCATACTTTTCCCACCTTTGCAATTATTTTTAACATATTTTAGCATAAAAGAAGTGGCCTTACGACCAACTTCCCTTAACATTTTCTGGTGGATTTTGTTAAAAATCGTTGCATTATGATACCACTTTGTTCATCCGCTCCACGATCTTATCTAAGATTTCTTGTTTGCTGGCATAGTGCTTATATAAGGCAGCTTTCGTAAATCCGTTCCTTTGTCCCCTCTGCCATAACTATCTCCTTCATTAAACCGCTATAGAGCCGAAAAACGGGCAACGCCTTGCTTTCGCAGCCACAGGTAGATAAGCACGGACAGTAGCAGATTTGCCCCTACAAAGCAGCCCATATATCTGCAAAAGCCCAAGATCCATCCGGGCAGAAGCATAAATCCAACGAACAGCAGCACCATATATCCGAAACCGCAAAATAAGGTGATCATGACCGGTCCTCCCTGTTTGATGGGCATGATCTCGTTGGTCCATGTCAATGTCGGCATCTTAATGCCGAAAAACAGACCAACCAACGCCATAAGCAATGTATAGGAGCCAGCCAAAAGAAGAAGCATCACTATCTGCATCGGATGCAAGGGATAAACTGCTGCCGTACATCCGATACACAGGAGCAGCGGCAAACCGGTCAAAAAGAGCTGCATCCTGATTTTTGCCTGAAAGATCCTCCATGGCTCTACCGGGAGAGATTGCAGCAGCCAGAGGCTTTTTCCCTCCAAGGATACCGAAGGCGCAGTCATGAAATTCATGGAGACAAGACTGCAAAGCATCACGCACAACAGGAATGGTACGCTGTCGGGCGTTTCAGCAAAGATGGCATCCAGCACGGCAAACAGCTCGCTGCCCTTCCACAGTACCGCAATCGCGCAGACCGGCATCAGAAAGGTGCCAAGACCGCAGTTGAGCATATAGCTGGGACTTGCGGCAAAATGGGAAAACTCCCGGCACAGCAGTGCTGTGTTGGTGCTTCGCTGCCGACTGTGTGTCTCCCGATATTCTCTGCGTGCCACTTTGCCCGTAGCGGTTGCGATCTGCAAAAAGCTGTGGGAAAGCAGTAGCCACATCAGACCAAACAGCGCAGCAACCGCCGCAGATACAAGGATGGATGCCCTGACATCGCCAACGCCAACGCTGCCAAACAGATACACGGGATAGGCGGTGCCTTTGATCCGTGCACCATAAACTGCGGCATTGGCCAGCAACTGCTGGATCATAGTTTGTGCCTTGAAATAGACAAAATAGTATATACAGATCACTGCCAATGAGACCAGCACCGTGATCAGGCTCTTGTGTTTCAGCTTCTGGCTGATCCTTGCCACCATCCACCCCAGCATACAGGATATGGTCAGCACAAAGATGGAGATCAACAGAGTCAGCAGCAACCCGCCCAGAACCGCCGGAAGCGTAACGCCCACCGTGAGCCAGTAGACAATGACCGCCGGAAGAATGACAACGGCAGAATACATAAGCCCCATCAGATAGACTCCGGTCAGACGTGCCCCCACCAACGCCGAAACCGGAATCGGCATGGACAAAAGCAGATCATTGTCCTTGGGCAGATAGACCCCGGCATAGGTATTGAACACGCTGCCGAAAGCACCTAACAGCACAGAGATCAGTCCCATCAGCGCAAAATATAGCCAGTCCATGCCCGCTGCGAGCAGCGGTGTGCATAATTTTACAGCGAGGAATGTAAAGATCCCGCCCAAAAGTCCAAAAACCAGTAAAGCGAACAGAAGAAAATGCAATCCTGTTGAAACTTTTGAACGAGCCTTATTCTTTTTGGCATCGTAATAATAGACTTGAAAGATTTCAAGCAACTGTTTCTTCAGCAAAAGTTTCAGCATGATTCTCCCTCCAGTTCCAGAAATACATCCTCCAGAGAATCATCGCCCTTGACTGTTTCCATGGTGCCGGAGCGGATCAGCTTTCCGCCCTTGATGATTGCCACCTTGTCACAGAGCTTTTCCGCCACCTCCAGCACATGGGTAGAGAAGAAAATGGCACCGCCTGCATCACAGACCTCCCGCATCATCCCTTTGAGCAGGTGGGATGCCTTGGGGTCCAGGCCCACAAAAGGCTCATCCATAAGAATCAGCTTCGGCTGATGCAGCCATGCCGAAATGATCGCCAGCTTCTGCTTCATGCCGTGGGAATAGGCGGCAACAGGCTGCGCCAGATCGTCCGTCAGTTCAAAAAGGTCTCCGTATTTACGGATACGCATCTGGCGGTCTGCGGCACTGATATTAAAAATATCCGCAATAAAATTCAGATATTTGATTCCCGTCATGTAATCGTACAGGTCGGGATTATCGGGGATGTAAGCAAAGCTGCGCTTGCATTCCAGAGGCTGTGTCCGAATGGATCTGCCGTCAATATAAATCTCGCCGGTGTCAAACTGCAAAATACCTGCCACAGATTTCAGCGTCGTTGTCTTGCCTGCGCCGTTATGACCGATAAATCCATAAATTTCGCCGGGAGCAATGTGCAGATTTAGATCGTCTACCGCCTTTTTTTCCCCATATGTTTTTGACAAATGCTCGATTTTCAGCATACTATTCTCCTTTTCCGTAACACTTTAATGATTGTTTATGCTATTTCCACGCAATCCAGCCGCCTGCATGATGGCCTCAACCGGCTCTACCGGTTCTCTGCCCCAAGTGATCTCCACACCTTCACACCCGGCGCTGTCCAGCAGTTCCCGCGCTTCATCGGTCAGAAGCTTTCGGCTTCTGTACCGTTTATAAGCAAGCAGCAAACATTGCCACTGCGTCCATACTGTTTTGTCTATTTCGCCTCACGGAGCCGGTTCAGATTTTCCAAAACAAACGGGCTGTTCGCGGCGATGCGCCCCAATATCAAGCATCCATCCATCTGCCCGCAGTCGGCACAGGTATCCAGCCCCTTTTCCCGGACGCAGTTATGTACGGGACAGAGCTTGTCGCAGAAGGGCGTTTTTACGCCCTCTATGCGGCAGCCTGTGCAGTTTATCATTTCCGGTGTGATCGTTACCCCGTTGAGCTTTGTCCACAGCGCAGCGGTTTTCTCGCGCAGAGTGTTGTCATTTGTTATCGTTGCGATTCTGGCGTCGCATTTTTCGCAATCCAGTCCGCAGCAGCCGATCAGTTGGTTTGTGTTTTTCATAGTTGCTCCATAAATATCAATTTATTTTTCCTTATAAGTAATTATGATCCCAATAACAGAAGCAATGAAAGCAAGTGGTGCTAATCTCACAAAGACAAATTCAAATCCATGTAATATTGTTCCTGCAACTGCAAACTCTGGATTATTATAATTCCACCTTAGATAAGAACTTTTCATAACCACAAGAGCAATAAAAACAAGCACTATAAACGCACATAATGCGATAAGTGTCCAACGGATAATTTTTACTTTGACCTTGTTTCTCTTTGCCAACTGTAAATTAATTACCTCTAATTTTTCAGAGATTGCTTTTAGGTCATCTGTCGTCGGCTCCATTACAGTTTCTCCAAGCAATACGCTTACAGAAGTATCCAATTCATCTGCCAATGTAATTAACATATCC
>CAKRQP010000187.1:0-3822 GCA_934393555.1 uncultured Lachnospiraceae bacterium
ATCAAACCGTTTCAAACAGTCAGGATGTGATAGAATGAAAATTGAAAAAATCAATGACAATCAGATACGATGCACCCTTACAAAAGAAGATCTTTTAAGCCGTGAGATCAAACTGAGCGAGCTTGCCTATGGTACCGAGAAGGCCAAAAGCCTTTTCCGCGACATGATGCAGCAGGCCGCTTACGAATTTGGTTTTGAGGCAAATGATATTCCCCTGATGATCGAGGCCATTCCTCTCTCTTCCGATTCCATTATCCTTATCATTACGAAGGTCGAGGATCCGGAAGAACTTGACACACGTTTTGCCAAGTTTTCTCCCCAGCAGCCGGGCGAGCAGCCTTTCGGCGGTTCTCCTATCGCTTCCAAGCTGGAGGGGGCCGATGATGTGCTGGGCCTTTTCAACAAGATCCGCAATGCCAAGAAAAAGGCCATGGAACAGTATCAGGCAGAAACCTCTGCAAAAGAGGGCACAGAAAAAGAAGAAGCGGAATCCGCTCCGGCTGACACTGCTTCCTTTAATCTGACCAGACTCTACCGGTTCCGCGATCTGGACACCGTTATCCGTGCCGCCCACATTCTGGACGGTCATTACGATGGTGAAAACAGCCTTTATAAGGATCCGCTGACCAGAGAATATCATCTCATCATCAGCAAGTCTGACCACACTCCGGAAGAATTCAACAAAATCTGCAACATTCTTTCCGAGTATGCCGGCAACCGGAAATATGTACCGACCATGCGAGCCTTTTATCAGGAGCATATGGATGTTATCGTAAAAGATACTGCCCTTCAGAAGCTGGCTCAGCTGGCATAAACAGGCAATTGAAAAGCAGGAAGAAAACTTTTTCTGAAAAAGCTTCTTCCTGCTTCTTTTTTACAAAGATCGATTACTCTGCTTTTGCTTCCTTATCCTGAGCGTCAACGAAAGCATTTACTCTGGTGATGAGCAGTTCCGGCTCGATGCCATGAACATAAGCAGCCTCTTCTACGGTTTCCATCTGAGCAGACGGACAGCCGATGCAGTGCATTCCGGCAGCCATCAGTACAGGAGCCATATCCGGTGCTTCATTTAAAATATCGCCAATGATCATTTCTTTGGTAATCTTAATCATGATCGTTTTTCCTCCTTGTTGATTTTTTCACAGATATTTCTCATTATAATCTCTTTCTTTGTTTTTCGCAAGGGACAAAAACGAGAAATCCAAATATTTCACTTGTATATTTCAGGTAAATGTATTAAAATAGCGGTAAGGTTCCGAGTGAACCAATTCATGTACATTTTATAAGGAGGTAAACTACTATGGCATATGTAATTTCTGATGATTGTGTATCCTGCGGTTCCTGCGCAGCTGTCTGTCCGGCAGACGCTATCAGCGAGGGCGATGGAAAATATGTAATCGATGCTGATGCATGTCTGGATTGTGGTACCTGCGAGGCAGAGTGCCCGAACGAAGCTATCCATCCGGGTGAGTAATCTCCCGTTATTTGGATAGAAGCTGCCTCTGATGCGTGGCAGTTCTCTTTCCCTTATCGCCTGGTGTTTTCCCGACACCAGGCGGTTTTTTTTATCAACAGTCCAGCGCGAAGCGCGGTGCTGAGTCCCGGTGGGACTCGTTTGGCACCGACCAAAACGTAGCATAGACCTGTGGCCTGCGCTGAACGTCAACGTCTTCTCAGCAAATCCGCATATCTCACAACCATGCTGCTCAGTACAGCGAGACTACTCTCCTTACTGATCTCTCTCCATTCCCGGCGGTAATGCTCCAGCCAGTTTTCCAGTCTCTCGGCCAGTTTCCGGCCTTCTTCCTCAGAGCGGTCCATGAGCCAGGCTCCGATTTCATTCCAGATACAGATTCCCTCTCCGGTCACAGCAAAAAGCTGTACCACAGCTTTTCTTCCGGCGCTCATATAAGGCGTGCAGGCATAAATCTCCTCCAGGGCTTTTTTCACCTCTGTATTGGCTTTTTCTGCCCGTTCCTTCGTGTATTTCCGCTCTTCCAGGATCTCCGCCCGGCGCTTTTCGTCGCCTTCCATCCAGTTTACAGCCTGAGACCACTGGAACATCTCATTGTCGGAAAAATGAGCAATCGCGCTCACGATTTTTCCGGAGGTATCTCCGTAGGCCAATCTCGAAATCGCCTCGTTGATCTCATCGAAGGGAACTTCCTCCGCATTCCAGCTGAAAGCCGCTCCGTAAAGGATTCCCGGAATGCTTAAGCGGTAATCGTTCACATGGCCGTAATCGCCCCAGTCAGTGTTCAGAAGGCCAACAGCGCCGTATTTATGGGCATGACGGCACATGGCCCGGTTGTTCCGATAGGCAAAATCGAGAAGCGGCATCCACATATTCCAGCCGCAGACACCCGGGCAGGCATACTGGGTGATTCCACTCTCCGCAATGGCCTTGATGGCATCCTCTGGCTGATCCGGCGCATAACCCCAGTTCAGGCAGATCGTCTCCTTTGGAAGCTCTCCACAGCTCTCCGGCCAGCGGTACATGATATCGCCCCAGAACATCGGCACGCAGCCCTGAGCCACCAGATGCTCGCAGAGGGCTTTCACATGCTCCACATAGAGCTGGCGCTCGCCTTTTTCCTCCGCCAGAGCCTTGCTTCTTCCTTTTCCCAGGTCGAAGGTCTCATCCGCACAGATATTGAACTTGTTCGTACGGAAAAGAGGGCGATACTCGTCGATCAGTCCCTTGATAAAATCCAGGGCGTCCGGATGAGAAACGTTCAGCGTGTGGTGCTGGCCTGCATAGGTGTAGCTGTAGGGGATTTTTTCGGAATCCGGCAGCTCGCAGAGTTCACAGCAGGTCTTGGTGCTGAGAATCCGGTACATGTGGCCGAAGCTGGAAAGGGAGGGCACCAGCTCGATATGGCGGGCTGCACAGTAAGCGTCCAGCTCCATGATCTCCTCGGCCGTCAGCGGGGTATCCTCTCTCCAGGCCTCAGAAAGTCTCCGGAAAAGATAAGTGTGCTCGATGTAGAGCTGCCACTGGTTCACCTTGAACCGGCAGAGCAGATCTGCCACCTTCTTTAAATAGGAAAGCTTCGGCACACGGCCGCGGGAGCAGTCCATATAGTAGCCGCGGTTCTTTAGATCCGGCCAGTCTGTGATGGAAAGGCAGGGCAGAACTGCGCCGTGAAGCTGAATGAGCTGGCAGAGGGTCTGTACGCCATTGCAGAGCGATTCGTCGCTACCTGCTGCCAGAAGAATCCTGTCTTCTGCGACAGTCAGTTGATAGTGGTCTTTTTCCAGCTTTGCATCCAGGCACAGGATGATGTCGCCGCTCTTGGTCGGGCACAGCGCTCTTAAAATATCCAGAGAAAGGCCTGCCTCCTCCTTAAACTCCTTCTGGAGCATCTGTGCATAGAGAAAAGCTTCCGGCTCTGTTCCAACGAGCAGAATTTTTGTCAGGGAACCCGGCAGAAAATGGCCGGTATGATATTCCGTCTGTTTCGGATTTGGAAGGAATTCCATGATTTTATCCTCTTTTCTTTTTTCCTCATCATGCAGACAGGCTCCCCACATATCTCTCCTGAAAGAGACAGCGGGAAGCCTGTCCGATATGGTAAAATGATTTTAACTTTTTGCTCCTGCCATGTCAACTGCTGATTTCTTTTTCCTGCGGAACAGCCGGAAAAGACCGGGCTCTCTGGCCGCTGCCACAAGCGTTCCGTTTTTCTGGTGAAGGCGAATCGTCTCGTCCAGGCGGCGGAACCGTTCTTCCTCTTTTTCCTCCTTAAGCTGCATCAGCACGTCCATTCCATGGATGACCGAATCGGAAATCCGATTTTCCAGCTCCTCGTTGTTCTCCTT
>CAKRQP010000188.1:0-3767 GCA_934393555.1 uncultured Lachnospiraceae bacterium
AGATTATTTGATTTAATACAGTCAAGGCAGTTCGACAGACTGTAAAAGACACGGTTCTGCTTAATCAGACTGGACGTTGTATTTTACAGAATTGCTATCATAAACCAGCACCCCATCCCAATTCCAGTCAGGCGCCCCACCGTAACTGAAAGCCTGGCGGAATCGGGACGGGGTGCGTCCTCGAAGCCAACTATAACTATATATACCAAAAGCCCGGGCTATGCACAACCATATGCACTCCCGGGCTTTTCAATTTTTCAATCTCTCTTACTTAATACTCCAACGCCTCTCTGCCCATCTTCTCCAGCAGCTCAGACTTGATTTTATAAAGCTTATCAGAAAGATCCACATAAACCTCATGCGGATTGATCAGACGTTTGGTCTCATCCCAGAGAGTCTCTTTTTCTCTGGTACAGATGTCACGGATCTCCATGACAGAAGGAGACGTATAAACACACTCACCGTCCTTAAATACTGGAACCAGAAGCTCTCGTAAAGTATAAGTATTGGCATGGATCTTTGTTTTCTTCCAGGTCTCCAACGGATCAAAGATGATCATATCCTTTGTCTCATCGAACGTCTCATCCGCTAGGCAGATCAGGTCTGCACGGATCTTGCCGGTCTGCCGGTCGTAGATCCGGTAGATGGTCTTGTTACCCGGGTTGGTGATCTTTTCCGTGTTTTCGGAAAGCTTGATCTTCGGGATAAACTCACCGGTCTCTGCATCCTGAACAGCAGCCAGCTTGTATACGCCGCCGAAAGCCGGGCAGTCCTTACTGGTGATGAGGTTGGTGCCGACACCCCAGGAAGTGATCTTTGCACCCTGAGTCTTCAGGCTGTCGATGAGGTACTCATCCAGGTCACTGGAGGCGGAAATGAAAGCATCCTCAAAACCGGCAGCGTCCAAAAGCTTTCTGGCCTGCTTGGACATGTAAGCCAGGTCGCCGCTGTCCAGACGGATACCATAATTTTTCAAAGGAATGCCAGCCTCGCGCATCTCCTTGAAAACGCGGATGGCATTGGGAACACCGGATTTCAGCGTGTCGTAAGTATCTACCAGCAGGCAGCAGGCATTGGGATAAAGATCAGCATAGGTCTTGAATGCGGTATATTCATCCGGGAAGCTCATGATCCAGCTGTGGGCATGGGTTCCTTTGACCGGCACATCAAAAAGCTGTCCGCAGAGTACGTTGGAAGTACCGACACAGCCGGCGATGACAGCCGCTCTGGCACCGTAGACACCTGCATCCGGACCCTGGGCACGACGAAGACCAAACTCCATGATACCATCACCTTTGGCTGCGTAAACGACTCTGGCAGCCTTGGTTGCGATCAGACTCTGATGGTTCAGGATCGTGAGGATGGCAGTTTCCACCAGCTGCGCTTCCATGATAGGTGCTACGACCTTGATCAGCGGTTCGCGGGGGAAAACAACCGTTCCTTCCGGAATGGCATAAATGTCGCCGCTGAAATGGAATCCTTCCAGATACTCCAGAAAATCCTCATCGAAAACATGAAGACCGCGGAGATAATTGACATCTTCTTTGGAAAAACGAAGATTTTTGATGTAATCGATGACCTGGTCAAGACCTGCAGCGATGGCATAGCCGCCGTCACAGGGATTTTTCCGGTAAAAAGCATCGAAGACGACTTTTTCTTTGTTCTGGGATTTAAAATATCCCTGCATCATGGTCAGCTCATAGAAGTCAGTCAGCAGTGTCAGATTCATTGTACTCATAGTGATTACCTCTTTTTTTATAATTTAACCGAATCAGGCAAGTATTCTGTGTCAGTCGCAAGGAGCAATAAGCGCCATCCGGTTATGGGCAAGTAACAAAGCGGATCGTGGATATCCGCCTGGCGGTAGCCGTTTTTTAGAAAAACAACTGTACAGGAGCAGGTTCTCAAAGCTTACAGAATTTGCTCGCTCAATGGGAAAGAAAATCTGTATCCACGGTGATGATACAGTGATAACGGGAATCCTTTGTTTTCAGAATCTCGATGACCTGATTTTTGATCAGCTCCGGATCCTTGATTGTATCCGGAACGACCAGGTCAAAAATAAGATTGATCTGATTTTTTCCGTCAATCATACGAAAATCGTGGAAAGAAAGTTCCGGATCAACGGTATGTACCGCTTCTGCAACCTGAGAACGGACAGAAAGAACCCGTTTGTCATGTGTTTCGATCGGATCCATATGGATCACCAGAAGAATATTTAACTTCTGGCTGACTTCCCGCTCTGCTTTATCTATGATCTCATGAGAGGCACGGATATCTGCATCCTGAGGAACTTCTGCATGAATGGAAGCAATGCTTCTGCCGGGGCCGTAGTTGTGTACGATAAGATCGTGGGTTCCCATGATGCCGTCATAGCTTTCCACCAGATCAGTAATGGCCTGACAGGTTTCCGGATCACCGGGCGCACCGATCAGAGGAGAAAGCGTATCCCTGGCGATTCCGACACCGGCCCACATGACGATGGCGGCAACGATGACTCCGATAAAACCATCCACATTTAAATGGAAGAAGTGGAAGATCAGGATCGACAGGATCGTAACGGAAGTCGTGACCATATCTCCCATAGCGTCAGCAGCAGTAGCCATCATGATCTTGGAATTGATCTTTTTCCCGAGAGAAAGATTGAACCGGCTCATCCAGAATTTTATTCCGATGGAAAGGATCAGGATCGCAACGGAGGGTGCATGGAAAGTCAGCTCCTCCGGATGAAGGATCTTTACAAAAGAATCCTTGAAAAAACCAAAGCCGACATCCAGAACCAGGAAGGCAACGATGAGAGCAGCGATATACTCGATCCGCCCGTGACCAAAAGGATGATCCTTGTCAGCCGGCTTCTCCGCCATCTTGACGCCGACCAGACTGATAATAGAAGAACCGGCATCAGAAAAGTTGTTGAAGGCATCTGCCGTGACAGCCACACTGTGGAGCAGGCTTCCTGAGATGAACTTCACTGCGAAGAGGAAAAGGTTACAGAAAATGCCTACAACCCCGGCCAGAACCCCATAAGCGGTCCGGACTTCCAGGTCCTCTGTGTCCTGGTAATTACGGACGAAATGCTTGACCAGAAAGTTAGTCATAAATATCCCCCTATATAATAATGATGGGGGCAGAAAAAAACTGCCCCCGAAAAATGTCAGCGAGAGCAGACATTTTGATTTTGCTGTATCGCTTCCATTATACTCAGTGAACTGAGATTTGACCAGAGCAAAATAAAAGTTTTTTGGATCAGGGGCCGGATCTGCCTCGGAAAAAACATTTCTTTCGCATGTTTTTCATAAAAAGACATGAAAATTAGAAAAATTTTAAAATCACAAACACCGAAAAATGCCGGTTTTATGCGGGTTTCCGGGCATCGGAAAATAAATTGGAAAAATTTTTGAAAAAATTTCAAAAAAGGGGTTGACGAATCCGGAAACATCGTATATAATTCATTGTGTTGTGAGGGACACGACAGAGCAACACAGAAAAGCAAAACAAAAACGTGTCACGATGGGCTATCGCCAAACGGTAAGGCAACGGACTCTGACTCCGTCATTTCAAGGTTCGAATCCTTGTAGCCCAGTTAAGGATTGTCTTGAGAAAAGACAATCCTTTTTTTTATCTAGCAATGAGCCGGGCACAGGAATAAAGAAAGGACCCGGAAGGGGAGCTTGCTCACATTCCGGGTCCTTTCTTTATTCCTGTATGCGGCGAATGCCGCAAAGCGAAAAAGCGAAGCTTTTGAGCTTAAGCCCGCGGAGTAGTGA
>CAKRQP010000189.1:0-3763 GCA_934393555.1 uncultured Lachnospiraceae bacterium
GCAGGAACCTTAACGTCCTTTCATCTTTCGGGCTTTCGATGACCTCTTTCGGGCTGCCCTGCTCGACAATGACGCCGCCTTCCATATAGATCACACGGTCGGCCACATCACGGGCGAAGCTGATCTCGTGGGTCACGACGATCATCGTGATACCACTTTTTGCCACGGCACGCATGGCCCCCAGCACCTCTCCTACCAGTTCAGGGTCGAGAGCGGAGGTGGGCTCGTCAAAAAGGATCACCTTGGGATTTAAAGCCAGAGCCCTGCAGATACCCACACGCTGCTGCTGGCCGCCGGAAAGCTGTGCCGGATAAGCGGAGGCTCTGTTTTCCAGATTCACTTTTTTCAAAAGGGCCATGGCCGTTTCCACAGCCTGCTCATGAGGAATCTTTCTCACAGTGGTCAGACCTTCCGTGATGTTCTGTAAAACGGTCTTATTGCGAAAAAGATTATAATTCTGAAATACCATTCCGGTCTTCCGGCGAAGAGCCAGCGTTTCCTTATGATGATGCTTCTGGCTGTCCACGGTCAGTCCGTCAATGGTTATCGTTCCCTGATCCGCGGGGGCAAGAAAATTGATGGTCCGTAAAAGAGTCGTCTTTCCGGAGCCGGAGGGACCCAGGATGACCACTACCTCTCCTTCCGCCACAGAAAGATCCACGCCGTTTAAGATATCCATACCGCCCAGTTTTTTTCTGATATTTTTCAATTCTACCATTGCCATATCTTCTGTCTCCTGTCTTTTATACCGCAGAAACGGTCTTCTGATAACGATTCATCTTCTTATTGATCCGTTTCAGGATCTGCTCCGCAAGGATACATACTGCCCAGTAAATGCCTGCTGCCACCAGATATCCCTCAAGGATCGCATAATTGACGGCAGTGGAAGCCCGTGCTGTTGCCAGAAGCTCAAACACATTTACCACGGAAGCCAGGCTGGTGGCCTTCAGAAGCCACATGAAGTAGTTGGAAAGGTTCGGAAGAGAGATCACCACGGCCTGTGGGATCACGATCCGCCACATGGCCTGAAACGTGCTCATTCCTACGGAGTAAGCAGCCTCCAGCTGCCCTTTGTCCACCGCTCTGTAGGAGGAAACCACCACATCCGTCATGTAGGCTCCGTAATTGAAGGCAAAAGCCACCACAGCAAAACCAAAATAAGAAGGATGCTTCGGATCATAAGTGTATCCAAGTACGCCATCAAAGGCCCGGAGCACATAGGGAAGTGCATAATAACAGAACAGAAGCTGGACGATCAACGGAACCCCCTTGATGAAGGTGTTAAGTCCGATCACCAGCTGCTTCAGCACCGGAATCTTTTTCAGGATACAGACTCCGAAGAGCACTGCCAGTAAAATTGCGAAAAAAAGCGATGCAAAGGTAAGCTCCAGTGTCACCGGCAGGGCACTAAGCACTGTCGGAATGTCCGATATCATAAATTTTACATTCAGATTCATGCGATACCCCTTTCATGCCGGCTGTAATGACGGGTCAGGCTGTTGAAGACCAGTTCGATGACCACATTGATCAGGAAATAAAGGATAGCTGCCGCCAGAAGGATCCAGATCTGACCGTAGCCTCTGTGCTGGGCAATGATCTTGTCCGCCCGTCCCATGACATCCACAACGCCAATGACATAGGCTGTGGCGGTCCCTTTCAGAAGATCGATCTCCAGATTTTTCAGGTTCGGAAGCGCGATCTGCATGGTCAGAGGAGCGATCACATGGCGAAAACACTGCCAGCGGCTGTAGCCAATGGAATATCCCGCCTCGATCTGATCCTTGTCGATGGCTTCATAAGCGCCCCGGAAGGCCTCGGAAACGAAGCTGGAAAAGTTACAGCAGGTCGCTATCACATAAAAAATTCCGGCGTCCCAACGGTTGATATTGATCCCAAAGGGTTCAAAAATCTTTGGAAGCCCGAAAAACACGATATAGATCTGAACCAGTCCCGGCGTTCCCCTGAAAAAAGAAACAAACAGGGAAACCAGCCAGTACAGCACATTCTTTTTTCCCACCCGTACCCGGCAGATCCATGCTCCCAGGAACAGGGAGATCACGGTCGGCACCAGAAAATAAAACAGGGTTGCCGGAATGTATTCCACCAGCACCGGAAGGCTGGAAATAAATAATTCATGTCCTCTCCACATGCAAATACTCCTATTACAACAGTACAGTCCATGACACCCGGCCATGAACTGTAACTGTGATTTTTTTCTTTATTATCAGTCGCGAAGACCCAGCTCTTTTGCTACCTCGAAGTTGTCCTCCCCGAAGAACTCCTCGGTCAGTTTGCTTAAGGTACCATCTTCGGTAAGAGCATCGATGGCTTTGTTCACTGCCTCCTGAAGCTCTGTCTGATCCTTGTTGATCAAAAAGGCGGTGTCTCTTCCGTCTACACGGTCGGTAATGGTCAGATCGTCATAGCCGGTCTCTTCCAGGATCGCATTTGCCTGCTCTGCGGAAAGATAAGCAGCATCGTAAACGCCATCCTCCACGCTGGTGATCTCATCTGCCATTGCTCCGGATGCTGCCAGCGTTTCGAAATCAAGCTTGATATCCGGATGTTTTTCCATCCAGTCTGCCAGAGCGACAGCACGACCGTCTGTTGCAACGATGGGGGCAATGCTCTTTCCGTCCATATCCTCCAGGCTCTTGATACCGCTGTCATTCTTCACGACCAGATTCATGAAGAAATAGTTGTACGGATTGGATACCAGGAAGGCTTCCTCTCTTGCCGGTGTACGGAATTTGCAGCCGGAATCCAGATCATATTTTCCGCTGGTGGTTCCTGCCAGAGCTGTCTCATAATCCAGTACAGTATAGTTGAAGGTCCAGTCATCCAGATAATCGTCGATGAGTTTCAATACCTCATACTCATATCCTGCCGGTTCCCCGTTGTCATCCTCATAGGTATAAGGAGCGTTCTCTGCTTCCAGAACGATTTCTGCCGTTTTTGTGTCATCGGCGCTTGCTGTCATTCCGAATGCTACGGTTGCTGCTGCGATAAGTGCCATGGTGGCTGCCAGATTTTTTTTCATAAGTTTTTCTCCTCTCTTAAATCCTACTGTTTTGATAGGCTTAGTGTTATTATACTTTTTTTCCAAAAATTGTCAATCAGATAACAGCATATAGAGGTATGCGAAATTTCAATACCACGATATAGGTAAAAACTATAGCACCACCTGAGAGCATAACAACAAACAAGGACAGAGCTGTAAAATGAACTCTGTCCTTGTTGATGGATGGTATGCTATTCGTTTGACTTTTACCAGAATCTCCGTACGTATTCTGATGCTTTTTCTTTCGATATGGAAAACTCTTTTGCAATGCTGTCAGTGACAATCTTTTTATTAATGTGAAATCTCTTACAGGTTCTGATCAATGCCTGTATGCCATCGACTCTTCCTTGCTGAACACCTTCATTTACTAATTCTTCCAAAGCCTTGCACACATTCATCCCTCCTTTTTCTTCGAATTTTAATGCCTGATCAATCAGGCCTTGCGATTCTGTAATTGCTCCGATAACCACTCCAAGTTTTGACGAAATCAACTGATCCTTATATACCGTGTTGATTCTTTCATAATCCCGTTCATAAATACTGCGGCTGATATCAAAAACAGTCTCCACATCGGAATCATGAAATTGAAAATCTCCGCTTTTCCTGACCTGAAGCAGATTCATCTTATAATCTGATATCAGTGTACTCAATTTCCAGGGGATTTGCAACATTTCCTTCAAACTCAACGGTCCATCCCATGTA
>CAKRQP010000190.1:0-3709 GCA_934393555.1 uncultured Lachnospiraceae bacterium
CTTCACATGCCAGGATCTTAACTGCACGGAAATCAGATTTTGCAAATGTCTCGAAATCAACCATTTCTTCAAAGATTGGCTCAATCTTCACGTTAGAAAAATCAACCTTCTCAGGTGCTGCTGTGGAAGTGCTGTTTTCTGACTTCGCAGACTTCTTGTCAGCGTCCAGGGACTTCATCGTCGGGAAGAGCAGTACATCACGGATTGCTTCTGCACCGGTCAGGAGCATACACATACGGTCGATACCGAAACCGATACCACCTGTAGGCGGCATACCGATCTCCAGAGCATTCAGGAAATCTTCATCCGTATGGTTTGCCTCTTCATCACCTGCTGCAAAGGCTTCCTCCTGGGCAGCAAAACGCTCTCTCTGATCGATAGGATCGTTCAGCTCAGAATAAGCGTTTGCCATCTCCCAGCCATTCATGAAGAACTCAAAACGCTCTACATAGTCCGGGTTCTCCGGTTTCTTCTTGGTCAGCGGGGAAATCTCCACCGGATGATCCATGATGAAGGTCGGCTGCAGAAGATGCTCTTCTACAAATTCCTCAAAGAACAGATTCAGGATATCGCCTTTTTTATGTCTCTCTTCAAAAGCAATGTTATGCTCCTTTGCAAGAGCTCTTGCCTGCTCCAGAGTTTCCACCTGGTTCCAGTCTACATTTGCATATTTTTTCACAGCATCTACCATAGTCAGACGCTCGAAGGGCTTGCCAAGATCCATCTCGATTCCCTTGTAAACAATCTGTGTCGTTCCAAGGACCTTCTGAGCCACATAACGGTAAAGTTTCTCTGTCAGATCCATCATGCCGTGATAATCTGTGTATGCCTGATACAGCTCCATCAGTGTGAACTCCGGATTGTGACGGGTATCCAGTCCCTCATTACGGAATACACGACCAATCTCATATACCTTCTCAAGACCGCCAACGATCAGACGTTTCAGATACAGTTCCAGAGAAATACGAAGCTTCAGATCCTCATCCAGAGCATTAAAATGCGTTTCGAAAGGTCTTGCTGCTGCTCCTCCTGCGTTTGATACCAGCATGGGAGTCTCTACTTCCATGAAGCCTTCTCCTGCCAGATACTCACGAACAGCGCTGATGATCCTGGAACGTTTGATGAAGGTATCTTTTACTTCCGGATTCATGATAAGATCCACATATCTCTGACGGTAACGGAGATCCGTGTTGGTCAGGCCATGGAATTTTTCCGGCAGGATCTGCAGGCTCTTGGAAAGAAGGGTCACAGCAGAAGCATGGATGGAGATTTCTCCGGTCTTCGTCTTAAATACCTCACCTTTCACGCCTACGATATCACCGATATCCATCTTTTTGAAATCTTTGTAAGAATCTTCTCCGATGCTGTCCCGTGCAATATAACACTGGATATTTCCCTGTAAATCCTGTACATTACCGAAGGAAGCTTTACCCATTACACGTTTGGACATGAGACGGCCTGCAAGGGTTACCTCCTGGCCTTCCAGCTCGTCAAAATGATCCTTTACTTCCTGGCTGTGATGAGTCACCTGATATTTTGTAATGATAAACGGATCTTTTCCATTCTCCTGAAGCTCTTTGAGCTTGTCTCTTCTAACCTTTAAAAGCTGGTTCAGATCCTGTGTCTGCTCGTTCTTTTGTCCTGCCACTTTTTCCACTCCTTATGATCTCTGAATTCCTAAAATCTGATACTTCATCTCACCGGCCTGAGTTTCTACGCAGATCTCATCACCGCTCTTTCTGCCCATAAGAGCTTTTCCTACGGGAGACTCATTGGAGATCTTGCCCTGAAGGCTGTTTGCTTCAGAAGAACCTACGATTTTAAACTCCAGCTCCTCGTCAAACTCTTCGTCCAGAACCTTTACCGTACAGCCGATGCTGACTTTATCCAGATCTACGTCCTCTTCTACTACTACTTCCGCATTTTTCAGGATTTTCTCAATCTGCTCGATTCTTGCCTCGATATCACGCTGCTCGTCTTTTGCTGCATCGTATTCGGCGTTCTCGGAGAGGTCACCCTGTTCGCGTGCCTCTTTGATTTTTCCAGCTACTTCTTTTCTGCGGTTTACTTTTAAATCATGAAGCTCATCTTCCAGAGTTTTCAAACCTTCATAGGTCAGTAAATTCTTCTTTTCTTCCATCTCTATTGCACCCTTTCCACATTTCCATTTCTGTCAAGCTTTACCTGGCGTATCAAAACAGACAGCACGATATTTCTGCTGCTCTGTATGATCATGCGACAGAAAGACAGCCGTCTTCCATCCTTGTCAATACGCCTGCAGTCAATCACAGTATTATAAACTATCGCTCCTGCCTTGTCAAGATTCTATGCACTCGGAAAGCGCATTATTCCGGCATTACAGGTATTTTTCCAGAAGTACTTCCAGGTCATGATAGGTACTGATTTCTCCCACCATGCCACGGAGCCGTGCCGAGTGCGGAAGCCCTGCCGTATACCAGGCTACATGCTTGCGCATCTCCCGCATTCCACAGTTTTCTCCTTTTTCAGCCAGCTGCATTGCTGCATGTCTCAGGATCATCTCCCGGCGTTCGTCTCTGGTCGGTAAGGGCAGGAGTTCTCCTGTTTCCAGATAATGGTTTACCCGTCTGAAGATCCAGGGATCTCCTTCTGCCGCCCGGCCGATCATAATGCCGTCACAACCCGTTTCATCCAGAAGCGCTTTCGCTTTTTCCGGAGAATCAACATCTCCGTTCCCGATCACCGGAACAGAAACGGCCTCCTTCACCTGACGAATGATCTCCCAGTCTGCCTTTCCGGAATAATACTGTTCTCTTGTCCTTCCATGGACAGCGATGGCTGCTGCTCCTGCTGCTTCCAGGCGTTTTGCCATCTCTACCGCATTGACGCTCTCCTCTGTAAAGCCTTTCCGGATCTTCACCGTCACCGGCTTTCTAATGGCTCTTGTCAGACTCTCCACGATCTTCCCTGCCAGAACGGGATCCTTCATCAAGGCAGAACCCTCTCCGTTATTAACGATCTTTGGAACCGGACATCCCATGTTGATATCCAGGATATCAAATGGAAGATCCTCGATAGAGGCTGCCACTTCTGCCATCAGCTCCGGTTCCGAGCCAAAAAGCTGCAAAGACACAGGATTTTCTCCCGGAGCGATCTTCAGGAGTGCAATGGTATTTTTATTATGGTAGGAAATGGCTTTTGCACTGACCATTTCCATACACAAAAGACCTGCGCCCTGCTCCCGGCAGAGGAGACGGAACGGAAGATCCGTCACCCCTGCCATGGGAGCCAGGACGCAGAGATTCGGCAATTCTATATTTCCGATTTTAAGCGCCTTCATAGCTTTCCCCTAAATATACAACTTTGTAGAACATTTCCAGTTCTTCCAGTAACTCTCTTTGTTCTCTCTGAATGGATTTGATCTCCAGGACACTTCCCACTTCATCGTAAGCAAAATCATTTTCCTTTGCCTCCGTACGGAAGATCAGGCTGCCATCCTCATCAAATTCCAGAACCAGGATCCCGCCTACCTTATGCGTATAAAGCACACATAAAATCTGTAATTCTTTTTTGATACTTTCCGGCAATGCTTTAAAACCGGGGTTCAGATAATATTTTTCCTCATAGGCACTTGCCGCACACAAAACGACATTTTTTGTTTCTTCCATTTACAATACTTCTCCGTTAGTTATATTTTATGATGATGCCAGGGTCAAAAGGTCAAAAAGCC
>CAKRQP010000191.1:0-3626 GCA_934393555.1 uncultured Lachnospiraceae bacterium
GATTTTGAAAACGGAACAGTGACGCGGAATATCTTCGGAGCAGCGCTTCCCATGCTGGTGGCCCAGATTTTAAATCTCCTCTATAACATCGTGGACCGCATCTACATTGCCCGGATTCCGGATGTGGGAACGGCAGCACTTGGAGCCGTAGGTCTCTGCTTTCCGCTGATTGTTGTGATCACTGCCTTTGCCAACCTGTTCGGAAGCGGCGGTGCCCCGCTCTTTTCTATCTACAGAGGAAAAAAGAAAAACAAAGAAGCGGAACAGATCATGGATACCTCTTTTTCCATGGTTTGCGTCAGCGGTCTCATTCTCATGGCCATCGGTCTTCTCTTCGCCCGGCCCCTGCTGGTGCTTTTCGGAGCTTCCAGGGAGGCTCTGGTTTATGCCTGTCCGTATCTGATGATCTATCTCATCGGCACACTGCCCTCAATGATCGCCGTTGGTATGAATCCTTTCATCAACGCACAGGGCTATTCTACGGTAGGAATGCTCTCCGTAGCCATCGGAGCCGTGGCAAACCTTCTGCTGGATCCGCTGTTTATCTTTGTACTGGGCTTTGGCGTTCAGGGAGCAGCCATCGCGACGGTGCTCTCCCAGTGTCTTTCCGCCGTGTTTGTCCTGTTTTTCCTTACGAGAAAGTCAGAGCTGAAAGTCCATTTTCTCCGGAAAAATGAACTTTCCTCCTGTGTGCCCTACGCAAAGAATATTGTCAGCCTGGGAACCTCCAGTTTTATCATGCAGCTGACCAACAGCCTGGTGACCATCTGCTGCAACCATGTGCTCTCCAGCACCGGAGGCGACATCTACATCTCTGTCATGACGATCGTTTCCAGCGTACGCCAGCTGGTGGAAACGCCGATCTATGCCATGAATGAGGGAACCTCTCCGATCCTGAGCTACAATTACGGTGCCCGCCGCCCGGCCCGGGTACGAAAAGCCATGCTGGTCATGAGTGCCCTGGTTCTCGGCTACACAGCCATCATGTGGAGCGTCATCCTTCTGGAGCCGGGCGCGCTGATCCGGATTTTCAGCTCTGATGAGACGCTGATCCGTGATGCCGTTCCAGCCCTGAAACAGTATTTTGCGGCTTTCATTTTCATGGATTGTCAGTATATTGGCCAGACTGTCTTTAAATCCCTGAACAAAAAGAAACAGGCGATCTTTTTCTCTGTGCTCCGTAAGGTGGTCATCGTCGTTCCTCTGACCTACTTTATGCCCTACACCCTCCATATGGGAACCGCCGGTGTTTTTCTCGCCGAGCCGGTATCCAATGTCATTGGCGGAGGCCTTTGCTTTGTGACGATGCTGTGCACGATCCTGCCGGAATTAAAACGTTTGGAACTAGTGTAGTGACAGACAGAGGCTCTCTATCTGGCATCGCCCAGACTTTTCAGGAAGAAATCTCCGATTTCCTCCCAGATCTTCTCCTGAAAGAAATGAAGATCGGCATGATCTGCCCCTTCAATCGCAAGAAGAGTCGCATCACAGCCTGCTTTCTCCAGCTTCTCATAAAGCAGCTCACTCTGAGTAAACGGTACGGTATGATCATCTTTTCCGTGAATGATCAGGAAAGGCGGCGCTTCCGGAGTCACAAAGCTCACCGGACAGCATTTCAACGCTTCCCCGGCATGACGCATAACATTCTTTCCCAGAAGAAGTGATTCCGGCGCTGCCGCACACTGTTCCGCTGAATCATAAGGAAAGCCTCTGAAGTCTGTGGGCGGATACCAGGGGCAGGCTGCCTGCACACTGCTGGAATATTCCAGATTCTCTCCCACATCAAAAGATGGATCCGTTGCAAGAGCTGCCATACAAGTCAGATATCCGCCTGCCGATTCTCCCATAACGCCGATTTTTTCCGGATCTATATGGAAACGTCCGGCATGCGCACGAAGATAGCGGATTCCGGCTTTCACATCTTCAAGAGGCCCTGGAAACGGGGTTTCATTGCTGGTCCGGTACTGAAGGGAAGCCACTGTAAAGCCTTTTCTTGCCAGTTCTGAAAGGTATGCCAGATGAGCAGAACGATCCATCTGGAGCCAAGCCCCTCCGCAGATCCAGACGATACATGGATACTTTCTTTCCTTATCCTCCGGATAGATCAGATCCATTTTAAGATCCTGCATCGTGTGTCCGAACCAGCTGTCCCGTTGGGCATACGTAAGTCCTGTGATCACGGTAAATTGTGGGACTTTTACTTTTACCTGAATATTTTTTCTCATGTTGTTCTCCTTTCTCAGTCGGTGCAAAATAAACATCCTCTGGATAATCTTTTTCCCTTCCATCATATCATAATGCAGACAATTCATACAATCTTTCTTATTTTCTCTTGACATTTTTTTCTCTCCTCACTATACTTCATTTTTGAATAATTCAAATTTGAACTGTTTGAGAAAGGAGAAATCTGATCATGAATCCGGAACTGGAATTCGTCCGTAAGACCGCCCTTGCCTACAACGCTCTCTGCCGACCGCTCTGTCAGGAACTGAACCTGCCGCAGACAGCTTTCGATATCCTGATGTTTCTTGGCAACAATCCGTCTTATAAAACAGCAAGCGATATCGTAGAGATCCGGCATATCAAAGCCAATCTCGTTTCAGTAAATGTGGACCGGCTGGTCCGGGAAGGTTATCTTATGCGTCAGGAAGTCAAAGGAGACCGGCGCAAAACGGAACTAATCTGCACGGAAAAAGCACAGTCTGTCATCCGTCGAGGACAGAAGCTTCAGCGTACTTTCTTTGATCGCCTTCTTGAGAATATGGACGAACAGACACGAAACGCTTTTTTTGCCGCCATGAAAATCATGGAGAAAAATATAGATATGATATTGGAGGAAACAAAGTAAAATGAGTTTGTTATTAACGGTTTTCGTCACATTTTTTGCAGGCATGGGAGCCGGTCTCGGAACCGGTTTTGCCGGTTTAAGTGCCGCTGCGGTCATAAGTCCCATGCTGATCACATTCCTGCATATGGATCCTTACATGGCGGTAGGTATCGCCCTGTCCTCTGACGTACTCGCCAGTGCCATTTCCGCTTACACCTATCACAAAAACAAGAACCTGGATGTCAAAAACGGCCTGATCATGATGGTAAGTGTTCTGATCTTTACCACCGTTGGAAGCTATGTTGCCAGCCTGGTTCCTTCCCAGACTATGGGAAGCTTTTCCGTATTCATGACCTTCCTTCTGGGCATTAAATTCATTGTCCGCCCGGTCATGACAACCAAAGAGGCTATGGAAAGCATTTCTCCGAAAAAGCGGGCTGTCCAGTCCGTGATCTGCGGCGTGATGATCGGCTTCATCTGCGGTTTTATCGGGGCCGGCGGCGGAATGATGATGCTCCTGATCCTGACCAGTATCCTGGGCTACGAGCTGAAGACAGCCGTGGGTACCAGTGTGTTCATTATGAGTTTCACTGCCCTGACCGGAGCTGCTTCCCACTTTATGATCGGCGGTATGCCTGACTGGCCTGTATTTTTCCTGTGTGTTATCTTTACCCTGCTCTGGGCGCGTATCGCAGCTGTTTTTGCCAACAAGGCAAAACCGGCAACATTGAACCGTGCTACCGGCGTGGTGCTGGTTATCCTGGGTATCGTCGTCATGGGATTCCAGATGTTGGCATGA
>CAKRQP010000192.1:0-3622 GCA_934393555.1 uncultured Lachnospiraceae bacterium
GTCAGACAAAAAGGAGCAGGTAATGACAGTTGAAGTAAATGGACAAAAATTTGAGGCAGAATTATATGATAATGATACTGCCGATGCATTTAAGAAAATGCTTCCGATAACATTTTCTATGAATGAGCACAATGGAAATGAAAAATACATTTATATGGATCAAGCTCTGCCGTCTGCAAGCGAAAGAATCGGAAGTATTCAAAATGGCGATATTATGTTGTTTGGTTCGGACTGCCTGGTTGTATTTTATGAATCTTTTCAGACATCATATACATATACACGCATTGGATATATTGAAAATTCAGATGGACTTTCTTCCGTATTAGGAAGCGGCAGTGCAGAAATAAGTTTTTATATGGAATAAATCGGACAGGGAAAGGAGAAATCATGCAAAGTATATTTGACAAACATGTGAATCGAAGAAATACAGGTTCTATGAAGTGGAATGTATCAGAAGGGGAACTCCCTATGTGGGTGGCAGATATGGATTTTGAAACTGCACCGGAAATCAAAGAAGCCATTATTCACAGAGCCGAGCAGGGAGTATTTGGTTATACTCTGATAGAAGATGAATGGTATCAGGCGTATCAGGACTGGTGGGAAAGCCGTCATGGATTTAAGATTGAAAAAGAATGGCTGATTTTCTGTACGGGTGTGGTTCCTGCCATTTCCAGCATCGTTCGAAAAATGACCACAGTAGGTGAGAATGTGGTGGTCATGACACCAGTATATAATATATTTTTTAATTCTATTTTAAACAACGGAAGGAAAGTCCAGGAAAGCAGGCTAAGATACGAAAACGGAGTATACCATATAGATTTTGAGGATCTGGAAGAAAAGCTGGCAGATCCACAGACTACTATGCTGATTCTTTGCAATCCGCATAACCCGATTGGAAAAATATGGGATCGTGAAACGTTAGCTCTGATTGGAGAACTATGTATGAAATATCATGTTCTTGTGGTTTCAGATGAAATACATTGTGACCTTACCATACCTGAAAGAGAGTATATTCCATTTGCATCAGTATCTGATATCTGCAAGTTTAACAGTATAACCTGTGTAGCACCAACAAAAGCATTTAACCTTGCTGGAATTCAGACCGCGGCAGTGATCATACCAGATGAAAATATTCGTCATAAGGTAAATCGTGGATTAAATACAGATGAAGTTGCGGAGCCGAATGTATTTGCGGCGATTGCTCCGGTTGCTGCTTTTGAATATGGTTCCATCTGGTTAAATAAATTAAGGAACTATCTGTGGGAAAATCGAATGTATGCCGAGGATTACATAAAAACAAAAATACCAGATGTATCAGCAGTAAAAGCGGAAGCAACATATCTGCTGTGGATTGATTGCAGACAGGTGACAGGAAATTCCTCAGAGCTTTGCCGTTTTCTACGAAAAGAAACAGGACTTTATCTTTCAGATGGAAAAGAATATCGAAACGGGGAAGGATTCCTCCGCATGAACCTTGCCTGCCAGAGTGAAAAGGTAATCGATGGGATGGAAAGACTGAAACAGGGAATTGAAAAATATAAAGAATTCGTAAACCACAGATGAGGGTCATATGGTAACGATTATGATCTGATCCTAAGGTTTCTTAGATGAATAATCGATCAATAAAGCCGATGCGGGATTTTTTGAATCCGGTATCGGCTTTATCGATTCTAAAGAAGTTTTGAAAAATCTGTTTTTAATGGTTCATTAAAGTTTTGATGTCTTCTTCCGGTGTGGTGACAGGTGCGATACCGTAATTCTCCACCAGAAAGTTCAGAATATTCGGAGACAGGAACGCCGGAAGAGAAGGACCAAGACGGATGTTTTTGATGCCCAGATGCAGAAGCGTCAGCAGGATACAGACGGCTTTCTGCTCATACCAGGAGAGAACGAAGGAAAGCGGAAGCTCATTTACGGAACATCCAAATGCATCTGCAAGAGCTGCGGCAACCTGGATCGCACCATAAGCATCATTACATTGCCCCATATCCATCAGTCGTGGCAGCCCGCCGATCTCGCCCAGATCGAGATCATTGAAACGGAATTTGCCGCAGGCCAGGGTGAGGACGATACTGTCAGAAGGTGTCTGTTTCACGAACTCCGTGTAATAATTTCGACCCGGTTTGGCACCATCACAGCCGGCAACCAGGAAGAAATGGCGGATCGCACCTGATTTTACGGCTTCTACTACAGTACCTGCATGGGACAGGATCGCTGCATGACCAAAACCGGTTGTCACTTTTGTGCCGCCGTTGATGCCAGAGAATATCTGATCTTCTTTGTAACCACCCAGCTCCAGCGCTTTTTCAATAACCGGTGTGAAATCTTTTTTCTCATCGATATGAACAACACCCGGGAAAGCAACCACTTCTGTTGTAAACACCCTGTCAGCATAGCTGTTTTTTGGAGGCATCAGACAGTTGGTGGTGTAGAGAATCGGAGCTGGAAGATGATCAAATTCTTTCTGCTGATTCTGCCATGCAGTTCCGAAATTTCCTTTCAGATGAGAGAATTTCTTTAAGAGTGGATAGGCATGGGCAGGGAGCATTTCGCCATGAGTATAGATATTGATTCCCTTTCCCTCTGTCTGTTCAAGCAAAAGCTGCAGGTCTCTCAGATCATGCCCGGTCACGACAATAAAAGGTCCTTTTTCTACAGTGAGCGTAACATCCGTTGGTGCCGGTGTTCCATAGGTTTCTGTATTCGCCTTGTCGAGAAGTGCCATGCACTTTAAATTGATTTCCCCTACCTTCAGTACCGCAGGAAGCAGCCTTTCCACAGTTTCTTCATAACCAATCTTAAATAATGCTTCGCAGAAGAAGCGATTCACTTCGGCATCTTCATAATTCAGAACACTTGCATGATAGGCATAGGCTGCCATTCCGCGGATTCCGAAAAGAATAAGAGACTTCAAAGAGCGGATATCTTCGTTGGCATTCCACAGCTGCTGCATATCGTATTCATCTGTTCGGCCGCAAGGTGACTGACAGCTGCTGCAGTCAGGAACCAGGCTTTCTTTCTCAGCTCGGACCTTTTGTATCATAGTTTTGATTGCTTCATCATCAAAACTCACATTTGTAACGGTAGTAAAAAGTCCTTCAATTATGATCTGTCCGGTTCTTTTGGAAACAGTTTCTGCACCATCGACAGCTCTTGCAAGACCGATCAAGGCGCCTGTCAGTTCATCCTGTAATCTGGCGGTATCTGCCTTTTTCCCACAGACACCGGCATTTCCTGTGCAGCCGGCACATCCAACGGTCTGTTCACACTGAAAACAAAACATTTTCTTATCCATTTGTGTATTCTCCTTTTATTCCATGATTTTTCCATCAATACTTATTGTTACAACCTGCCAGGGAATGAATTTCCCACTGTTTTGAAGCGCTTTTTTGGCTGCCATTTCCAGACCGCCGCAGCATGGAACTTCCATTCTTACGATCGTTACACTTTGAACGTCGTTATTCTGAATGATTGCAGTCAGCTTCTCACTGTAATCCACCTGATCCAACTTAGGACAGCCGATTAATGTCACCTTATTCCGGATAAAATCCTGATGAAAGCTTGCGTAAGCGTAAGCAGTACAATCGGCTGCGATTAAAAGTTTTGCGCCGTTAAAATATGG
>CAKRQP010000193.1:0-3574 GCA_934393555.1 uncultured Lachnospiraceae bacterium
GAAATGTCTTTCCTTGGAAGACAAAAATACGCCGCCGGACAGCCTGCTGATATCCCTGGGCCGATCGTGCAGGCAGGCCTGTTACGGGGTGCCGACCAAGTCTTTCTTAATTATATATCTATCCTATCTGCGGGCGTTTGTCAAGCTGACAATAAAACTTTCCGGGCAAAGGAAAAAAGGATCTGTCGGTTGACAGTCCGGCAGAAACGTGGGAAAATGAGGGTATCAAAAAAGCAGCTGTCTGACCGGATCAGACAGGCTATTTGTCTGCGAGAGACGCACGGCTGAATGCCTTTGTATGCAGAACAGGCATTCCTCCCGCTTCAAGTGTGCAGAGTATGAAGCGTTGGGTCAGGATGATGCTTATGTCAGGGGGGATGAAAAGCTCCCGCTGACAGTCACGAAGCGGCTGTGTTCATGAGCAGGTCACGGAAGAGGATTGTGAATGTCCGCTTTGCCATGTGCTTCCGGCAGCCATAAGAGCCGAAAAAACGTCTGACAGCTGTGAAAATGTAAGGAAGGAAAGATCAATATGAGTCAGTCAGTGAATCAGGAGCTTATCGAGTTCCTGGACAACAGCCCCACCTGTTTTCAGGCAGTGGAAAATTTAAAAAACATGCTTAAAAAAGAAGGCTTTGGAGAGCTTCTGGAATGTGAAAAATGGGAGATCGTTCCGGGAGGAAAGTATTTTGTTACAAGAAATGATTCCTCCATCATCGCTTTCTCCGTGCCGAAAAAAGAGTTCAAAGGTTTCCAGCTGATCTGCAGCCATACGGATTCTCCGAGCTTTAAGCTGAAAGAAAATGCGGAGATGGATGCCGATGGAAAGTATACCAAACTGAATGTGGAGGGCTATGGCGGCATGCTTTGTGCTCCCTGGTTTGACCGTCCGCTTTCCGTTGCAGGAAGGATCGCTGTCCGCACAGAAAAAGGCATCGAAACCCGTCTGGTCAACCTGGATCAGGATCTTGCCATGATCCCGAACCTGGCAGTCCATATGAACCGGGAAGCCAACAGCGGATACAAATACAACCTCCAGAAGGATATGCTTCCGGTGGTAGGAGAGGCCTCTTCCAAAGGGAAACTGATGAAGCTTGTAGCTGAAAATGCCGGTGTGAAAGAAGAAGATATCCTGAGTACCGATCTTTTCCTCTACAACCGTGCCAAAGGTACCATCTGGGGACTGGAGAAAGAATTCCTGTCAGCAGGCCGTCTGGATGACCTGCAGTGTGCCTTTGCTTCCATGAAAGGCTTTCTTGCGGCAGTGCCGGGAGAGAGTGTTCCGGTCTGCGCGGTCTTTGATAATGAAGAAGTGGGAAGCAGCACCAAACAGGGTGCGGCATCGACCTTCCTGGAAAGCACACTGCGCCGTTTAAACGGAGCTCTGGGAAGAACGGAGGAGGAATACCTTTCTGCTGTGGCAGGAAGCTTTATGATCTCCGCAGATAATGCCCATGCAGTACATCCGAACCACACAGATCTTGCGGATCCTACGAACCGTCCGGCCATGAACGGCGGAATTGTCATCAAATACAATGCCAACCAGAAGTACACCACGGACGCAGTTTCCGCAGCCGTTTTCAAGCTGCTCTGCGAGCGGGTAAACGTACCGTATCAGACCTTTGCCAACCGTTCCGATATGGCAGGCGGCTCCACTCTTGGAAACATTGCCAACACCAAGGTTTCCTTAAACACAGTGGATATCGGTCTTCCGCAGCTGGCGATGCATTCTCCCTATGAGACGGCAGGAACCAAAGATACCGGTTACTTCTGCGAAGTGGCAAAAGAATTTTTCAGTTCATCTGTAGAGATGAAAGGAAACGGCATTTACGAGATCCGTCAGTAAAAGATTTAGAAACAGCTCAGTCCTTTGTATGACCGGGCTGTTTTTTTATCCAAAAGTATCTTGACAGATGGAAAAAGAGGTGCTATGGTTAGTTACATAAGTAATGAACCGCATAACCGGTTGAAAGGAAGTGAATTACTTGCAGGAAATCTTAAACCAGGAGAAGTCGATCTATCTGCAGATCAAGGAGATGATCGAACAGGATATACTGAGAGATATCCTCCTGGAAGAAGAGCGGGTGCCGAGCACCAATGAGCTGGCCAGGCTGTATGCGATCAATCCGGCTACAGCGGCCAAGGGAATCAATCTTCTGGTGGAGGAAGGGATTTTGTACAAGAAACGGGGAATCGGAATGTTTGTCGCAGAGGGGGCAAAGGCAGCGATTATGAAAAAGAGAAAAGAATGTTTTTTTGATGATTACATCAGAGGACTTCTCCTGGAGGCGGCATCCCTGGGAATTTCAAAAAAGGAACTGATCGAGATGATCGCCGGTGCGGGAGAGCAGGATGAAGAAGCATCGGGAAACGCCTGAGAGCCGATGGGATAATGGAGGAACGTATGGAACAGCTGATCTGTGAAAATATCTCAAAAAACTATAAATCAAAGGATGCTCTTCAAGATGTGAGCCTCACCCTGGAGAAAGGGAAGATCTACGGGCTTATCGGAAGAAACGGAGCCGGAAAGACCACTCTTCTTTCCATCATGAGCGCTCAGAATCCGCCATCCGCAGGAAGAGTCGTACTGGAAACGGAAGGAGAAAGCCTTCCCGTCTGGGAAAACGAAAAAGCACTGAGCCATATCTGTTTTTCCAGGGAACTGAATGTGGGGAAAAATACGACACTTTCCGCCGTAAAGATAAAGGACTATCTGCGGACGGCTTCTGTTTATCTGCCGTACTGGGATCAGCGGATGGCAGATGAGCTGATCCGGAAATTCCATCTGGATGTGAAGCAGAAGATCGGCAGACTGAGTAAGGGCATGGTTTCCATGGTGACTATTATCGTGGCTCTGGCCAGCAAGGCGGATTTTACCTTTCTGGATGAGCCCGTATCCGGTCTGGATGTGGTGGCCAGGGAGCAGTTTTACAGGATCCTTCTGGACGAATTTACGGAGACAGGAAGAACCTTTGTGATCTCCACTCATATCATGGAGAAGGCGGCAGACCTCTTTGAGGAGGTCATCATGATAAAGAACGGAAAGCTGCTTTTGAAGGAAAATACACAGGAGCTTCTGGAAGCCTGTGTGCATATTTCCGGAAAAGCAGAAGAAGTGGACCGGGCGGCGGAAGGTCTGGAAAAACATCAGGAAGAACGGCTTGGCCGCAGCAAGAGCCTGATGGTCCGGCTGAAGGAAGGGCAGAAGCTCGGGAAAGCCGATGTGACCGTTCAGCCCATGAGCCTGGAAAAGGTCTTTGTGGCACTTTGCGGCGAGGAGGAGTAGGATGAACAGAAAGAAACTTTTGTTTTACGGACGGCTCTGGTGTCTCACGGTTGGTTCTACTCTGGCAGCAGGCCTGATCCTTGTTCTGTTTGGCCTGTTTCAGCAGAGAGAGATTGCAGGAAAGATCTTCTGGTACCTTTTGGGGGTGGACTGCCTGATGGCCGGGTGCTTCTGTCTTCTGATCGTTCCCTTCAGTACGTATCTGTCCACGGTTCCGCTGATGCTGGCAACCGGCTGCAGGAGAAAAGAAGTGATCCGGAATTTCCAGATCCTGAAGCTCTTAAACAT
>CAKRQP010000194.1:0-3549 GCA_934393555.1 uncultured Lachnospiraceae bacterium
CGGTTTTCTTCTCCAAAAGTAACATAATCCGTGATATCCACATAAAAAGGTGCATACCCGTAATGATGTTCTCCCACCTTACAGCCGTTGACGTCAATGCTTGCATGCATCATCGCTCCGTCAAACTTAAGCCCGATGCACTCCTCTTTCCATTCCACCGGAATTTTTATATTTTTTGTATAATTACAGGTATCCCCCGGAAAATATCCGGAATCCACACTTGCCGCTGCTTCTTTGGAAACAGGAAGACTGATCATTCCATCATGGGGCAGATCCACTGTTTTTCCCGGATCTGCTTCCAGCATCCCAACAGAATCCAGCATTCCTCTTCTGAACGTCCATTTTTCATCAAGCATTATCTGCTGCATATTTGTTCCCCCTTTCATTCATATACCCTATACATTTTTAATATAAAATACCATACTTTATAGTATTTTTCAACAATTGCTTCTGCTTTTTCACCTCTGTTTTATGTTATTTTTAGACAAAAACAGACCAATTTAGCTCTTTCTTCATCTCCGGTCTGTTTTTATCTTCTGCCAGTTATCAGAGGATCTCTGAATAGATACCCTTCAGTGCCGGATAGATTTTAGCAAACTTCCGGTATTTTTCTTCGTATTTTGCTGTAAGCTCCGGATCCGGTTCTACGGTGTCCACGACTTTGACGATGTGGGCCGCTGCATCTTCAACGGAGGGATATTCGCCGCAGGCTACCGCTGCCAGCATGGCCCCGCCAAGACCGGGTCCTTCCTCACTTTTCATGATGTCAACCGGGATGCCGAGGACATTTGCCACGATTTTTCTCCAGAGAGGGCTCTTGGCTCCGCCGCCGCAGATCTTTGTGCGGGTGATGGGAATGCCGAGAGATCTGGCAATTTCAAAGGAATCGCGGATGGCAAAGGCTACACCTTCCAGAACAGCCTGCGTCATGTCGGCTCTTGTGGTATCCATTGTCATACCAATGAACGTGCCGCGGGCGTCCGGATTGTTGTGGGGAGAGCGCTCACCCATGAGATAAGGCAGGAAAAAGACATGATTTTCTCCAAGCTTCGTGATATTCTTCTGCTCGCCTGCATAATCCTTCGTTCCGATGATCTCGTCCATCCACCACTTGTTGCAGGAAGCAGCACTGAGCATGCAGCCCATGAGATGATATTTGCCGTCCGCATGGGCGAAGGCATGAAGCGCATTGTTGCTGTCCACGCAGAAATCCTCGCTGGATACGAAAATGGTTCCGGAGGTTCCGAGGGAAATGTTGCACTGGCCGTCGCCGACTGTTCCGGTTCCAACAGCCGCTGCTGCATTGTCTCCGGCTCCCGCAGCCACTTTGACGTTCTCCGGCAGCTTTAAAAGGGCTGCCACATCCGGTTTCAGAGTGCCGACACATTCATAGCTTTCATAGATTTTTGCCACCTGGTCCTTACGGATGCCGCAGATTTTCAGCATTTCTTCTGACCAGCATTTATTTTTCACATCAAAGATCAGCATACCGGAAGCATCAGACACGTCTGTACAGAAGGTTCCGGTAAGACGATAAGCCAGGTAATCCTTCGGCAGCATGATCTTGCTGATCCGGGCAAAATTTTCCGGTTCATTCTCTCTGACCCAGAGGATCTTCGGAGCGGTAAAGCCTGCGAAAGCGATGTTTGCGGTATATTCGGAAAGCTTGTCTTTTCCGATGACTTCATTTAAGTAATTGGTCTCTTTTCCGGTTCTTCCGTCATTCCAGAGGATAGCCGGACGGATGACTTCGTCATTTTCATCCAGCATAACAAGACCGTGCATCTGTCCGCCAAAGCTCAGGCCGGCAACTTTCTCTCTGTCCGTTTCCGGCACCAGCTCCCGGATGCCCTCCACCACAGCGCTCCACCAGTCCTCAGGCTTCTGTTCTGACCAGCCCGGATGGGGGAAATACAAGGGATACTCCTTTGAAACCACATTTCTGATGGTACCGTCCGCCTCCATGAGAAGCAGTTTTACCGCAGAGGTACCAAGGTCTACTCCGATATAATACATAATCATTCTCCTTTTTGATAGAAAGAAGCCGGGCTGCCTGTGACAAATCTTAAGCAGTCCGGCCTTTTCTTTTGTCAGATGTCAGGCAAAGGGATTCTCCGTCTTATAGAGCATGCCCTTCGGCTGATTGAAACCGATCTCATCTACATCTACACCGATGTATTTGAATACTTCATAGAGTGCTTTTCCATAATGGCCGAATGCAACCGCTCCATGATGCGGATAGTTCTTCTCAATGAGAACATGACGATAGAATCTTCCCATCTCCGGAATTGCGAAGATACCGATGGAACCGAAGGATTTCGTTGCTACCGGAAGGATCTCGCCCTGTGCCACATAAGCGCGGAGCTTGCAGTCTGCGGTACTCTGCAGACGATAGAAGGTGATGTCGCCCGGTGCGATATCTCCCTCCAGAGTTCCCTGCGTTACCTCTTCCGGAAGAGATCTTGCCATGATGAACTGGTATTTCATAGAACAGAAGGCCAGCTTTCTGGAACAGGTATTTCCGCAATGGAAGCCCATGAAGGTATCCTTCAGGGTATACGGGAATTTGCCCTCGATGCTCTCTTTGTACATATCCTTCGGAACGGTGTTGTTGATATCCAGCAGGGTAACGGCATCCTCACTGATGCAGGTTCCGATGAACTCGCTGAGTGCTCCGTAGATATCAACCTCACAGGATACCGGAATTCCTCTTCCTGCAAGACGGCTGTTTACATAGCAGGGAACAAAACCGAACTGGGTCTGGAATGCAGGCCAACATTTTCCGGCGATGGTCACATACTCACGGTAGCCCTTGTGTGCTTCTACCCAGTCAAGAAGGGTCAGCTCGTACTGAGCCAGTTTCGGCAGGATCTCGGGTTTCCTGTTGCCCTCGCCCAGTTCTGCCTCCATATCCTTTACGATCTCCGGGATCCTCGGATCATCGGCATGTTTGTTATAAGCCTCAAAAAGGTCAAGTTCGGAGTTCTCCTCGATCTCAACACCCAGGTTGTAAAGCTGCTGGATCGGCGCATTGCAGGCAAGGAAGTTTAACGGACGGGGACCAAAGCTGATGATCTTCAGTTTGGAAAGACCGATGACTGCTCTTGCGATGGGCAGGAACTCATGGATCATATCTGCACAGTCCTCTGCGTCACCCACCGGATACTCCGGAATATAGGCTTTTACGCTTCTCAGTTTCAGGTTATAGCTGGCATTGAGCATTCCGCAGTACGCATCTCCTCTTCCACCTACCAGATTGTCACCGCTCTCCTCAGCTGCTGCGACGAACATTTTCGGTCCATCAAAATGTTTTGCCAGAAGAGTCTCGGCGATCTCCGGTCCGAAGTTTCCAAGATATACGCAGAGTGCATTACAGCCTGCTTTTTTGATATCCTCAAGAGCCTGAACCATATGGATCTCGCTCTCGACGATACAGACGGGACATTCATAGATGTCTGCTGCGTCATACTTCTTTGCATAAGCCTCCACGAGAGCTTTTCTTCTGTTTACAGACAGGGGCTCCGGGAAACAGTCACGGCTCACTGCCAC
>CAKRQP010000195.1:0-3526 GCA_934393555.1 uncultured Lachnospiraceae bacterium
TTACATTCTTAGCTGCCGGTGCAGAAGATACTGGACGAACGATGTTCTTAATGTGGTTGATCGGGTAAGATACACGGGTATTCTCGGTAACGCTCTTGTCAGCGAAATCGATCTTGCCGTTCTCATCCAGGGTTACGTTCTCAAGAAGAGCATTTCTCTTGATCGCATTGTAGATGTCCGGCTCGGAATCTTTATCCAGGTTGATTACTTTTGCGTAGCAGCCACCCTCGTAGTTGAATACGCCCTTGTCATCCCAGCCGTGCTCGTCATCACCGATGAGGAGACGTTTCGGGTCGGTAGAAAGGGTGGTCTTACCTGTTCCGGACAGACCGAAGAAGATAGCGGTGTTCTCACCGTTCATATCGGTGTTTGCAGAGCAGTGCATAGAAGCGATGCCCTTCAGCGGCAGGTAGTAGTTCATCATGGAGAACATACCTTTTTTCATCTCTCCGCCGTACCAGGTGTTTACGATAACCTGCTCGCGGCTGGTGATGTTGAACATAACAGCGGTCTCAGAATTCAGACCCAGCTCTTTATAATTCTCAACTTTTGCTTTGGAAGCGTTGTAAACTACGAAATCCGGCTCGAAGTCTTTCAGTTCTTCCTCTGTCGGACGAATGAACATATTGGTTACAAAGTGAGCCTGCCAAGCAACCTCAACGATGAAACGGATTGCCATACGGGTATCTGCGTTCGCACCACAGAAAGCATCTACAACGAACAGTCTCTTGTTGGAGAGCTCTTTCTGTGCGATCTCCTTAACGGCTTTCCATGCTTCCTGGCTTGCCGGATGGTTGTCGTTCTTGTACTCGTCAGATGTCCACCATACAGTATCTTTGGAATTCTCATCCATAACGATGAATTTGTCTTTAGGAGAACGGCCTGTATAGATGCCAGTCATAACATTTACTGCGCCCAGCTCACTGACCTGTCCTTTTTCGTATCCTTCCAGACCTGCTTTGGTCTCCTCTTCGAATAAAGTTTCATAAGAAGGGTTATATACGATCTCTGTGGTTCCGGTAATGCCATACTTGCTTAAATTGATCTCTGCCATCTTACATTTAACCTCTTTTCTTTCATAGTAATATGACCACCTGCCAAATAAAGCAGGCTTTTCATTATTCATCAGGAAACGAACTCCTCGTTTCCCTTTTTATATTATACATATTTAACTCGCAAAAGCAATAAATTTTTTTTGATTTTTTTTTAACAAAATATAAATTTTTCGGGAATTCATATCTTTTCATAAAACATCATGAGGAAACTGATCAGTAAAAATCCGCAGCACACCCAGATCATCCGGATTCCATAATGGATGGAAAGATTTCCGCCAAGGCCTGCTCCCACTGCGAAAAGGAGAATAATTCCGAAGTAATAGAAGGCTTTCCGGATATCATCCGTTTTATGTTCGCGGAAGTAAGCGGAAATGGCCGCCGTACCGCTTCTCAGATTTCCGATACACATGGTACTGGCATAGGAATAACCATGCACCTTCCGAAAGCTCTGTACCTGCATGGCACAGGCAAAGGATACCAGAGTGGTCGCCAGCATATCCAGTTCTCTCGGCACAAAGCCAACAATAAAAAGAAGAAGGATCTCCAGGAGAAGAATGCCCTGCCTCCAGTGAAGTTTCTTTGAATAACGGTATTTTCCCTGGATTTTCTCCGCCACCCAGACACCAATGGCAAAGGACAGAATGGGAAGCAGGTAGCGCAGTCCGTTCATCCACTCTCCTGCCATGAGATGCTGGCTCATAAGCACGACGTTTCCAGTCTGTGCATTGGAAAATACTTCATTCCGGACATTATAGGTATAAGCATCCTGAAAACCGCCGGATAATGCCAGAAATGCGCTGTTACGGAAAGCTTCTGACATCTGCCGTTCATTTTCATCATCAAAAAGATGAAGGTGATCGTGAGGATGACTGGATTTTCCCTCCTGCCCGCTGTGCTGTTGCTGCATAATAAAGACTCCTATCTAAGTATTTTTTGAAAGCCCGGCCGTATGAGGGCCAGGCTTTTCCTTTTACCTGATCATATGCGTATTTTATTTTTTTGTTGCCAGGTAAGAGGCTCTTCCTTCTTTATAAAGGTCATTGCCTTCGCTGTCGATCACAACTACCAAAGGCATATCTTCCACATAAAGCTTCCGGAGTGCCTCTGCGCCCAGATCTTCATACGCGATAAGCTCTGCTTTTTTGATACATTTTGCCAGAAGAGCGCCTGCTCCGCCGATGGCTCCGAAATAAACGCCGCTGTATTTTTTCATAGCGTCCACAACCTCCGGAAGACGGGCTCCTTTACCGATCATGCCTCTGGCTCCCACAGACATCATCGTCGGGGCATAGGCATCCATACGGCCGCTGGTGGTCGGACCTGCGGAACCGATGACAGCTCCGGGCTTTGCCGGGGTCGGACCTACATAGTAGATCGTCGCGTCTGTCGGGTCAAAGGGAATCTTCTCTCCTCTTGCCAGAGCCTCGCACATTCTCTTGTGTCCCGCATCTCTGGATGTATAGATGGTTCCGGTCAGGAGTACCTGATCCCCTGCATGAAGAGTCTTTGCCAGTTCCTCTGTAAGAGGAAGGGTGATATGTCTTCTTTCCATCATCAGATCACCTCCGTTTTATGGCGTGTCACATGGCAGTTGATATTGACTGCACAGGGCATACCGGCAATATGAGTGGGCATGGTTTCAATGTTCAGACCGATGGCTGTTGTCTTTCCGCCAAAGCCCTGGGGACCGATACCAAGCTGGTTTACTTTTTCAAGCATTTCATCCTCAAGGTCTGCGTAAAACGGATCCGGATTGTGTGAATCCAGCGGACGCATCAGTGCTTTCTTTGCAAGAAGGGCACATTTGTCAAAGGTTCCGCCGATACCGACACCGACCACCATGGGCGGGCAGGGGTTGGGACCTGCGGTCTCTACCACTTCCAGGATGAAATCTTTGATTCCCTGAAGACCGGCAGAGGGCTTGAACATGCGGATCATGCTCATGTTCTCGCTTCCGAAGCCCTTCGGACCAACAGTGATCTTTACCTGTTCTCCGGGAACGATCTCCGTGTAGATCATAGCCGGCGTATTATCCCCTGTGTTTCCACGGCGGACCGGATCTTTCACAACAGATTTGCGAAGATAGCCGTTTGTATATCCGCGGCGTACACCCTCATTGATGGCATCGGTAAGATCTCCTCCCACGAAATGTACATCCTGTCCGATTTCCAGGAAAACACAAGCCATTCCGGTATCCTGACAGATGGGCACACACTCCTGATCTGCGATGTCAAAGTTTTTAATGATATCGTCCAGAACGCCTTTGGCAATCTCGCCGTCCTCGCAGGCACGACAGGTTGTAATGGCATCCTTTACGTCTTTTGGAAGATGTTCATTTGCTTCGATACAGAGTTTTTCGATGACATCTGTAAGTCTGCTTACTTCTACTTCACGCATTTTTGTAAGCTCCCTCCATTTTTCTATTCTTAGCGCTGTTCATGGCGGGCATAGTTCGGAAGCAGCATCGGAGA
>CAKRQP010000196.1:0-3506 GCA_934393555.1 uncultured Lachnospiraceae bacterium
CATGCAAAAATTTGACAAAAAAGCTTTTATTGCAGAAGTAAAAGATAATGTAAAGAAGCTTTACCGCAAAAATATCGAGGAAGCTGACAAACAGCAGATCTTCCAGGCCGTGTCTTATGCGGTAAAGGACAGCATCATCGATAACTGGATGATGACCCAGAAAGAATATGAGAAACAGGATCCGAAATACGTTTACTATATGTCCATGGAGTTCCTGATGGGCCGTGCCATGGGAAACAACCTGATCAACCTGACCGAGTACGATGAGGTAAAAGAAGCTCTGGATGAGCTTGGTTTCGACCTGAACGTCATCGAGGATCAGGAGCCGGATGCTGCTCTTGGAAACGGTGGACTGGGCCGTCTGGCAGCCTGCTTCCTGGATTCTCTGGCAACCCTGAATTATGCGGCTTACGGCTGTGGTATCCGTTACCGTTACGGAATGTTCAAACAGAAGATCGAGGATGGTTATCAGGTAGAGGTACCGGATAACTGGCTGAAAAACGGCAACCCCTTCGAGCTTCGCCGTCCGGAATATGCCAAGGAGGTAAAATTCGGCGGTTATGTACGTGTGGAATACGATGAGAAAAATCATCGCAACAACTTCATCCAGGAGAACTATCAGTCCGTTCGTGCCGTTCCCTTTGATATCCCCATCGTCGGTTACAACAACGGTGTGGTAAACACGCTTCGCGTATGGGATGCGGAGCCCATTGTGGATTTCCAGCTGGATTCCTTCAACAAAGGTGATTACATGAATGCCGTTGAGCAGGAAAACCTGGCAAAGAACATCGTTGAGGTCCTCTATCCGGCAGACGAGCATTACGCAGGTAAAGAGCTTCGTCTGAAACAGCAGTATTTCTTCATTTCCGCAAGTGTGCAGGCTGCTGTTGCAAAGTATAAAAAGCATCACAGCGATATCCGTAAGTTCTATGAGAAGGCAACCTTCCAGCTGAACGATACCCATCCGACCGTAGCTGTCGCAGAGCTTATGCGTGTCCTCATGGATGAGGAAGGTCTTGGCTGGGACGAGGCATGGGAAGTAACCACAAAGACCTGTGCTTACACCAACCATACGATCATGGCAGAGGCACTGGAGAAATGGCCGATCGAGCTGTTCAGCCGCCTGCTTCCGCGTATCTATCAGATCATCGAGGAGATCAACCGTCGTTTTGTGGAAGAGATCAAAGCAAAATATCCGGGCAACCAGGAGAAGATCCGCAAGATGGCGATCATCTATGACGGACAGGTAAAAATGGCTCATCTGGCGATCGCAGCAGGCTATTCCGTAAACGGTGTTGCTGCTCTGCATACGGAAATCCTGAAAAAACAGGAGCTGAAAGACTTCTATGAGATGATGCCGGAGAAATTCAACAACAAGACCAACGGTATCACACAGAGAAGATTCCTGCTTCACGGAAACCCGCTGCTGGCAAAATGGGTAACTGCCCATATCGGTGACGGCTGGATCACCAACCTTCCGGAGATCCACAAAATGGCTGTCTATGTGGACGATCCCAAGGCACAGCAGGAATTTATGAACATCAAGTATCAGAATAAGGTTCGTCTGGCAAAATATATCAGAGAGCACAATGGCATCGAAGTAGATCCGAGATCCATTTTTGATGTACAGGTAAAACGTCTCCATGAGTACAAACGTCAGCTGATGAACATCCTTCATGTGATGTATCTTTACAATCAGATCAAGGATCATCCGGAGATGGATTTCTATCCGAGAACCTTTATTTTCGGTGCAAAGGCAGCTGCCGGTTATCGTCGTGCAAAGCTGACCATCAAGCTGATCAACTCCGTAGCGGATGTGATCAACAATGATGCATCCATCAACGGAAAACTGAAAGTAGTCTTCATCGAGGATTACCGTGTATCCAACGCAGAACTGATCTTTGCAGCCGCAGATGTATCCGAGCAGATCTCTACTGCAAGTAAAGAGGCATCCGGTACCGGAAACATGAAATTCATGCTGAACGGAGCACCGACTCTGGGAACCATGGACGGTGCAAATGTGGAGATCGTTCAGGAAGTTGGAAAAGAAAACGCCTTTATCTTTGGTCTGGCGGCACAGCAGGTTATCGACTATGAGAATCATGGCGGCTACAATCCGATGGATTACTTCAATAACGACCAGGATATCCGTCGTGTCCTGATGCAACTCATCAATGGTGAGTATGCACCGGATGATACCGAGAGATTCCGTGATCTGTACAACTCTCTTCTGAACACCAAGAGCAGCGACAGAGCAGATACTTACTTTATCCTGGCTGATTTCAAATCTTACGCAGCAGCTCAGTGTGAAGTAGAAAAAGCATACCGTGACGAGAAAGGCTGGGCACGGATGGCTATGCTGAATATGGCATGCAGCGGCAAATTTACTTCTGACCGTACCATTCAGGAGTATGTAGACGAGCTGTGGCACCTGGATAAGGTGATCATGCCTGAGAAATAAGAATCGTTCAGAACGATTATAAAAAGTGAAAATGTCTGACTCCGGGTGGAAAATTTCACCCGGAGTTTTTCTGTATATTTGTCCGTGATTCGGTCAATCCTATCATTGAACAAGATCGAATAAGATGAGGTGAAGAATATGCAGAATATGAGAACAAGACTTTTTATGAAGAAACACGGCCCCGCTCTGGTTTTCAGCCTTTGTCTGGTGGGAGCGGCCGCATTTACCACGGTTTACACCCTGGATCAGGCGGAAAACACAAAAGAACAGGAAGAGCAGACGACAGAACTGGAGAAAGAGGCCAGGATCCAGGATGCCAATGCGGCGAAAAAAGCCCGTCCTGCGGATGAAGCGGCAACGGAAGAGCAGGATGCCAGAGTGAGTGGTTCGGATCTCATTGGAGAAGTCGTGGAGAATCCGGAAGATCTGGTGAAGCAGGTAACGGAAGCAGATGAGGAGAAAGAGACCGGTGAAACGGCCAGTGTGGCTTCTTCCGGTGTGGAGGCGGCTGCCGGAAACAGCGGAACGGTTCAGGCATCCGTGCAGTTTTCAGAGGATTCGTCTCTGGACTGGCCGGTGGCAGGAAATGTCCTGCTGGATTACAGCATGAATGGCTCTGTTTTTTTCCCGACGCTGAAGGTTTATAAGTACAATCCGGCGCTGATCATCGGCGCAGATATCGGAAGTCCCGTGGCAGCAGCAGCAAAGGGCATCGTGGATTCCGTAAAAGTGGATGAAGAGACAGGTACGACGGTGGCGATGAACATCGGAAACGGCTATGAACTGACCTATGGCCAGCTGAAAGAGGTCTCTGTAAAAGAAGGAGATGTCGTGGAAGACGGCGGTCTCATCGGCTATGTGAGCGAGCCTACGAAATACTACTGCGAAGAAGGCAGCAATCTCTACTTCAAACTGACAAAAGACGGCGCACCGGTGGATCCGTTTCTGTTTCTGGGAGAATGATGATGTCAGGGTCAAAAGGTCAAAAAGCCGTTCATGCTTGCATGATAAGGCTTTTGAACTTGGGACCCGCCAAACATGAGAA
>CAKRQP010000197.1:0-3503 GCA_934393555.1 uncultured Lachnospiraceae bacterium
TGGTGTATAGTTAAAATACTATTTTAAGAATTGGGGAATTGCTATGAATTATGCGTTTACAAATGGAAAAATCCTGGACGGTTCCAGAGATATGCAGGTGCAGACCGGCCGCTGCATCCTGGTGAAAAATGGAAAAATCCACGATATCGTGCCTGACACGGCCGATCTTTCCGGCTACACAAAAGTCGATTTAAAGGGCCACTATATCCTGCCCGGCCTCATCAATATGCACGTCCACCTCGCCGGCAGCGGAAAGCCGCAGAAAAAACAGTGCGACAACGAGAAACTGGTAAACACCATCATGAGTTCCTCCCTCACCAGAGCCATCGCCTACCGGATGGTCTCCGGCTTCGCCAAGGACGAACTCTTAAGCGGTGTCACAACCATTCGTACCGTAGGCGGTCTGGGGGATTTTGATACCCGCCTTCGCGATGAAATCAAAGCCGGAGCCAAAATTGGTCCCCGCATCCTCGCCTCCAATCAAGGAATTTCTGTGCCCGGCGGTCATATGGCCGGTTCCGTGGCCGTGGCCGCATCATCCATTCCCGATGCCCTCAGCCACCTGAAAAAATCCGAGCAACAAAAAGTGGATCTCATCAAGCTTATGATCACCGGAGGTGTCCTGGATGCCAAAGAAAAAGGCGTGCCCGGTGAGCTGAAAATGCCACCTGAAATGGTCCGGGCCGTCTGTGAAAAAGCCCATGCTGACGGCTATCTCGTGGCCGCCCATGTGGAATCTCCGGAAGGTGTCCGCGTTGCCTTGGAAAACGGCGTGGATTCTATCGAACACGGGGCAAAACTCACGGACGAGATGATAACGCTCTTTAAAGAAAGAGGCGCTTTCCTCTGTACTACGATCTCCCCGGCCCTGCCCTATGCCTTATTTGACCGCTCCATCACCAACGCCACCGAGGTGGAACAGTATAATGGAAACGTTGTTTTTGAGGGAATCATCGCCTGCGCCAAAGCAGCCCTTGCGAATGATATTCCCGTCGTCCTCGGAAACGACGTGGGCTGTCCCTGGATCACACAGTATGATTTCTGGCGCGAGCTTTACTATTTCCACAAATATGTGGGTGTCTCCAATTCATTCGCCCTCTATACTGCTACCAAACGGAGCGCTGAGCTGGCCGGCATCGGCTCCCTCACCGGTTCCATTGAAAAAGGCAAAGCCGCGGACCTGATTGTCACCGCCCAGAATCCGCTGAAGGACCTGAAAGCCCTCCGAAACCTGGAAATGGTCATTTCCGGCGGCCGCCTCATCGAACAGCCTAAGATCAAAAAGAGGAAACAGGTCGAGGCGGAACTCGATAAATTCCTCTGATTTTTACAACTCACGGTTTATAATGGGAGGAATGACTCCCTTCTCTGTCCAACAGGGGTGTCATTCCTCCCTACTTCATAAAGCCGCAGCAGCCAATTTTCGCAAACTCAGAAAAACCCAGCGATTCATAAAACGCCGCTGTTTCCGGGGTCTGATCTGTCGTCAGCTCGATTTGGCGAACGACCGGATAACGCTCAAGGACCGCTTTCACCAGAGCCGTCCCAACGCCATTTCGCTGTTTTTCAGGAAATACCAGAAGATCCTGAATAAAAACGACCGTAACCCCATCGCCAACAACCCGAATGATTCCAAGCAGCTCTTCCCCTTCATACGCCGCCAGCACCAATAACGAATTTTGAAATCCCTGCTTCAATGTCTGCGGTTCATCCGTATACGCCGTCCAGCCGACACTCGAATAAAGCTTCAGGATCTCCTTTTCGTTGTATGCGGAATAGTTTTTGATTTCCATTTTTGCCTCCAAGTATTAAATGTTGTTTGATGCACTCATTTTAAATCTTTTCTCAAAATCGGTGCCTCGCTCAGTTCTACTTCTGTAAAGCTGTGATAAAACCTATCTGCATTGGCATTTGTGGCTCTGATGAGGTAATACTGGTCGATGCCGTTTTCTCTGCAGTCCTTTTCTATTTCTTTAAATAAGTTTTGAGCAATGCCTCTGTGCCTGTACTCCGGTAAAACATAAACCCAGTCAACATAGGCCATATGATAGCCATCCTGCATACAGCCATAAAAATGATATTCTATGCGCCCAAGAACTTTATCGTTTTCCATTGCCAAAACAGAGGTCGTTTTTCTGAAAAAAGGATCCTTAATTCTTTCTCTCAGACCTTCTTTATCAATCTTATCTACATGCATCTGCTCCGGCTCAACAGCCAGTGCATGCTCCAAATATTCTATGTATTTTTCTATATTACTCTCATCCAGTTTAACAAAAATCATATGCTCACCACCGCCTCATATTCTTATGAAATTTCTCCGTATAAGCCGCCTTCAGTTCCTCTGCCGTGATTCCATAGCACAGCAAAACATCATTATAATACATGAGAACATCAGCCAGCTCCTCCACCAGATGACTTCTCTCTGCTCCTTCTTCACAGGCCTTATGATCACCATTCTTTTTTATAACATCGATCACTTCTCCGATTTCTCCAACCATCCAGAGCAATTTATTCTTTCCAATCTCTGGTGAAATGCCTTCCCATTTATCCTTATATTTTTCTTGTAAGGCTTTCTGCATCTCAAGCATTTCGTTAATTCCAAAATCATTCATCGTATCTTCTCCCTCACCTGTTTTTTCTATTTATCAGTCTGTCCTTTTTTAAAACTGTTCTGGCCTCTGGAAAATTCCGTGCAACCTTCTGATAAATGTCAATAAAGCTGATCACACAGGTTTTTGTATACCCGGAAAGACAGGCCGCCATTTTTTCAAATTCAGCGATATGCCATTCCACCGTATGGTCTCTGTCCATCAGAATCGGATCATATCGCCAGCCCACACTGTCGATTCCTGCCAGCTTCGACAACTTTTTGAAATCTTCCATTATGATTTTCTTATCCGGCACATGCGGTTCTATCTCTTTCCCGTAAGGTGTGATCGTCACAAACCAATACTGACCATAAAATGCCGGAATATCCATTCTCATTCCTGTCTGGATAATCATTTATTTTTCTCCTGTTTTATAAGTCGCATGCCCCAATTTTCCCTTTTATCTTAACACAAAAACAGCGGTACTGCATAGATATTTCCTCTACGCAATACCGGCGTTTCTACAAACTCTATAAAATAATTTCAATCAGTCCCACAAGCTCTCCGATAATCGCCACCGTAAAAAGGCTCATCATGAGATTCCCCCAAAAACATTACCATTGAAAGGCATAATCCATCATATCCCCGATTCCGAGTCCCCACCATTTTGAAAGACAGAACTATAGCAATTCAATAAAATAATGCAGACAAGGCGATTTGGCAGAGTGCGAAAGACAAGGATGAAATCTGCCGGCGTACTGACGCATGGCAAAGGTTTCTGGCACAGTATTTCCGCTCTGATGAATCGTATTGGATGCAGTATTTTGCAAAATTGCTATAAGATATAGTATGCCACTTTAACGGAACAATATCAATAATATCGGAACAACATTTGCTGAAATAACGGAACAATGC
>CAKRQP010000198.1:0-3466 GCA_934393555.1 uncultured Lachnospiraceae bacterium
CAGGACGTACCGCCGTCTGCATCCAATCGGCTTTCAGTTGCGGCAGGGCGAAATTTCAAGGCTTGCCGGAATCTGCTAAATGCATTCGCAAAAATCCATAACTCGCTTCGCTCAGACAATGGATTTTTGTGAATAACGCAGATTTCGGCAAACCAGAAATTTCTGCTCTGCCTCCACATGAAAAGCCGGTTGGAAGCAGACGGCGGTACTGTTTTCTGGATATATGAAACTAAAAAGCTGCAGTACCATCTTTTGATGGCTGCAGCTTTTTTGGGCTTGTCACCGGTTTAAACGCTTTTGTTGTGCAGGCACAAATGGTTTTTAACCTTTTGACACCGCTATGATCAGATCGCTTTCAGAGTGAACCCGTAGGAGAATTCTTTCTCGCTCAGCCGGTATTTGGGATCCAGGTCGGGTCCGCAGCTGGCGGAGCCGATGCCGCTTACCCGGTAGTCGATACGGACATTGGTATTGGAGAGCTCCAGCTTGTAGGAGTGGTCTTTCTCCGTGAGTTCTTCTTTGGTGTAGTGGGAGGTCTGGAATTCCACTTCTCCTTCGGTGCGGAAGACAATGCCGCTGCCGGTTGCCGGATCTGTGAGAGACACTTCTTTTACATGGGTATGGTTTCCGTTTTCCTGCGGCATGATGTAGGGAACATATTCCTCGGTCACGCTGGTTGTGAAACGGCCGACTTTTGCATGATGGCAGAGATCCTGATAGTTTTCTCCCGGTCCCATGCCGTAGTATTCCACTTCTTCCACAGCCGTGGGAAGGGTAAATTCGTAACCGAATCTCGGAAGCCAGATCGCCTTGGGATGCACTTTGGCATGAACGGAAACGTGAAGTTCCGGATCGCCATGATCCAGGCGGAAAACGACCTCATAGTGAAGAAGCGGACTTCTGGAAACACCGGCCAGGCTTCCTTCGCTGAGGAGTTCAATTCCTTTTTCTGTTTCTTTCCAGGTGAAGGAATAGCATTTATCGAAGAGGCGGTTCATATTCCAGCCGCTTAAATTATCGCCGAAGAGTCCCCAGGTCATCTTGATATGGCGGTCGTTGTCAGTCGGAGCGCGCCATACGTCGAGGTGAGCCGGATTAACGAGAATGTTCTTTCCGTTTTTCAGGATTCCGGTAAGGGTTCCGTGAACCTTGTGGAAGGTATAGCCGATGGAAGCAGTTTCGTCTGTGACAGTGACAGTCAATTTGTCCTCAGATACTTTCCAGGAGCCTTCGCCGTGTGTACGCTCTGCAGTCACAATCTCTACCGGAAGCTTCAGCTGAACCATACCGGTCTCATAACCGGCCTCGGCCCATTCGGTTGCTTCTTTCTGGTGCAGCGTCAGGGTCACATAAGCGCCCAGAGCACAGGTCTTCGGAAGATCTGCCGGGATCGTAAGGAGAGTCTTCTCTCCTGCTGCCAGCTCAAGATTCTGTGTGCCGGAAGCGACAGCCACGCCGTCCACCTCTACGGTCCACTTGAGATCATAGTTCTTAAGGTCAGTGAAGTAGTGACGATTATGGATCTCCACGGAGATCTCTTTCTCTCCCACCTCGTTTAAGGAGACGCGGAAGGGCTGGAAGACTGCTTTTGCCTCCAGGGAGCCGGCCTTTACTTCTCTTTTCGCAGATACCAGTCCGTCTACGCAGAAGTTGTTATCATCCGTCAGCTCGCCAAAGTCACCGCCGTAATAATATTTGCCGTCTTTCAGCACTGTATGGTCTGCCCACTCCCAGATACAGCCTCCGATCAGACGCGGATACCGGTCAAAAAGTTCCTGATAATCATTCAGGTCCCCCGGTCCGTTTCCCATAGAATGGGCATACTCACAGAGGAAGAGCGGACGGCTGTCATCCTTCTCACCGTCTGCGATCAGGTCGGAAAACTCCCGGTACATATGGCTCTCCACATCGTACATCGTCGGTGTGTTCAGCATATTGGCACGCTCATAATGGATCAGTCTTTCCGGATCACGCTGTTTTGTCCAGCGGCACATATCATCATAATGACAGCCGTAACCGGACTCATTTCCGATGGACCACATGATGACACTGCAGGAGTTCTTGTCCCGTTCTACCATGCGGCGCATGCGCTCCATGAGGGCCTCACCCCAGTCGGGATGGTCGGTAGGCCAGGTGCGGTCGTACATGTGGTAGCTCCAGAGAGTCTCTCTGGTGACAAACCCGTGCATCTCGATATCTGCCTCGTCCACTACATAGAATCCCAGCCGGTCGCACTCGCGGATAAACTCCGGAGCCGGCGGATAATGGGAGGTGCGGACGGTGTTGATGTTCAGTTTTTTCATAAGATAGAGGTCTCTGCGGATATCCTCAAGACTCATGACATGACCTTTGACCGGATCGGTATCATGATGGTTCACACCTTTCAGCTGTACGGAAACGCCATTGATCAGAAGCTCGCCCTTTGAAGAAATGGCAATCGTACGGAAGCCTACAGGCACCGGAATGCACTCGCCAAAGCCTTCCAGCACCAGGGTGTAGAGATTCGGGACCTCCGCACTCCAGGGTTTTGCATCGGGAACGCTGAATACGGTTTTTCCATCAACGACGGTCTGTTTCCGGATACACTCCGCTCCGTCATAAAGGCAGGCGGTGATCTCTCCCTCCGGAGCGGTCACTTTTACAGAAAGCTCCGTCAGATCTGCATGGACTTCTACATCCTGTACATGCTCTGCCGGACGGGTCAGTACATACACATCACGGAAGATTCCTGTCATACGGAAGAAATCCTGGTCCTCCATGTAGCTTCCGTCACACCATTTAAGGACTTTTACCACGATCTCGTTTTTGCCCTCATGAAGATACGGTGTCACATCAAATTCCGCCGTACAGTGGCTGCACTGGCTGTAGCCGATCTCCTGTCCATTGATGCAGAGGTAAAAGCAGGGATTCACTCCTTCAAATACCAGATAGGTCTTTTTGGTAAGATCCGTACAGTCCAGCCAGGTACGGTAAACACCGCAGGGGTTTTCATCCGGCACATAAGGCGGATCTACCGGATACGGATAGTTTACATTGGTGTAGCAGGGCGGCTCAAAGCCTTCCATCTGCCAGTTGGACGGAACCGGGATCTTTCCCCATTCCGTGATCTCCTCCGGAACCTCATAGTAGGCGGGATAATAGTTGAAATCCCAGATGCCGTTCAGAAGCTGAAATTCTCCGGATTTTTCTCTTTCTCCGGCCAGCGCCTTCTCCGTATTTTCAAAGGGAACATAATAGGCTCTCTCTTTTTCCCGGCCTTTTTCCAGGAAATGAGGATCCTGCCATTCACGACTGTTCATGTTCGATTCCTCCTTATTTTCTCTTGATCCACATACCGTTGGTGAAATCGGGAATTGCCACCGGCTGTCCGCCGAGAGCGATGGACTGCTCTGCCAGAGCGGAAATGCTCATCCAGGCTGCCAGGTCATACACGTCGATGGGCACGTCCGTCTGATCCTGCACGCTC
>CAKRQP010000199.1:0-3463 GCA_934393555.1 uncultured Lachnospiraceae bacterium
CTTCAACTACCTCTCCTTGTCTATGGCCCTACCCAATACGTCCTGTTAATCGCCGCCTGGGCCTATTCTACTTTTCATCCTTTCCCACAGCTTACCATAAAATTCAAAAAAAATCCAACCGGCATTTCACCGATTGGATTCCTCGTGGTTCTCTTACATTTCTTTTTTCGTACAGATCCCTTCCCGGATCTCGTAGATCTCGTCGCAGACGGTCTTTGCCAGCACCTTGTTGTGGGTGATGAAAAGGTAGGCCGTCTCGTGCTCCTTTTGGTATTCCTGAAGGAAATGGACGATCTGAGCCTGGGAGATCACGTCCAGCATGCTGGTGGGTTCGTCCAGAATAATGAGCTCCGGCTCCAGCACCAGGACCCGCGCCAGGGCGGCCCGCTGAAGCTCGCCGCCGGAAAGTTCCAGCGGTGTCCGGTAGAGATGCTCCCGGTGAAGGCCGAATTTCTCGATATCCGCCAAAATCGCCTTCTCGCTGCTGTCCTTTTTCATGAGCTTATAGGGTTCCACCATGCTGCGAATCAGTGGAAGCATGGGATTGAAAGAGACCTCCGGATGCTGGAAGAGAATCTGGATTTTCTTCCGCAGTTCCCCTTTCAGCGGATAGGAAAGGTGGTTTCCCTTGTAAAAAATCTCTCCGGAGGAAGCTTCAATCAGCCCCACGATCATCTGACCCACCGTAGATTTTCCACTGCCGCTCGGACCGAGAAGCCCGATCGTTTTCCCTTCCGGAATCTCCAGACACACTTCCCTTGCCGCCCAGAAGACCGGTTCTCCCTTCTTCCGGCTCTCGTAAGCCTTAGACAGGTTTTCTGTTTTCAGAAGCATGCTTGTTCTCCTCCTTTCCGGCATAAAGCCAACAGCGCACCTTATGACCGTTCACTTCTGCCATCGGCGGCGTTTCCTTGCATTTTTCCTTACAAAAACGACAGCGTGGTGCATATTTACAGCCGCCTTCCGCATAGTCCTCATGAGCCATGGCAAAGCCTTCGGAAAAATGAAGACCATTCTCCGGCATGGCTGCGATCATATCCTGTGTATACGGATGCAAAGGATGCTCCAGCAGTTCTTCTGCCGGTGCATATTCCACCTGATTGGAGGCATACATAACAGAAATACTGTCACTGATCTCTCTTGCAAAGTTCAGATCATGGGTCACACAGAGCACTGCCTGATCCTTCAGGCTGTGGAAAGCCTCCACCACCATCTCGATACGCTCTTCATCCAGTCCCTTGGTGGGCTCATCTGCCAGGATCATATCCGCTCCGGCGATGATCCCCATAGCGATCATGGCTCTCTGCTTCATACCGCCACTGTAGGTGAAGGGATACTGACCGGCCACCTCTTCCTCATCACCGATATGAAAGCGTTTCATCAGCCTTACCGCTTCGGCAATGGCTTCTTTTTTCTTCACTTTCTGGTGTTCGATCATCGGTTCTGCTACCTGAAAACCAACGGTAAGAAGAGGATTCAGACCGTTTCCACTGCCCTGCGGCACATAGGAGATCCTGGCTCCGCGGATCTTGTCCAGCTGACGGCGTTTCATCCGGATCAGGTCTTCCCCTTCAAAAAAAGCCTCCCCGGTAACAATGGCATTTTCCGGCAAAAGATGGAGGATTGCCAGAAGAAGAATGCTTTTTCCACTTCCTGTTTCACCGACGATGCAGACTTTTTCCTTTTTATCCACCGTCAGACTCACATTTTCCACTGCCTGTACACCATGGCCGGAGGCAAAACGCACGGATACATTTTTTACATCAAGAAGCATCCTCACTCTCCTCCTTTCTTGATCTTACCGTAGTAACCGATGAGCATAAACCCAAACACACAGACACAGATGCAGATGATAGGCGGCACATACCACCAATACTGCTTTTTCATGATGCTGTTTCGGAAAAAGGCATAATGAAGGACACTGCCCCAGCTTTTCTCTCCGAACTCACCCAGTCCCAGAAAGCTTAAACCTGCTTCTGTCATCATGGCTCCTGAAATGGCCATGGCTCCACGGGTCAGGATGATATCCTTGATATTTGGCAGGATGTGTTTGAACAGGATCACGACCGGATGGACACCCATGGTTTTTTCGATTTTGATAAACGGCAGCTCCTTCAGCTGCATGACCCTGGAACGCAGAATCCTTGCAGTACCGGTCCAGGCAGTCACACTGATTGCAATGATCAGACTCCATTTTCCCGGATTCAGGTAAGCCACCAGAAGAACGGTCAGCGGAAGGCTTGGCACTGCCATGGCGATATTGGTGATGGCTGTGATGATCTTATCTGTCACCCCTCCGAAATAACCGGATACCAAAGCAAGCACGGTTCCCACACCGGTCACGATAAAGGCTGCAAAAATACCGATATAAAGGGAAACTCTGGTGCCATACACCATCTCGGAAAAAATATCCTGTCCCACATCATTCGTTCCTAAAAGATGTTCTCTGCTGGGCGGCAGGTAAGATGCGATCATCTCCTTTGGATCATAGGGGGCGATCACCGGGGCAAACACAGCGATGATCAGGAAAAAAAGAATGATCAGAAGGCCTGCCAGCGCCGCTGCATTCAGACGGATTCTCTTATGCATCCTGGACTCCCTCCTCTCTGATCCTGGGATCGATAGCCGCATTGATGATATCACTGATCAGGTTGGAAAAAACCACCAGTACCGCAGACAGAAGAAAGCAGAACTGCGCCGTCGGGAAATCCCGGTTTGATACCGCATTGTAAAGGATCGTTCCCATTCCTTTCCAGCCAAAAACAACCTCTATGATCATAGAACCGGACAGAATTCCTCCAAACTGCATACAGAAAGAGGTGGCATAGGGAACCATGGCATTTTTCATCACATGACGGAACAGCACTCTTTTGGAAGGAAGTCCCTTTGATTCGGCAGTCATGATATATTCCTCACTCCGTACCTGGGAGACTGCACTTTTCATCAGCATGAAATCTCCGGAGGTCCGGTAAAGGATCATGATGATCAGCGGAAGAAACATATGCTGAAGAATGCTCTGTACCCTTGCCATCCCTTCCACTCCCGGAGAAACCATGCCGTTGATGGGAAACAGCTTCATCCGGTAAGCAAAAAAGATCAGAAGGATCAGGCAGAGGCAGTTGGACGGGATCGTATTGACCACCAGAAGGACCGGCGTCATGATCTTGTCAAAAAGCTTTCCCGGTTTCCATCCGGCAATGACTCCCAGAAGCGCCCCGAGAAGACCTCCGATGATCCAGGTGGGAATCGATAAAAGAAGGGTCCATTTTGAGGCTCTGAGAACATTGGAAACCACCGGTTTCTGGTTCGTATAGGAAGGTCCGAAATCAAGAGTCACAATGTTTTTCAGGTATTTTCCGTACTGTACCGGAAGACTGTCATCCAGCCCATATCTGGCAATGAGTTTATTCAGAGTCTCCGGGTCGTTGTCCAGCAGATAATAGTATTCTTCCTGGCCTACCAG
>CAKRQP010000200.1:0-3460 GCA_934393555.1 uncultured Lachnospiraceae bacterium
TCTGCCACAAGTTCTGTTCCGGCAGCGCTTTTCAGGTTCTGTACAACCTGATCCCGGAAAACCAGCCCGTTCTCATCCGTCAAAAGGAGTGTCCGCAGTACATTGCTCCCCTCTGTCCGTATCGGAAACAATGTGTTTCCGGTCAGGGCAGTCCCTCTGGAAGGCTCTGTATTATATTTCATAAAAAGATCCAGCTGACGGGCGATCTTTTCCTTTTGGAATTCTTCGCCTCCATAAGAAGCATCCACACCGAACACCTCATATTCTTCCAGAAGATCTCTCTCAAATTCCCCAAAGACCGAAAAAATCCCAAGATCCATCACGGAAGCCGCCTTGACTCTGGCTCCCTGCACTCGTACCGATTCTGCCATGGCACAGATCAGCGACAGAAAAAGTACCGTAAGGACACTGAAAAAGACTGTCATCGACCCTCTGTATGCTCTTTTCCCTGCCATGGCTTTCCTTCCTTTCTGCTACGGTTTTCCCGTCAGATCCCGTTACTCTGATTGTTGATCTTCTTGAAAATATTGTTTACCAGTCTGGTCAGCTGGTCTTTAAAGATCACCACCAGACCGATCAGTACGACCAGGATCAGAATGATCTCCACCACTCCGACTCCGTCTTCTTCCTGCAAAAATGCTCTTACATGTTCCATATGATTTTCCTCCTTTTCTCCGGCTTCGTCCCTAAAAAGCCAGGACTGCCGGAACCATCAGTATCACCACGACCAGGATCAGCATAAGCATCATGGGAAGCAGAAGTTTCGTTCCTGCCTCCTCTCCCAGTTTTCTTGCCAGGCTTTTCCTTTCTTCCATCCCGTTTTCCGCCTCCTGCTCCAGAAGCTCTACCAGTCCGGCAGAACCCTTTTTCAGATCCTGAGAAAGAAGGGAGCCGAATTTCAGATAGTGAAGATTCCCGCATCTCTGACCGAATTCTTCATAGGCCGTGGCTTCTCCCACTCCCTGTTCCATTTCATAACAGGCAAACAGCATTTCCTCATAGGCATAATGGACTTCCCTGCTGCTCTGGTCTCTGTAATGAAAGGCGATCTTGCTGAAAGCCCCCCGGATGGTCATTCCGGCTTCCAGAAGCATACTCATTTTATAGAGGATCACCGGATAATCCAGAATCATCTGCTGCTTCCTGTGTTTTTCCTCTTCTTTCAGTTTCCGGTCATCCCTTCCATAAAGGTACCAGAGGCCGACAGCCAGGATCAGAAAACCTGCCAGAAGCGGAGAGTTTTCCCTTATTCCCCAACGGACAGGAACACCCTCCCAGTTATCCGGAAGCACCACTTCTTCTGCCTCCCTGCTTTTCTCACCGTTTTTCTCCGCTGCCGCCTTCAGCTTAAGAGCCTTTTCTTCCAGTTCACTTCTCTCCGGCGGCAGAAGTTTCACCGGAAATTCCCGGATCATCTCCTGATTTTCATACTTCAGTGTCACCTTCACTGCCGCAAGAATCCCTTCTTTCGGCGGTTCGCAAAGAAAGTGTCCGTTATCATCCATATAGTCCGGCGGATCCACAGACCAGACTGCAGTAACCGTTCCGTTTCCGAATGAATCAGCAAAGTCCAGATCCTTTCTTACTTCCTCCATAGATTCGTTTTCTCCAAGGATCTGTTCCTCCAGATTTTCGAGGATTCCCTGAAAAATTTCCTGGATCTCCTCACGGGAATACTTTCTTTCTCCTATCGTCAACGGAATATCCACCACTTCTTCTCCGGAAAAACCCACCGTCAGCTCTGTCTCCAGATTCCCTTCCCCATACCCCGGCCTTTTTATCGACGGCCGCTCCATCCAGGAGACTTCCCCATGAAAACCAAGAGCCAGAACCCCGAGAAAAAGCAGCCCTCCAAAAAGGAACAGTAGCATTCCGGAAAATTTTCTTTCATAATAAGCTTCAAGCGTCATCTTGTTTCTTGTCGTCCGGAGAACCTTCAGCCTTGCCTCATTTTCCTGTCCCTGTTTCCCCTTAAGGATTCCCGGATAACGCCTGACCAGCCATTTTCCCGCCCGGTCAAAGGGTTCTTTCCATTGTTCATACTTCAATCTCCACGATCCTCCTCCCCCAGAAAAAAGCGATCAGATAAAGGCCGAGACAAGCCGTCATCAGCAGGATCCCAAATGTGTTATGATACAGTCCTTCCAGAAATTCCGAAGATCCTAGATCCACATAAGCCAGAATGAAAAACGGCACGGCACTCATGATCTTCTGTTCCATTTTTTTCGAAGCCAGGCTGATTTCGATCTCTCTCCGGGTCTCTGTTTTCCGGCTGATGTTATCAGCCGTACTCCGGATGATCTCTTTCAGATTCCCCCCGGAACGGCGTGCTACCTGAAAGATCTCACCGAAATTTTCAATATCCTCCATGCCGCTTCTTTTTCCGAGATCGGCCCACAAAGATTCCAGGCTCTGGTTCAGATTCCGTTTTCTCTCCATTTCTCTTAATTCCTCTGTAAAAACCCCGTCTGCCCCATAGACCTTTTCCGTTTCTTTCAAGGCTTCTCCCAGAGCATTTTCCATGGAATATCCGGCATCCAGTGCACTGGCCACCGCATGGATCCCGGTAAGGAACTCGGTAAGCAGTTCTTCTCTCCTTTCCCGGATCTTCCTTTCCTTTTGTTTTTTCAGAAACACCGGAAAGCCGATGAGAAAAGGAAGCACTGCCCAGAAAGAATGATAAAAAAGCCAGCTCACCATGGCACAGATTCCCAGATAGAGAAACATCAGTTTCCCCTTTTCTTTTCCTGTCAATTCCAGGATCCCATAATCTCTTTCCATACGTTTAACCTCACTCTTTTTCCGGTACGATCCCCGCCCGCTTCAGTTTTTCTGTCTGAAGAAGCTCATTCTGCTTTACAAGGATCCCCATCGGATGCTCTTTTGTCTCTTCCAACTGAAACAGGGTCCTGGCTGTGATCTCGCCGGAACTTCCGTCGTAGCCTGTGATCTCCACGATCTCCATCACTTTCCGGCTCCGGTCTCTCATTCTGCCAAGATGGATGATCAGATCCACCGCAGAAGCGATCTGACGCCTGACCGCAGAAAGCGGCAGTTCCATGGCCATCAGGATCATGGTTTCCAGCCTGGCCAGCATATCTCTCGGACTGTTGGCGTGACCGGTGCTTAAAGAACCATCATGGCCTGTATTCATACTCTGGATCATATCCAGTGCTTCTTCCCCGCGCACCTCCCCCACCACGATCCGGTCCGGTCTCATCCGCAGACTCGCCTTGATCAGATCCCGGATCGTCACAGCATTTTTTCCTTCCGTATTGGCCTGCCGTGCCTCCAGCCGTACCAGATTCTCCACTCCCTGGATCTGAAGCTCCGCATTATCTTCAATGGTAATGATCCGCTCTTCCTTGGGGATAAAATCGGACAATGCATTGAGAAACGTCGTCTTTCCGGAGCCGGTTCCTCCACTGATGAAAATATTGTAGCCTCCTTTTACCAGTGC
>CAKRQP010000201.1:0-3354 GCA_934393555.1 uncultured Lachnospiraceae bacterium
CTTCTGGCTTCCGTACCAAGGCTGGAGAGCGATGTGAACGAGAAACTCAAACCCATCAAGGGAAATCCGCCGGACATGAGTGCGGTGAAGCCGGGGTGTGCGTTTGCTCCCCGCTGCAGCTGTGCCATGAAAATCTGCGTCCGGGAGGAGCCGCCGGAATACGAGCTGGATGAGACCCATAAGGCATCCTGCTGGCAGGTGATCAAAAAAGCGATGCAGAATACTTGAAGGATGGGATGATAGAGCATGGAAAAGAAAAATGTGGAAAGCGGAGAGATTCTGCTGGAAGTAAAAAATCTCAAAAAATATTATCCGGTGAGAACCGGATTTATCAAAAAGACGGAACTGAAAGCAGTCGATGATGTGAGCTTTTTCATCCGGAAGGGTGAGACCCTCGGGATCGTAGGTGAAAGCGGCTGCGGAAAGACAACACTTGGAAGGGCAGTCCTCAGACTGGAAGAACCTACCTCCGGAGATATTATTTACGAGGGTGAATCCATCATCGGTAAAAACATGAAGGAATACCGGAAAAAGATGCAGATCGTTTTCCAGGATCCTTACGCATCTCTGGATCCCAGAAAGACCGTTTCAGATATCATCGGAGAAGCGATGGATCTGCAGAAACTCTGTAAGAGCAAGGAAGAACGGAAGGAAAAAATCCTGGAGCTTATGAAGCTGGTTGGCCTGAATGCGGAATTTTACAACCGTTTCCCTCATGAATTTTCCGGAGGCCAGAGACAGCGTATCGGTATTGCCCGGGCGCTGGCTGTAAACCCAGGGTTTATCATCTGTGACGAACCGGTGTCGGCTCTGGATGTTTCCATCCAGGCACAGATCATCAATATGCTGGAGGAACTGCAGGAGACAAGAAAACTGACCTATCTTTTTATTGCCCACGATCTGGCGATCGTAAAACACATCAGCAACCGGATCGGTGTTATGTATCTGGGCCATATGGTAGAGCTGGCAGAAAGTGCAGAGCTTTACCGCAGCCCCATTCATCCTTATACGGAGATGCTTCTTTCGGCAATTCCCATTGCGGATCCGGATCTTTCCGCAGCGAGAAAGCGGATCCGGCTGGAGGGAGAGGTGCCAAGCCCCTTGAATCCTCCGTCAGGCTGCCCGTTCCGGACGAGGTGCCCGAAGGCAGGAAAGGCCTGTGCGGAAAGCATGCCGGCACTCCGGGAGATCACACCCGGGCACTTTGCCGCCTGCCATAATGCATAAAAAGTAAGGAGAATAAAAATGCAGACTTCAAGATACATTGTAAAGCGGATCCTGCTGGCGCTGATCAGTCTTTTCGCTATCATTACCATTACTTATTTTCTGATGAATCTGATGCCCGGTGACCCCTTCATGTCAGAGAAGGCTTCCGAGGAGAACAGGGCGATCCTCATTGCCAAGTATGGACTGGATCAGCCGGTATATGTGCAGTATGGAAAATATCTCACCAATCTTCTGCATGGGGATATGGGAACCAGCTATGTACTGCAGAAGGGCCGTGCAGTAAAAGACATCATTTTTGAATCGTTTCAGGTTTCTATGAGCCTTGGTGTGAGAGCATTGCTTCTCGCCATCGTGTGCGGGATCATCCTGGGCTGTATTGCAGGGCTCTGTAAGGATAAGCTGCCCGATGCCGTCATTCGAGTTCTTTCTTCTGTCGGAATATCCATGCCGGGTTATGTTATCGCCTCCGGGCTGATGATCCTTCTGGCAGTCAATTTAAAGGTTCTTCCGGTCAACTACAATAAGCCCGGCGGCTGGCTCATGCCGATGCTGACGTTGGCAATCTACCCGACCTCTTATCTGACGCGTCTTACGAGAGCCAGCATTCTGGAGGTCATGAACCAGGATTATCTCCGGACAGAACGGGCCAAGGGAATGTCAGAATTTGTTGTGGTATTCATTCACGCATTGAAAAACTCACTGATTCCGGTCATTACGTATCTGGGGCCTCTGACAGCCTCTATTCTGACCGGTGGTTTCGTGGCAGAGAGCGTATTCAGTGTACCGGGACTCGGCCGGTATTTTGTAAGCTCCATCAGCAGCAGAGATTACACCATGATCATGGGTGTGACGATCTTTTATTCCGCACTGATCGTGTTCATGAACCTGATATGCGATATCCTCTATAAAATCGTTGACCCGAGAATACAGTTGGATTAAAGGAAGAAGCCATGAAAAATATTTTAAGCCTACAGAACAAAATCTCACCGGACGATTTCGCACCGCTGGATGAGAATTATTTTAAAGAAGAATCCCTGGAGACAGAAGAGATCGGCTACTGGAAAGCCAGCTGGATCCGTTTGAGATCCAATAAGATCGCGATGGTAGCGCTGGTGCTTATTGTGATCATGTTTATTTTTGCCTTTGTCGGTCCGATGCTTTCACCCTATTCCTACGATCAGCAGGTAAGAGGAGACGAGGCTTTGTGGCCCTGTTTCAAACATCCTTTCGGTACCGACCGTCTGGGACGTGACATTCTGGTCCGCTGTATGATCGGAACCAGGATCTCCATGATCGTCGGTCTGGTATCCGCTGTGATCGTTATGATCGTGGGAAGTATTTACGGAGCCATTTCCGGTCTGATCGGCGGCAAGGTGGATATCTTTATGATGCGTATCGTGGATATCATTTATTCCGTTCCGGAGATCCTTCTTATCGTTGTCATCAAAATGGTCATCAGCGAACCGCTGCAGAATCTCATTGACACGGTGCCTGCCTTCCATGGACTGCAGAAAATCGGTTCCGGTCTGATCGCTATTTTTATCGTTTATGGCTGCCTTTACTGGGTGGGTATGGCCCGGATCGTCCGTGGTCAGATCCTTCAGCTGAAGACGCTGGATTTCGTTACCGCCGCTGAGGCGCTGGGCTGCGGAAGGGCGACGATGATCCGGGAGCATCTGCTTCCGAACTGCATCGGTCAGCTCATTGCCACGGTAATGCTTCAGATCCCCTCAGCTATCTTTACAGAGGCCTTCTTAAGTTACCTCGGGATCGGCGTATCTGCTCCGATGGCGAGCCTTGGCTCCCTGACCTCCGAGGCACTGAATGGTATCAGCAGCTATCCCTACCGGGTAGTTTTTCCTGCAGTACTCATCAGTCTGATCATCCTGTCATTCAACCTTTTCGGTGACGGACTTCGGGATGCATTGGATCCGAAGATGAAAAAGTAGAAGAGATATATACTCCGGCGGGAGTTTATATAGATGCCAGGGTCAAAAGGTCAAAAAGCCGTTCATGCTTGCATGATAAGGCTTTTGAACTTGGGACCCACTAAACATGAGAAAGTAGCGATTTACGCAGTAAATCAGCGGATTTCGAATGTTTATAGAATTGCGGGAGCTGCTTTGC
>CAKRQP010000202.1:0-3347 GCA_934393555.1 uncultured Lachnospiraceae bacterium
CCGATCATTGCATTTGCTTATGGAATGAGAAGCAAAAAGAGAATCCAGGATGGAATCAAATATGGTCTGATCTATACGATCGTACTCATGATCCTGGGAATTGCGATCACAGAGATTTTTCCCGGAGCGTTTGCCACGCTGTTCAATGCGGGACAGTCAAGGGCATATTTTATCGGAGCGATGAGAGTGATCTCTGTCAGCTTTTTGTTTGCCGGGATCAATGTTGCTTATCAGGGGATTTATCAGGCACTGGATGGTGGTGTGGAATCGTTGATTATTTCACTTTTGAGACAGCTCATTATCATCCTGCCGCTGGCCGGGATCTTTTCTCTGTTTGTCAGAAATGGTCAGATGGGAGTTTCGCTGATCTGGTGGGCATTTCCGATCACGGAAGTGATCGCCTGCCTGGTGGGATATGTATTTTTAAAGAGGATCAGAAAAAATAAAGTGGATGCTGAGACATTTAAGCTTTGCCAGGCTTCTCCAGTCAGTGATCAGAGCCACACGGCGTATTGCTCTGCAAAATGAAAGCAAAGGAACTGCTTAAAATCCAGAGAAACAATATTTTACAAAAACATACAAGAACATCTGGATAAAAAGAGCAGTTTGTGTTACATTTATATGGAAAGCAATTTTAGAACCGGATTATCGGATTTTTATTGTTTTTTTTACTGTATGGAAGAAAAATGGAAAAATAAAAGCTGATAAATATGCAGGTTCAAATAATTTCATTAAGGAAGGTGAGCAATTGGAGAACTATACTAAGTATCAGCTGAAAAGCAATGAAGAGCTCTCATCATTGCTTGAGGGTAAGGACAATTTATATGTCATTGCCTGTAACAAGTGCTTCAAGGAATTTGATGCCATTGACGAGCCGGACTGCGATGAGTTTCTGAAATTTGCCGCAGAACAGGGCAAGACAGTTACCGGCAGCACAAAGGTAGACTTTTTGTGCAATAAGATGCACACGGAAAGAAAATTACAGGATCTGCTTCCGGAGGGGACAGAGAATGTGATCGTGATCTCCTGTGGTCTTGGTATTCAGACAGTTGCAGATCTGGCAGAGAAACCAGTTTATGCAGCAAGCAATTCTCTTAATTACAGAGGTCATCATGGCATGGCTCTTACAAAGAAGAGCTGTGATGCCTGTGCTCAGTGTTACCTGAACATTACCGGTGGTGTCTGTCCTATCGTTGATTGCTCTAAGAGCCTCGTTAACGGACAGTGTGGAGGAGCCAAGAACGGTAAATGTGAGGTGGATCCGAACAAGGATTGTGCATGGGAAAAGATTTACCAGAGACTTGCAAAACAGGGACGGCTGGAGGAATTCCTCCATCAGCCTGTACAGGTACGCGATTTCTCCAAGGTTAATTTCAAGGTGATCAACGATTATGTAAAATCGATCAGAGAAGACAGACTGAATGGATACTATGGCGGTGTTCATCCGTCAGAGCGTAAAGAATTCAGCGAACATATCGCTTTAAAGAAATTCCCGGATCCGAAGACCGTTGTGATCTCCATGTCACAGCATCTTGGCGCACCGGCAAATCCGATCGTTCAGGTGGGCGATCTGGTGAAGGTTGGTCAGAAGATCGGTGAGGCTTCCGGCTTTATCAGTGCTCCGGTACATTCCAGCGTGAGCGGAACCGTAGTTGCTGTGGAACCGCGGATGCATGGTACAAGCGGTCGTGAGATCATGGCTGTTGTCATTGAATCCGACGGAAAAAATACACTGCACGAATCCGTACAGCCGCATAAACCGTTAGAGGAACTGACACCGGATGAAATCATCAATATCGTAAAAGAAGCAGGAATCGTTGGTATGGGTGGAGCTGGTTTCCCGACCTGTGTCAAACTGAAACCGGCGAAACCGGTTGATACCATCCTTCTCAACGGATGTGAATGTGAGCCGCTCTTAACAGCAGACCACAGAGTCCTTCTTGAGTATGCGGATGATATTGTTTTCGGTCTGAAAGCAATCCTTAAGACAACCGGTGCCGAGAAGGGTATCATTGTTATTGAAGATAACAAACCGGATGCGATCGAAGTCATGCAGGAAAAAGTTTCCGCTATTGGAAACATGGAAGTTTTTGTTGCAAGGACCAAATACCCGCAGGGTGCTGAGAAAACACTCATCAAGCGTGTTATGGGAAGAAAAGTTCCGAGCGGCGGTCTCCCGGCAGATGTTGGTGTTATCGTAGATAATATCAGTACGGTAAAAGCAATTTCCGACGCGATCCAGACAGGTATGCCGCTGGTTGAGCGTGTTGCAACCGTAACCGGTGAGAAGATTAAGAATCCCGGCAACTTTATCATCAAGATCGGTACAAGTGTAAGAGAACTGATCGATTACTGTGGCGGCTTCACAGATGACGATGTTCTGGTTAAAATGGGCGGACCGATGATGGGCTTCCCGCTGCATACACTGGATGTACCGATGATGAAGGGATCCAATGGTATTATTGCCATTGATACAGATGAGACCAAAGAGCAGCCGTGTATCAAATGCGGACGCTGTGTGGATGTATGTCCGATGGAACTTTCTCCTCTGTACTTTGTCAAATATGCGAAGGAAGAGAACTGGCAGGGCATGAAAGACAAAAATGTCATGGATTGTGTTGAGTGCAGATGCTGTCAGTATATCTGTTCTTCCAAGATTCCGATCATCGACAGCATCAAAGCCGGAAAAAATGCAATAAGGGGGATGAAGTAATATGTTGATTACCCAGTTGAAAGCAAAAGAAACGCTTACATCACTGACAGCCGGAAAGAAAGTGTTCATGATCAACTGCCACGGATGTAAAGAAGTTCATTTTCCGGAAAAAGAAGCGGTGGAATTTCAGAAGGAGCTTGCTGCGGAAGGAAACGTGACAGGGATCGTAACAACAGATTACATCTGTAATCCGGAAAATATGGAGTTACGCCTGAAAAAACACATGGACAAGATCAGGGAAGCAGATCTGGTCCTGGTATTCTCCTGCGGTGTTGGTGTACAGACCGTTGCTGAATATCTGGAGGATAAGACCGTCTGTGCAGCCTGTGATACCTATCCGGTACCCGGTTTCCAGGGCGTGACACCGTTAGAGTATAAATGTGACCAGTGCGGTGAGTGCTATCTGAACCTGACCGGTGGGATCTGTCCGATCACAGCATGTTCCAAGAGCCTTGTGAATGGCCAGTGTGGTGGTTCCAAAAACGGAAAATGCGAAGTGGACAGTGAGATGGAATGTGGATGGGAGCGTATCTACAGACGTCTGAAAGAGATCGGACGCCTGGATCTGCTGAAATGTCCGACACAGATCCACAATTTTGCAACTGATGATGACGTGAAATAGGTTGATTGTAAC
>CAKRQP010000203.1:0-3233 GCA_934393555.1 uncultured Lachnospiraceae bacterium
TGGATCCAGCCGGTACTGGAAACAGCGCCGACTGTAAATGGAACCGTGACCGGCGGTACTGCACTGAGAGATGTGGAAGTGACCGGCGGAAGAGCCGTTTACAAAGTCGCAGCCAACGCTTATCAGGAAGCAGCCGGAACCTGGACCTGGGATACGCCGGGCCATACGCTTTCCGGTGAAGGTGAGCAGGAATTTACCCTGACCTTCGTTCCGGAGGATGAGGACGGTTTCCGAAGGATCACCGGAATCAAGGTGAAACTGACCGTGACGAAACGGGAAGTGGAGATTCCATTGATTGCCGGCTTAACCTACGATGGAAGCCTGCAGAAACCGGTCGTAAATGAGACGGCGGACTATGAAGTGACGGAAAACAACGGCGGCATCAGTGCCGGAACCTACACTGTGACACTGCGGCTCAAATATCCGGAATACATGGTCTGGAAAGAGTCAGGATTAGCTACGGACGGAAGTCAGGCTACGGTGAGCAGCGAGGATCCGGCCGTGGCAGTTGTCAGCTATCAGATCAGGAAGGCTGACCTCACTGTGTCAGCCGACCCCGCCGGAAATGGCATTCAGGTCCAGAAGCTTGGTTATGGACAGGAGATGACAGAAGGGGAAAAGGAAACGCACACCGTCAACGGAAAAGTCGTGGATTTCCGCCTCAGCGCCCAAGATATGATCAGTGGCGTCGTTGTTTCCTATGAAAGAAACGGCAGCAGCATTCCCGTCACCGGTAAATGGAAATGGATGCTGACAGATGAAACAGGCAAACCCTATAACAGCCAGCCGATGCAGGTCGGTACCTGGCAGATAGAAGCAGAATTCATTCCGGAGGAAAACCAGAGAGGAAACTTAAATCCTGTGAGCTATCGTTTCCAGGTGGAAGTGGAAAGGGCAGTGCCGGATGCGAGCAGTTGTGCGTTTGAGACAATTAATGTCATCGGGCTTGATGCTTTGAATGTTCCTCTGACACTGTGTAAGCCGGATCAGCCGCTGCCGGTAAATCCAAACAACGGTGAAACCGTAAACGGAGTCTGGAATTGGGAAGATCCGGAAATGATTCTGAATAGTCGGAGCTACAATGTGACCTTTACTCCGACGGATAGCAAAAATTATGAAACGGTAAATTCCAGCGCGGAGGTAAAAGCAGTAGCTGTACAACCATTGACCGTGTATGTCCACTACGGCAGTGATGAAGCGATTGCAGCTACAGCAAGGACGGCAGTCAGTATTTGGGGAACGAACCGGAAACGCAGCATTTTGGTTGGTGTATCGGAACAGGAAAATATGACATTTTCAGAGGTGAAGATCTTGATGGGCAATGAAACTGCAATCTGCCGGGTAGATGCATCGGGAAATTACGTCTATACGAATTCTGGTTTTATGACAGTGATCTATCACAGTTCCTTGAAGATCGTGGAGATTGTAATGGAGCGGGCTTTGACAGCAGAACCAACGATTGATGTTTACATGACACAAACGACAGGTACGCAGTCTCTGGAGGCGGATGAAACGAAAACCGCAGCGGCAAGCACGACATCGGGGAAAGGGAAAAAGGCAAGAAGAAAACCGAAAAAAACAGCAGAAAGTGAATCCGAAACGGCAGCAGCAGAAACCGAAAAAGAAACCGAAGCTGTGACGGAAAAGCAGACGGAAGCTCCGGAACCGTCCACCGAAGAAGTGACAGAACCCACAACAGAACCTGTTACGGAGAAGACTACAGAAGCGGGAACGGAAGCGCCGGAGCCGGAAAAACAGACCGAGACACCGGCGACGGAAGCAACTACAGAAGCTGCAGAACCGGCTACAGAATCCCAGACCGTGGCACCAGAACCTGCGCCGGAGCCATCTACAGAACCCCAGACGGAGAAACAGACAGAAACAGCAGCACCGGAGCCGTCCACGGAGCCCCAGACAGAAGCGGCTGCAGAACCCCAGACAGAAGCAATCTTACCAGAACCGGCCACAGAACCAATGACCGAAGCGCCGGAACCGGCTACGGAAGTGCAGACAGAATTGGCGTCAGAACTGCAGAGCGAATCCCTCCAGACAGAAGCAATGAATACCGAAGGGGCTGAAATGCCCCTTCCGGAGGAAGGATGACAGCCGCACTGCAGGCTCCGGTGGTCTGTATTCTGGATTCCGGGACGAATGAAGCCGGAGCCGAGGGCTGGAACTATCTGACCGGAAACGAGGATCTGACGGATGAAGCCGGTCATGGAGACCTGATCTATCAGCTCTTGGAATCGGAAACTTCGAATGCCAGACTCATCATGCTGAAATGTTTTGAGTCAGCAGAAGAAACAGAAGAAAAAAAGGGAACAGAGACCATCACGCAGGCGCTCTATGATGCCGTGGATCTCTGGCAGGCAGATGTGATCAGCATCAGTTGGACAAGGAACGAAGAAAGCGAAGAACTTTACGAAGCGGTCTGCTACGCCAGGGAAAACGGCGCCGTTCTTGTGGCGGCAGCAGGAAATCTAAGCCTTTCCACACCCTTGGGCAGTCTGGTCTATCCGGCAGCCTGGGAAGAGGTCATTGGTGTGGGCGGGGCAGATACCGATGAAAATGGGGAGCCTGTAAGCTCTCTCTGGTATCTTAAGAGCGAGGCGGTATTTATCAGTGCAGATGGAAATTATGAAGGGGAAAAGGGTTCCTCTTTTGCAGTCCCCAGGGTTTCAGGAAAAATCGCAGAATATCTCTTTCAAAAGCCGGAGACCTCCGAGACCGAAGTACGGGAATGGCTGAAAGAAACAGCAAGAGATGTCGGAGAAGAGGGGTATGATCCGGTTTTTGGCTGGGGCTTTCTGGAGTGACGGAAGGGTACCGTGCGGTAAATGGATCAAAACGGCTGAATCAGACAGAAAAATTCTGGCTGATTCAGCTGTTTTTTTTCTCTTTCCGGTACACGCTCGGCGTATTTCCAATCAGCTTCCGGAATTGTTTCGTAAAGTAACTCGGACTGGTAAAACCACAGGAAAGCGCGATATCCGTCACGGGAAGATTTGTGGAGAGAAGTTTTTCCGCAGCCAGAAGCAGGCGTTTTTCCAGCAGATATTCCATGGGTGTGCAGTGGAGATACTGACGAAACAATCGCTGGCAGACACGGGGGCAGACGTTGATGACAGAGGCCAGTTCTTTGATGGAAAGATTCTGTTCCAGATGGGCATCGATCCAGGGCAGCAGTTGTTTGATCCGTTCCTCCTGAAGTGTGGAAGAACGGTGAGAGGGCA
>CAKRQP010000204.1:0-3221 GCA_934393555.1 uncultured Lachnospiraceae bacterium
TCCATCACCGGTCTGGTCATCGGCTTTGCCAACGGCATCAACAGCGGCTACGGCATCCTGCTCGCCAGGGCTTTCGGGTCGAAAAATGAAGAACAGATGAAATCCGTGGTAGCCTGGACCCTGATCCTGAATCTGGGGATTTCTTTTCTCATTACGATAGGTACTCTGCTTTTCGCTGATCCGCTGCTCCATCTCATCCAGACACCGGAAGATGTGTTCAGCGAATCACGAACCTACCTCACCGTCGTCATGGGAGGTATGGCCACGGCTCTTTTCTACAACATGGGCTCCGGTCTTCTGCGAGCTGTCGGAAACAGCAAGACGCCTCTGTACTTCCTGATTTTTTCCTGCAGCCTGAACCTGCTTCTGGATCTTTTGTCCGTAACGGTTTTCCATTTCGGAGTAGCCGGCATTGCAGGTGCCACTGTCATGGCACAGCTGGTCTCCAGCATCCTTTGTTTTCTGTACCTGTATCGGAACTTCCGTTTTCTGATCCCTTCCAGAAGGCATTTTTCCTATAATAAAAGACTGGTCAGCGACCTCGTTTCCACCGGTTTTTCCATGGGACTGATGAACTCGATCTTTTCCATCGGTTCTGTCATCCTGCAGGGCTCCATCAATACACTGGGAACCACCATCATTGCCGCCCACACGGCTGCCCGCCGGATCGTCATGATCGGGAACATGCCTCTGTCCAGCATTGCCAGTGCCAACGCCACCTTTGTCAGCCAGAATTTCGGTGCCAGCCGGATCGACCGGATCCGCGAAGGCATCAAGAAATCCTCGATGATCAGCCTGATCTGGTCTCTCCTTTTCCTGGTCATGATCCTGACTCTGGCAAATCCGCTGATACGGGCTCTCGCCGGAACCGATGATCCGGTGATCATGAGCAATGCCATGATGAACCTTCATATTAATATGATCTTTTTCTTCCCCCTTGGCATCCTGCTGATCATCCGGATGACCCTTCAGGGAATCAATCACAAGACGATCCCGCTGATCTCCAGCACCATGGAGCTTATCATCAAGGTCCTTGCATCCTTCGTTTTTGTTCCCCTCTGGGGATATGTAGGTGCTTCCATCGCCGAGCCCTTTTCCTGGCTGGTGTGCATGCTGTTCCTTTTGTTCTCCTACATACGGATCCTGAAAAAAGAGAAGATTTATTCTTAAAAAAACCGGGCCAGGTTCGTTTTGGAACCTGACCCGATATTTTTATCTTACCATGGAAAAGAATAGCATGCACAGCGATAACGAGCAAAGCGGACATTCTTGTTTTCACGCACAAAAAAAGCACCATCCCCGAAGCTCCAATGTCTTCAAAAATGGTACTTTTCAGTGCGCCTTCAGGGGCTCGAACCCTGGACACCCTGATTAAGAGTCAGGTGCTCTACCAGCTGAGCTAAAAGCGCATATTTATTTCGTCTCTCTCAAGACAAAAAGTATTATAATACAGCTTCCATTAAAATGCAAGGCTTTTTTTCGATTTTTTTCAAATTTTTTTAACAACCGTGACAGTTAACAAAACGGCTGTTTATAGTTTTTTCAGAACTTTCTAATTTCCTCTCCTTGATTCCTTTCCTGACACACATTATAATAAGAAAGATCGTAACTTTTTATCTATATCTATGAAAAGGAGTATCAAAATTGTCACCCACCCGCAGCAATGTCAGTGTCCGGAAGCAGAAAATCCGGAAAAAAGAAGAACAACGTGAAAACCAGCAGCTTGCCGCTGAATGGAAAAACCGCCAGCAGAGCGGTGAAAGCATTTCCGATCAGGACGAGGAAGCGTTTACAGCAGAAAGTTTTTCTGCCGAGAACGAAAAAAGCATCCCTGACCGGCAGCAAACCGCCCTCAAAAAATCTGCCCTCGCAGAAAGCGATGATCCCGGCGATAATCATGCCAGCACCCGCTTTCAGGCCAACAATCAATATTTTACCATTGCGATTTATGTGATCGCTGTTGTGGCCATTGCCGCCGTGATCTTTAAAGCCATCATGTCCCTGGAGCAGACCATTGCCTGGATCAAAAATGTCCTGAATGTTCTGATGCCGTTCATCATCGGCTCTCTCATCGCTTTTATCCTGAATCCGGCAGTGAAAATGTTCTGTAACCTTCTGGAAAAGCACACGAAACTGAAGAGAAAGGGCGTCATCAAAGGAATCTCCATTGCCGTTACCTACGTTCTTTTACTGGGTCTGGTCCTGGTTTCCGTTTTCGGCGTGGTACCTCAGATCGCCACCAGCCTGACAGACCTGATCAACTCGGCACTTACCGTGATCCCTCAGTCTGCATCCGAACTGAACCAGTTCCTGACAGAGCTTCATGAGCGCTTCCCCAGTCTGGACATCAGCGCCATTCAGGATGCCGTGGACAATCTGCTGCCTTCCCTTCTGAACTACATCAGGGATTTCGCCTCCAACATTGTCCCCACCCTGTATTCTCTGTCCATGAGCATTATGCAGCTTCTTTTGAACCTGGTGATCGCACTGATCGTTTCTATTTATATCCTGTTGGATAAAAAAATCCTGGTAGGCTCTGTAAAAGCAGCCATCTATGCCTTCTTTCCACAGAAAAGGATCCCGTATGTCGTGGATACCATGAAAGAATGCAACGAGATCTTCGGCGGTTTTGTGATCGGAAAAGCCATTGACTCCCTGATCATCGGAATCCTGTGCTTCATCCTCATGACGATCCTCCGCCTTCCGTACACCCTGCTGATCAGCCTGATCGTAGGCATCACAAACATGATCCCCTATTTCGGTCCCTTTATCGGTGCCGTACCGGGAGCGATCATTATGCTGATGGTCAGTCCCTTTAAGGCTGTGATCTTTGTCATCATGATCTTTGGCTTACAGCAGTTTGACGGTCTCTATCTCGGACCAAAGATCCTGGGACAATCCGTCGGTCTGCGTCCCCTCTGGATCATCGTAGCCATTACCGTCGGCGGAAGCATTGCCGGAGTACTCGGCATGTTCCTCGGCGTACCGATCATGGCTGTCCTGCGCTACCTTGTAATGAGAACCCTGAAACAAAGACTGCAGGAAAGAAATGTCAAAGATTGGAAAAGGTTTCATTTAGAATAAGATTTCTTTTTTGAGGAAAAATGCAGAAAACCTATGCAAAGGGGGCGGCTCCGAGTCGCGAGCCCGCCGCCCCCTCTGCACACCCCCTGTGGGCCCGCTTAGAAAATAAGGGGCTTACGTCAGACTGCAGCTGCGCG
>CAKRQP010000205.1:0-3194 GCA_934393555.1 uncultured Lachnospiraceae bacterium
ATTCCCTGTGATCTGGAAGAGATTCCGGGTGAGCTTCGCGTGAATATCAAAATTTTTGATGAGTCCAGCCGGACTATGAGTGAACTCAATGACAAGGGCTGTCCGGTGAGTGAGGATGCAGTAAAGCAGATGACAGACCGCATCGTTTCTCATTTTGGAGAGGCAGAACTTCTCGTTCTGGCAGGAAGTGTACCGCCGGGCGTTTCAACAGACATTTATAAAATTCTTCTGGAAAAGGCCAGGGCTTTTGCTCTTCCCGTCATTCTGGATGCTTCCGGTCCGCTTCTTCTTAAAGGGATTGAGGGCAGACCCTGGCTCATCAAGCCGAATATTGACGAGCTTTCCATGACTCTTGGACGGGAATTTCACTCTCGGGAAGAAATCATTCAGGCAGCCAGAGAAATTGTCAGCCGGGGAATTCCCTATGTCTGTGTTTCTCTCGGACCGGAAGGTGCTCTTCTGGTAGATGAAACAGAAGCACTCTATTCGCCGGCACCGGATGTAGAAGTCCGGGGGCTTCAGGGAGCCGGCGATTCTCTGGTGGCCGGTTTCTGCCTGGCTTTCCATGAGTATCACTCAAATGCCGGTAAATCAGATTCCACGTCAAAGGTTTCCCTGCCGGAGGACTCCTCCTTTGCGCGGAAGCTTCTCTGCTATGCGCAGGCGGCAGCCGCAGGTTCTCTCACCAAACCTGGCACAGCCGTTTGTGAACGGGCAGATTTTGAACAGTATCTTCCTTCCATTCAAGTGGAAAAAGCCGGCGAATTTTTTGACGTCCGCTGCGAGGACGGAAGCCTTACAGGAGAGGTAAAACTCCGAAGTCTGGTACATCGGGACGGAGACTGGCATGGGACGGTCCATATGTGGGTGGTGGATCGCACACCGGATGGAAAATACCGCCTTCTGATCCAGAAACGCAGCCAGGACAAAGACAATTTCCCGGGCTACTGCGATATTTCTTCGGCAGGGCATCTCGATGCAGGAGACGATTACGAGGCTGCCGCTTACCGGGAGCTTTATGAAGAACTTGGTATCCGGGCGGAAAAAGGAGATCTTCGCTTCTGTTTTTTCATTACCCGTAGTGTGGAGACCGTATTCCATGGTCAGAAAGTCATTGACAGAGAGCGTGCAGCGGTTTATCTTTATGAAAAACCGGTGGATATCACAAAACTTCAGCTTCAGAAAGAAGAAGTGGATGAGGTTTTCTGGGTGGAGATCGGAGAACTGGAGAAAATCCTTCAGGATCCGGTGGCAAAGTATTGTGTATACATAGAAGAAATCCAGGGGATCCAAAGATATCTGTAGTGTTTCTGCATGCACAGAACCGTTCGTGACGACAGAAGAGAAAGGGAAAAGGGCATGGAATTTCATACAAAAGTGCAGTTCTTGGAACAGCCGGAGCATGGACGGCGGACCATTGTGATCAGTGACATCCATGCGCACAGACGCTGGCTGGAAAGACTTTTGACAAAGATTGATTTCAGTGAAAAGGATATGTTGATCATCCTTGGAGATATGATCGAAAAAGGACCGGAAAGTCTGGAAACGATCCGATATATCATGCAGCTCTGCGAAAAACATACCGTCTATCCCATGATGGGAAATGTGGATCTCTGGAGGATCGAGATGCTGCTTGCAGAGGACGGAAGCCTGGATAAAGAGCTTTATGAGACAAATGAACGGATGCGTCAGTATTGGAAAAATACCTTTTTTCAGGATCTCTGCAGGGAAGCAGGTGTTACCGTGGAACGGCCGGAGGATATTCCGGCGGCGAGAGCGGCGATCCTTTCCGGATTTCAGAAAGAACTGGATTTTATGAAGGAATTGCCTTCCATCCTTGTGACTCCGTCCTTTCTCTTTGTACATGGTGGTCTGGTCCATGAAAAGCTGGAAGACAATTTTGAACTTCCGCCTTTTTCGCTTTTGAAAAACGATGATTTTATCAGTCAGGGGAAGCATTTTGATAAATATGTGGTGGTCGGGCACTGGCCGGTCTGCCTTTACCGTTCCGATATCGAGTGTTCTGCTCCGTATATCAGCAGGGAACAGAAAATCATCTCGATTGACGGAGGATGTGGGATCAAGCGGGATGATCAGCTAAACGCCCTGATCCTTCCGGATCTCTATACGGAAAAAACGGAATGGGAGAGCGTGGATGATTTTCCGGAAGCCGTTATTCTGGAAGATCAGAAAGCAGGAAACACTTCGATCAATATCCGCTATTATGAAAGCGTGCTTCAGATTCTGGAACCAGGCCCGGTTTTCTCTCTGGCAGAGCATGTGAAAACCGGGTATCAGTTGAAAATTTACAATGGCTTTCTGGAAGAACCACCGGTAAAAGGGAAAGCAAACACCTGCTGGGAATATACAGATTATCAGATTCCGCTGAAAAAAGGTGACAAGGTATCAATTCTGCAGGAAACACCGGAGGGTACCATGGTGCGGAAGCGAGGCGTCACCGGCTGGTATTACGGGAAATTCCAGATCCAAAACGGAACAGACAGGAGAACCGTTAGCGAAAATCAAACATAACAGGAGGATGAAAAATGCTGGCAGTAATTTTTGACATGGATGGTGTGATCTTTGATACGGAGGCCATTTGCCTGCGGGCCTGGAGAGCCTGTGCCAAAAAATATAACATTAAAGATATGGACGCGCTGCTTATGCCCTGCATTGGTGGAAACAAACAGCATATGAGAGAGGTTTTCCGGGAACAGCTGGGAGAAGATTTTCCGGTGGATGCCTTTGATAAAGACGCACAGAAGGAATTCCGAAAGATCGAGAGAGAAGAAGGAATACCGGTAAAAAAAGGCGCCAGAGAGTTACTGGCCTGGCTGAAGGAAAATGAAGCCACAGTTGGTCTTGCTTCATCTACGGCATATGACATTGTGGTACAGGAGCTTACCGGTGCCGGTCTTGTGGATTACTTCCATGCGATCACCGGAGGAGACCAGATCAGCCACAGCAAACCGGATCCGGAAATTTACCTGAAAGCCTGTGAAAAGCTGGGCATTGATCCGAAGTCAGCCTATGCGGTGGAGGATTCCTATAACGGCATCCGCTCATCCTACAGCGCCGGAATGAAGCCCCTTATGGTGCCGGATCTCCTTCCTCCGACAGAAGAGATGGAAGAGAAAGCCTACAGGATCTTCAAAGATCTTTTTGAAGTCCGCGATTTTCTTGCGGGAAAATAA
>CAKRQP010000206.1:0-3187 GCA_934393555.1 uncultured Lachnospiraceae bacterium
CTTCACATTGTCTGGAATGAACGGCTCAGCGAGATCCATGCACAGGTCATGGGAGAAGTGCAGATCGAGATCTTAAAAAGTCTGATCCGTGACCGTTTTCAGCTGGATGTGGAATTTGGAGACGGAAATATCGTTTATAAGGAGACGATCCTGGAACCGGTGGAAGGCGTGGGGCATTTCGAACCGCTGCGTCATTATGCAGAGGTTCATCTTCTGCTGGAACCGGCCGAACGCGGCAGCGGTCTTACCTTTGATACGGTGTGCAGTGAAGACGTGCTCGACCGGAACTGGCAGCGGCTGATCCTGACTCATCTGGAAGAGAAAAAGCATCCGGGTGTACTTACTGGTTCTGAGATCACGGATATGAAGATCACACTTCTTACCGGGCGTGCGCACATCAAACATACCGAAGGCGGCGATTTCCGTCAGGCGACCTACCGGGCGGTACGCCAGGGGCTTCGAAAAGCGAAAAGCATTCTTCTGGAGCCGGTGTATGAGTACCGGCTGGAGCTTCCGGCAGATCTGGTCGGCAGGGCAATGGCGGATATCCAGCGGATGAACGGGAATTTTTCCGGGCCGGAGCTGGATGGAGAAACAGCAGTCCTTACTGGTACGGCGCCGGTTTCTGCCATGCGGGGCTATCCAAGAGAGGTGACAGCTTACAGCAGAGGCAGAGGAAGACTTTCCGTTGCCCTGAAAGGTTATGAGCCCTGCCATAACAGCGAGGAGATCGTAGCTCTTTCCACTTACGATCCGGAAGGCGATACGGAAAATCCCACAGGCTCTGTTTTCTGCGCTCATGGAGCCGGTTTTGTGGTGGACTGGGACCAGGTGGAAGCTTATATGCACCTGGAAAGTGCCTGGGGCGGCAGCAGTCCAAAGAAAGAACCGGAAGGCCTGCCGGTCACGGAGAGCGTCCGGAGGCAGAGAGAAGCGGCTTCGGAAGGTTATGCATCGGAGGATGAACTGAAAGCCATTTTTGAACGGACTTATGGACCGGTCAGAAAGGAGCGGGGATCTTTTGAAAAAAGAGTCCGCCGTTCTTCTTCTGAAAGCATACAGACCTGCCGGCCGGTAAAGAAAGAGGCTCCGCAGGAGCAGTACCTGCTGGTGGACGGCTACAACATTATTTTTTCCTGGGAGGATTTAAATGAGCTTTCCAGGGTGAATATGGAAGGTGCCAGAAACAAGCTGGCAGACCTTCTGTGTAATTATCAGGGCTACCGGAAATGCCATGTGATCCTCGTCTTTGACGCTTATAAGGTAGAAGGAAATCCGGGAGAGGTAGTGAAATACCACAACATTCATATCGTTTATACAAAAGAGGCGGAAACGGCAGACCAGTATATCGAAAAAACGGTTCATGCCATTGGCCGGAAATACGGAGTGACGGTGGCGACATCAGACGGACTGGAACAGGTGATCATTCTGGGACAGGGAGCCAGAAGGCTTTCTGCGAAAGGTCTCAGAGAAGAGATGGAGGCTGCCAGCAGTGAGATCCGCGGTGACTATCTGAACCGGCAGGAGCCGTCGAAAAACCTCCTGATCCATCAGCTTCCGGGAGAAATGGCGGAACTGATGGAGGATGTGCGCCTGGGACGGCGTACCATGGAGGACGGAAAGAAAAAAGGGAGTAAATAACCAAAAAGGGGAAAAACAATGGATGATACACTGATATATCGAAAGATCGAGATGGAAGAACTGAAACTGGAGCTTTTCCGGAAATTCCAGCGCCGGCAGAATGTGGACCGGCAGCTTCAGAGACAGGGAGATGCCTGGGTGGAACGGCCGGTTTCCATGGTGGAGGAATGGTCAAAGGAAGATTATGAATTTCTGCTTGCCTGTCTTCAGGATACGATCCGGGAAGGCGGCGTGGTCTTTGGTGCTTTTGAAGGAAATGCAGTGAAAGGTTTTGCTTCTGTTTCCGGGAATCCGCTGGGCTATGCAGGAACCTACCGGGATCTTACCAGCCTTCATGTTTCCAGAGATATGAGAGGACGGGGAATCGGTACCAGGCTCTTTCATCTGGCAGCCGGCTGGGCTCTGGCCATGGGCGGACAGAAGCTTTACATCGCTGCAAACCCGGCGATCGAAAGCCAGCTCTTTTACCGGGCGTTGGGCTGCACGGATGCACAGGAGCCGGATGAAGAACATATGAAAAACGCTCCGAAAGACCGGCAGCTGGAGTATGTGCTGTAATCATAGGATAAAACGGCCTATGAAGCTTCCGGCAACTAAACATTGCGTGACCGGATGATCTGTGGTAACATAGTTCCGATGCCGCATGAAAAAAGAACATGCGGAAATACTTACAGAGAGAAGCGGACAAGCTGTCTGAAGTAACGATTCAGGGCCGCGGTCCTGAGAGGTGTTTTGGCATGAATCTGTCAAAATCCCGAAAAGAAAACCTGCGAACAGCTGTCAGACGAAAAGGGTCTGCCAGAATAGGCAGGAAAAGATAAGAGAGGAGCTAACCAAGGATGAAGATCGTACCGGCAAGCATAGAAATCATCAGCACAGAGCCTTACGAGGAAATGTTAAAAAGAGTGGAGAGAGCAGGACGTGTCTGCTACAAGAGTGAGGAAAGCATTGAGGACGGTTCCGCAGAGCGTTTTATCCGGAACATTCTGAAAAGAGGTCATGAATCTGTCATTGAGCATGCAGGGATCACAGTCAAAGTGACCTGTGACCGTGGCGTGACGCATGAAATCGTCCGCCACCGTCTGGCCAGCTACAGCCAGGAGAGTACCCGTTACTGCAATTATTCCAAGGATAAATTTGAAAATCAGATTTCCTGTATCGACCTTGCAAACGGTTTTGCCTATGACCTGAACAAAGAGGAAGACCGTCAGAAATATCTGCTCTGGCAGGAAGCCATGGAATCCGCAGAAAAATATTACTTCCGGATGCTGGAGCTGGGTGCCCGGGCCGAAGAGGCCAGAAGCATTCTTCCGAACTCTCTGAAAACAGAGATCGTTATGACGATGGATCTCCGGGAATGGAGACATTTCATCCGTCTTCGCGGTGCCAAGGCTGCGCATCCCCAGATCCGTGAGATCACCCGTTTGATCCTCAAAGAATTCCAGGAGAGATATCCGCTGTTCTTTGAAGATCTGACGGCGGAATAAAAAATATGGAAAATCCGAAAATCAGAAATAAATAGCTAGTTTTCGGATTTTTTGTTTAA
>CAKRQP010000207.1:0-3110 GCA_934393555.1 uncultured Lachnospiraceae bacterium
ATCCGGGAAGAGGCCGGTATGCTTCAGCAGCTGATCTCTCAGAAAGAGAAACGGAAAAAGCATACGTTTGACGGTTTTGACCGGCAGGTGGAAGTGATCCTTCTCACCAACCGGGAACAGAGAGAAGCTACAAGAAATCAGCTGAAAGAAGAAAAAGTGACCATGCTGGCAGGAGGCATGCGTTTCTTTACCTGTGATCTGGAGGCAATACTTTCGATTCGGACCTGGAGAGAACTGCTCTTCCCGGTAAAAGGGCTGAAAACCGTCAGCGGGACACCGGAAAATGTGGCTTCACAGCTGGCAGCGCCGGTGCTGGAACAGCTGAAAAGCCTTCATACCGGAGGTGGCGCTTTTTACTTCCGCACAGAACTGAAGAGTCCGATGGCTCCGGAGAAAAAGGCCTCCTGGGTAAAAGCATTTTCTGCGGCACTGGAGAAAGCGTCCGGAAGAGAACTGGTCAATTCCACCTCGGATTATGAAGTGGAGCTTCGTCTGATCGAAGGAAAGAATGGTGGATTTGTACCGCTTTTGAAGCTGTTTACGCTCAAAGACAGCCGTTTCTCTTATCGGAAGGAAAGCTATGCGGCAGCGATGGCGCCTGTCCAGGCAGCCCTTCTTATGGAACTTTCCAGACCTTGGTTTGTGGAAGGGGCACAGGTTCTGGATCCCTTCTGCGGCGTGGGAACCCTTCTGGTGGAGCGTGTGAAGGCAGGAAGTGCAGATCCGCTCTACGGACTGGATATCAACGAGGAGGCTGTGCTGAAGGCAAGAGTCAACGCAGAGGCGGCCGGTATCACAATCCATTACATCAACCGTGACGTCCGCGATTTCCGCCATGAATATCTGTTTGATGAGATCATTTCGGATCTTCCGCTTACCGGACGCAGCAGAAATCTTCTGGAGCTGAAGGAACTTTACCAGGCGTTTTTTGCACGGGTGCCGGAGCTTTTGAAAAAAGGCGGCCGTCTTTTCCTTTATACTTCGGAAGAAAATGCTTTTCACAGTGCTTTCCGGGAGAGTAATGGCCTGAAGCTGTTGAAATCCTTCCTGATCCAGGAAAAAACAGGAAGCCGGCTTTATATCCTTGAATATGAAGGGTAGTTCTTAAGGTTTTCTGAAATTGCTTCGTATGGGTTGTAAAATAAAAAAAGTATGTTACAATTATATTACAAAAAAATAACGGAGCGTACTATGAATTTATATGAAGCGATTTATGCAAGGCGGTCTGTCCGGGCTTACCGGATGGAGCCTTTAGACGATACAATTTTAAAAGGGATTCCGGATTTTTTAGATGAAGTCGAGCCGCTGTTTCCTGATATACGCACAGAGATCCGGATCGTGGACCGCTGTACGGGAAAGGAAAAGATCGGTGGCCTGTGCAATGTAAAGGCACCTTACTATGCGGTGCTTTATTCGGAACCAAAAGAAAAAAGTGATATGAATGCAGGTTTTCTCATGGAACAGCTGTCCTTGTATCTGGAGACCAGAGGCATAGGAAGCTGTTTTGTGGGAATGGCAAAGCACCGGGATAAGGAACTGGAAGCGAAGGGTTTTGTACAGAAGATCATTCTTGCTTTTGGCATGCCGAAGGATCCGAATAAATTCCGGGATAAGGAGCCGAAACGCATGGCACTGGATGAACTGTGTGTGTATAAGGAGCCTCCGAAGGCCTGGGTCAAAGAGATGCTGGAAGCAGCCCGTCTGGCGCCATCCAGTACCAACAGCCAGCCATGGCGCTTTGTAGTTTATGAGAACCGGATCCATGTGTTTTCCAAAAAGCCGCTGGGAGAGCGGAGTATGCTGAATCCGTTTACCGAATTGAACTTCGGGATCATGCTGGCGAATGTGATGGTGGCAGCGGAAGAGGTGTGGATCGATCTGGATCTGATCAAGCTGAATAATATCACGCATAAATCCATCCCGAATAATCAGTATGTTATCAGTATTTTATTAAAAATATAAATTTTCAAAAAAGTTTAAAAAAATGCTTGACATTCTGAAAACCCCATGATATGATATACCTGTGCTTGAGGGAAAGCAAAGAACCTCAGAGAAGAGCACAGAAATGCGCGAGTGGCTCAGTTGGTGGAGCGCGACCTTGCCAAGGTCGAGGCCGCGGGTTCGAGTCCCGTCTCGCGCTTTTTTTATGCCCTGAAATCGGTGTTTTCCGGTTTTAGGGCATATTTTTTATGGTAACCATGCAGAATTGTTATTTTTCATACGATATGATTTGTGATAGAATTATTCGGAAATCGAAAGAAGAGAGGTAAAAGACAAATGAAACTGTTGTTGATCCGACACGGAGATCCGGATTATAAGATCGATTCTCTTACCGAGAAAGGCCACCGGGAAGCACAGCTTCTTGCGGAAAAAATGCAGCATGTGCCGGTAAAGGCTTTTTATGTGTCCCCGCTGGGAAGAGCACGGGCAACGATCGACTATACGCTGAAAAAGACCGGAAGAGAAGCAACGATACTGGACTGGATGGAGGAATTTCCTGCAACACTGAATCCGCAGGAATCGATAGGGCTGAAAAATGCTTACGGGACACATAAAAATACAGTGAACCGGGTGGTCTGGGATATGCTGCCGGAGTACTGGATGAACCATCCGGAACTTTGTACGAAGGACGGCTGGCGAACCTCAGAAGCTGCTCTTATGAGCGGTATGCCGGAGCTTTATGACAGAGTGGCAAAAGGGCTGGATGAACTTCTGGCATCTCACGGATATTGCAGAGAGGGTAAACTCTACCACACGGAAAAAGGAAATGAGGATACCATTGCTCTCTATTGTCATTTTGGTGTCAGTTGTGTGATGCTGTCTTATCTTTGGGGGATTTCGCCCTTTACTTTATGGCATTCTCTGATGATGGCTCCTACTTCTGTGACAGAACTGGTTACGGAAGAAAGAGAAGAGGGAAAAGCATATTTCCGTGCAACACGAATCGGAGATGTTTCTCATCTGTATGCAGGCGGTGAAGAGCCTGCCTTTGCAGGACGATACTGCGAAACTTATGACAACTGGGAGGAAAGACATTAAATGAAACTGCTTTATGAATTTGGAGTGATCATGGCTGTAACATTTCTGGGTGAGATCTGTCATGCGGTTTT
>CAKRQP010000208.1:0-3105 GCA_934393555.1 uncultured Lachnospiraceae bacterium
TGACTCTTCAGTAGGGTTTATGGTAGCTTTATTTGTTCTGGCAGTGGTACTGACGATACTGGCTTTTATTTTTATCGTACCGGAGAAACGCCGGGCAAAGCTGAATGCATTTGGAAAATTTCTGCATGATACCTGCAATTTCAATTATCTTCTTATTGAGAAGCTTCTGCAGGCACTCTATATTTTTCTGACGGTTTTTTCAATCCTCACAGGTGCTTATACACTGTTCAAAAGCTTTGGAATTGGACTGGTGATCATGATCGGTTTTCCGCTTCTGATCCGTCTGATCTATGAATTCCTGATGATGACGGTACTGCTTCTGAAGCATGTGATCATGATCGATAACAAGCTGAAAAATCAGAATACGGTTGATAAAAAACAGCAGCCGGAGGCTTCTGCTTTTGCGGGCCGCGAACGGAAAAAGCCTGCCCCTGCACCGGCAAAAGAGCCTGTAAGGAAAGCAGCTCCGGCAGCGAAGCCGGCGGCAAAACCTGCAGCGGAGAGACCGGTTCAGCCGGCGAAGCCAGCGGCAGAAAAAACGGTTCCGGCAGCAAAGCCGGCAGCAGAGAGACCGGCCCAGCCGGTAAAGCCTGCCCCTGTTAAAGCGGCTCCTGTCAGCACGACAACGGAAGCACCAGAGGCAGAAGTCACGGAAAAGCCGGCTCCTGTCAAACCGGCACCGGAAGCGCCGGCCAGACCCAAAGCAGTTTTCTGCACGGAGTGTGGATCCAGACTGGATGAAAACGGCAAGTGTCCGAATTGTGGGAAATAAAACCGGACACGGAAGTGTTATGAAATCAGGTAAAAACGACATGGTGTGGTTTCCTATGGAAGCCGCACCGTTTTGTTTCTGACGAAGAAAGGCGTTTCTATGACAAAAGAAGAAGTTTTAAAGAAATATTTTGGTTATGACAGCTTCCGGGCAGGACAGGAAACGTTGGTAAACGGGATCCTTTCCGGCAGGGATACGCTGGGGATCATGCCGACAGGAGCCGGAAAATCACTCTGTTACCAGATCCCGGCTCTTCTCATGTCCGGCATTACCCTTGTTGTTTCGCCGCTGATCTCGCTGATGAAGGATCAGGTCACAGCACTGAATCAGGCCGGGATCCATGCCGCTTATTTAAACAGTTCTCTTACGCCCGGGCAGTATCAGACTGCCTTGCGGAATCTGGTCCAGGGACGTTACAAAATCGTCTATGTGGCACCGGAGCGTCTTTTGACAGACAGCTTTCTCTGGGCGGCTTCTCAGATAGAAATTTCCATGGTCAGTGTCGATGAGGCTCATTGTATTTCTCAGTGGGGACAGGATTTTCGCCCGAGTTATCTGAAAATCCCGGATTTTGTGGAGCAGCTGCCGGTACGGCCTGTGGTCAGCGCTTTTACGGCTACCGCCACCGCCGAGGTCCGGGAGGATATCGCGGCTATTCTGGGGCTGCAGGATCCGGTCACCCTGGTCACGGGCTTCGACCGGAAAAATCTCCGCTTTTCCGTAAAACAGCCTGCGGATAAAATGGCGGCCACCCTGGCCTACATCATGGAGCACCCGGACGAATGCGGCATTATTTACTGCCTGACACGAAAGACTGTGGAGGAGGTACACAATGCCCTGGTGGGCCGTGGCTTTTCGGCCACCCGTTATCATGCGGGCTTAAGCGATGAGGAGCGCCGGGAAAATCAGGAGGATTTCATTTTCGACCGGAAGGAGATCATGGTGGCGACCAATGCTTTTGGCATGGGCATCGATAAATCCAACGTCCGTTATGTCCTCCATTATAATATGCCGAAAAATATGGAGAGCTATTATCAGGAAGCCGGAAGAGCCGGTCGCGATGGTCTCCCTTCGGAATGTGTGCTTTTTTATTCCGGACAGGATGTGGTGACGAACCAGTTTTTCATTGACCGGATGGAAGCGGCGGAAGGGATGGATGAGGAGACGGCGGCGCTGGTTCAGGAACGGGAGCGGGAACGGCTGAAAAAGATGACCTTTTACTGCTTCACCAACGAGTGCCTCCGGGCCTATATTCTCCGGTATTTTGGGGAGTACGGGGACAATTACTGCGGAAATTGCTCGAATTGTCTCACACAATTTGAAGAAAAAGACGTGTCGGAGACGGCGAGAAATCTCATCGGCTGTGTGAAGACAGCCAGACGGAGTTACGGAATGACGCTGATTGTGGATACGGTCCACGGCAGCAAAAGCAGCCGGCTCCTTCAGGTGGGCATGGATCAGAATCCCTACTATGGCACCTGCGAGGAAGAGCCAATCTACCGCCTTCGCCAGATCCTGAACCATCTTCTGGTGGAAGGTTATCTTTTTCTCACGGACGACAAATATCCGGTGCTGGAGCTCACGGAGAAATCAGAAGAAATCCTGAATGGCAGCACGCTTCTCATGAAGACCGCCAAAGAACAGCCGAAAAAAATCAAAGAGAAAAAGCCGAAGAAACGCCTGCTGGCCGAGGAGGGAGAGGTGGACTACGACCTCTTTGAAAAACTCAGAGGGCTTCGCATGGAGCTTGCGAAAAAAGACCGGGTGCCGCCTTATCTTGTTTTCACGGATAAGACTCTGACCCAGATGTGTCAGCTCCGCCCGAAGTCAAAAGAAGAAATGCTTATGGTAAGCGGCGTGGGCGAGAATAAATTCAGAAAATACGGGGAAGCGTTCCTTGCGCTTCTCAACGAAGAAAGGCAGGACTAAGAAATGTCATTAGTAAAAGCGGAAGAAGATCTCAAAAAGAAAGGAATGCTGGATCGCGTAATCCATCTGGCAGCTTCCACGGCGACGGTGGCGGAGGCCGCCGAAGCCCTCGGCGTGGAACCCGGAATGATCGCCAAGACCCTTTCCTTTCTCCAGGAAGAGAAGCCGGTGCTGATTCTGACCGAAGGAACCGCAAAGGTCGACAACCGGAAATACAAAGATACCTTCCATATCAAAGCCAAAATGATTCCCTTCGAGGAAGTGGAAACTCAAGTCGGCCATGCCCCAGGCGGCGTCTGCCCCTTCGGCATCAACGAAAATGTCACGGTCTATCTGGACGAAAGCCTGCGGCAGTTTGAAACCGTCTACCCCGCCGCCGGCGACGACCACAGCGCCGTGAAACT
>CAKRQP010000209.1:0-3100 GCA_934393555.1 uncultured Lachnospiraceae bacterium
CTGAACGTCCTCAAGAGAAAGGAGATTTCACACATGTATGACAAAGTCCCCACAAGTATGAATTTTGTGGAACGCGAGAAAAAAGTGGAAAAATTCTGGGAAGAGAACCACATCTTTGAGAAGAGTATCGACAACCGTAAAAAAGGTGAGACCTACACCTTCTACGACGGACCGCCTACGGCCAACGGAAAACCACACATCGGCCATGTAGAGACCCGTGTCATCAAAGATATGATCCCGCGTTACCAGGCGATGAAGGGAAAAATGGTTCCCCGTAAAGCAGGCTGGGATACCCACGGACTTCCGGTAGAGCTGGAAGTAGAGAAAATGCTGGGTCTGGACGGAAAAGAGCAGATCGAGCAGTACGGAGTGGAGCCCTTTATTAAACACTGTAAAGAGAGCGTATGGAAGTACAAAGGCATGTGGGAGGATTTCTCCAACACGGTTGGTTTCTGGGCTGACATGGAGCATCCGTACGTTACCTATGAGAACAACTTCATCGAGTCCGAGTGGTGGGCACTGAAACAGATCTGGGAGAAAGGTCTTCTCTATGAGGGATACAAGATCGTTCCCTACTGTCCGCGCTGCGGTACCCCGCTTTCCAGCCATGAGGTGGCTCAGGGCTATAAAGATGTCAAAGAACGTTCCGCTATCGCAAAATTCAAAGTCGCAGGTGAGGATGCTTACATCCTGGCATGGACCACGACGCCCTGGACTCTGCCCTCCAACGTGGCTCTCTGTGTAAACCCGGAAGAGACCTATGTGAAAGTAAAAGCAGAGGACGGAACCATTTATTATCTGGCACAGGCTCTGGCTGACAAGGTTCTGGGCGAGTGCTCCTATGAGGTACTGGAGACCTATAAAGGAAAAGACCTGGAGTACAAAGAGTATGAGCCGCTTTACAACTTCAAGGAACTGAAGAAAAAAGCATACTACGTTGTCTGCGATACCTATGTAACCATGAGCGATGGTACCGGTGTCGTTCATATTGCTCCGGCCTTCGGTGAGGATGACTCCAAAGTCGGCAGAAGATATGACCTTCCGCTCCTGCAGCTGGTAGACGCCAAAGGTGAGATGACTGCCGAGACTCCCTGGGCAGGCGTTTTCTGCAAAAAAGCAGATCCCATGGTTCTGGAAGATTTGGACAAGAGAGGTCTTCTCTTTGCCGCTCCGAAGTTTGAACACAGCTACCCGCACTGCTGGAGATGCGATACTCCGCTGATCTACTATGCGCGTGAGTCCTGGTTCATCAAGATGACGGCTGTGAAAGACGACCTCATCCGCAACAACAACACTGTAAACTGGATCCCCGAGAGCATCGGAAAAGGCCGTTTCGGTGACTGGCTGGAAAATGTACAGGACTGGGGCATCAGCCGTAACCGTTACTGGGGAACTCCGCTGAATATCTGGCAGTGTGAGTGTGGCCATCAGCATTCCATCGGAAGCATCGAAGAGCTGAAGTCCATGTCCGATAACTGCCCGGAGGATATCGAGCTTCACCGTCCGTACATCGATGCCGTTACCATCAAGTGTCCGAAGTGCGGCAAACAGATGCACCGTGTTCCGGAGGTGATCGACTGCTGGTTCGATTCCGGTTCCATGCCGTTCGCACAGCATCATTATCCCTTTGAAAACCAGGACCTCTTCAAACAGCAGTTCCCGGCAAAATTCATCTCTGAGGCAGTAGACCAGACCAGAGGATGGTTCTATTCCCTGATGGCGATCTCCACACTGCTCTTCAACAAAGCTCCGTTCGAGAACGTTATCGTTATGGGTCATGTACAGGATGAGAACGGTCAGAAGATGAGTAAATCCAAAGGAAATGCCGTAGATCCGTTTGATGCACTGAACACCTACGGCGCAGACAGCATCCGCTGGTACTTCTATACCGCCGGTGCTCCCTGGATCCCGAAGCGTTTCCATGGAAAGGCCGTAATGGAAGGACAGAGAAAGTTCCTGGGAACTCTGTGGAACACCTATGCTTTCTATGTACTGTATGCAAACATCGACAGCTTCGATCCGACCAGGTATACACTGGATTATGAGAAACTGTCTGTTATGGATAAATGGCTCCTCTCCAAGATGAACAGCATGGTAAACGATGTGGATAAGAATCTGGGAGCTTACAAGATCCCTGAGGCAGCCAATGCTCTCCAGGATTTCGTAGATGATATGAGTAACTGGTATGTACGCCGCAGCCGTGAGCGTTTCTGGGCAAAAGGAATGGAGCAGGATAAGATCAATGCTTATCTGACGCTCTATACCGCTCTGGTGACTGTCTCCAAGGCAGCTGCTCCCATGATCCCCTTCATGACTGAGGACATTTACCAGAATCTGGTACGCAAGGTTGACGCTTCCGCTCCGGAGAGCATCCATCTCTGCGATTTCCCGACCGTGGATGAGAAGCAGATCGATAAAGAACTGGAAAAAGATATGGATGAGGTTCTGGAGATCGTCGTTATGGGACGTGCCTGCAGAAATACCGCCAATATCAAAAACCGTCAGCCGATCGCAAACATGTTTGTGAAAGCTCCGGTAGCACTGCCGGATTACTTCCAGGATATCATCCGGGACGAGCTGAATTCCAAGAAAGTTACCTTTACCGGGGATGTACGTGCATTTACTTCCTACAGCTTCAAGCCGCAGCTGAAGACCGTAGGTCCCAAATACGGCAAACTGCTTGGAGACATTAAGAAAACACTTGCCGAGCTGGACGGAAACGCAGCTATGGATGAGCTCAAGGCAGACGGCCAGCTGACCCTTGACATCAACGGAGAAAAGGTCGTATTATTGGAAAGTGATCTGCTGATCGAGACCGCTCAGACGGAAGGCTATGTATCCGCTCAGGAAGGTGAGGTAACCGTTGCACTGGATACCAATCTGACACCGGAGCTGATCGAGGAAGGTTTTGTGCGTGAGATCATCAGTAAAGTGCAGACCATGCGTAAAGAGGCAGGATTTGAGGTTATGGACCGCATCCTTGTGTATGCTGCGGATAATGAGAAGATCGTAAGTCTCTTGAAAGAACATGCTGATGAACTGAAAAAAGAGGTACTGGCAGATGATATCGTTCTTGGTTCTGTTGACGGTTACACCAAAG
>CAKRQP010000210.1:0-3070 GCA_934393555.1 uncultured Lachnospiraceae bacterium
AACTCAATTGTTGCAGGGGGCTTACCTGTGCAATCGTACATGACACGATTTACGCCCTTTACTTCATTTACGATACGGTTCGTAACTTTGGCCAGGACTTCCCACGGAATCTGAGCGGCATCTGCAGTCATGAAATCAGAGGTATTAACAGCGCGGAGAGCCACCGCATAATCGTAGGTACGGAAATCACCCATAACGCCTACGGAACGCATGTTGGTCAGGGCTGCGAAATACTGACCAAGACCTTTGTCGATTCCTGCTTTTGCGATCTCTTCGCGGTAGATGGCATCGGCTTCCTGAACGATTTTTACTTTTTCCTCGGTTACTTCTCCGATGATACGGATTCCAAGGCCGGGACCCGGGAAGGGCTGACGGTACACCAGATACTCGGGGATACCAAGCTCCAGACCGGCGCGCCGAACCTCATCTTTAAAAAGAAGACGTAAGGGCTCGATGATTTCTTTGAAATCAACTACGGACGGAAGTCCTCCTACATTATGATGCGATTTGATGACTGCGGATTTTCCAAGGCCGGACTCAATCACATCCGGATAAATGGTTCCCTGAACGAGATAATCCACGGCGCCAATCTTTTTTGCCTCTTCTTCAAATACGCGGATAAACTCTTCGCCAATGATCTTTCTCTTCTGCTCCGGCTCGGTAACACCTTTCAGCTTATCATAGTAACGCTGCTGGGCATTGACACGGATGAAATTCAGCTCGTAAGGGCCGTTGGGGCCGAAAACAGCTTCCACTTCATCTCCTTCATTTTTACGAAGAAGACCATGGTCAACGAAAACGCAGGTCAGCTGTTTGCCGATCGCTTTGGAAAGCAGAACGGCTGCAACAGAGGAATCCACACCGCCGGACAGAGCGCAGAGCACTTTACCGGTACCGATTTTTTCACGAAGCTGTTTGATCGTGGTCTCCACGAAAGAAGCCATTTGCCAGCTTCCGCTGCATCCGCAGACTTTATATACAAAGTTGCTGAGCATCTTCTTTCCTTCTGCGGTATGCATTACTTCCGGATGGAACTGTGTTGCATAAAACTTTTTCTCCGGACAGGACATGGCTGCTACCGGACATACACTGGTATGAGCCGTGATTTTAAAGCCCTCGGGAGCCTGTGCAATATAATCCGTATGGCTCATCCAGGCTACTGTTTCTTTGGAAACGCCACCAAACAGAATATCCTCGGTATCTACTGTCACATCTGTATGACCATACTCACTGACAGGCGCCGTCTCCACTTTTCCGCCAAGCATATAAGCCATCAGCTGAGAACCATAACAAATACCCAAAACAGGAATACCTAACTCAAAAATTTCTTTTGAACAGCGCGGTGAATCCTCACCATATACACTGTTCGGTCCACCTGTAAAAATAATTCCTTTCGGATTCATTTCTTTGATCTTTTCCAGGCTGAGTGTATAAGGATGCACCTCTGCATATACATTGCATTCTCTGACTCTTCTTGCAATCAACTGATTATACTGACCACCAAAGTCCAATACGATAATCATTTCCTTTTCCACTGATATTCCTCCATCTTTTCTTCTGAGAAGCGTTATTTCTAGTCTTAACCATTATAAAAGATTCATCAAATCATGACAAGCCATTTTTTTCGCTGTCCAGTCGCTTTTTGTCGAAATTTTTTCCTTCCCTTTTGCAAAATTTTCTGATATAATACAGTTGTCGTCAGGAAACGACAGCATTTACGAAAGAAGATTTTTCACAAGGCACAAAAGAATTTATTACCAATGAGAAATTTTTCAAGATCAAAATACAAAAGAAAACATTACAAAAGAAAAAGCAGGGGATCATCGTTTTAAACGAAGATCCCCCCTTTCATTTCTATGATCATTCCTGGAGGATCACGCTCCAGGCCTCTTTCAGCCGCTCCAGCTGCCAGGCTGCATTAGCAGGACTTGTGGATGGAAGTTTTTCTATCGGACGACCGGTCAGAGGAAAGGCATATTTCTGATAAAGCTCAAAAGCTTTTCCTCCATTGGCATAGATTTTCCGTATAGGTGCCGACTGAAGGATACGGTTCAGATCCGCCGGCACAACATTTCGGATGCTGCTGTCACTGGATCCAATGATCTCACAACTGGCAACCACATCCCAGATGGCAATCCCATTTTCAAGCAGTAATTTCTTTTTCTCCGGAATCGTCTGCGGCGTTTCATAACCGGTCAGTGCTGCCAGAAGTTTCCAGAAACGATTCTGTGGATGGCCATAATAAAATTGCTGCTCCCGGGATTTTACGGACGGAAATGTTCCCAGAATCAGAATCCTGGAATTCTCATCATATACCGGTTCAAAAGTATGTGCCACTTTTTCATATATTTTCGTCATTTTTTTATCCTCACAGGTCCGAACCCAGACCATCTGCAAAGGCAAGGAGGCGCTGCTGCTGTTCCGGAGTCATCTGTTCAAAAAGGTGCATCAGTTCTTCCTGATCTTCCGTAAAATAATCAAAACAACCATCCCGGAAAAAATCTGCAATCGTCGTTCCCATTGCTTCACAAATAATCTCCAGAGTAGAAAAATTAGGGGTGGTCCCGTTCTCATAGTTCTGCAGTGTGCTGTCAGGAATGCCAGTCCGTTTGCTTAAGGAATATCGGCTGATCCCTTTTTCTTTGCATATTCTGGATAGTTCTTTTGCTATGTCAGTTTTTTCATTCTTCATGGTCTGCAGTCCTTTCTCAGGATTTCTATAGTAGTATTTTCAGGCGCTCTGCCGGACTGTTTCCATTATAACCTCTGCCCCGATTTTTGGCAACATTCCGTATTTTTACGCATGGGCAGTCTGATGTTCATGCAGGTGAAGGTATTTCTCTTTTGTCGCCATTCCACCGCGGATATGGCGCTCGGATTTATTGACGTCCAGAACTCTCCGTACCTCCGAGGCCAGGGATGGATTGATTTCCCGCAGGCGCTCTACACAGTCTTTGTGAACGGTGCTTTTACTCACGCCAAACTTTTTTGCCGCCTGGCGCACGGTTGCGTTAGTTGCTATGATATAATCTGCGATCTCAACGGCTCGCTCTTCAATATAATCCTTCAA
>CAKRQP010000211.1:0-3025 GCA_934393555.1 uncultured Lachnospiraceae bacterium
GTTTCGCTTGGTAAGATGCAGAAGGAACTGAGCCGCATGGAGGGCGGACAGCGGGCCGTGACCAATCTGGTGATCCTGCTTTTTTCCTTTGGAATGTTGTTTCTGATGCTGAGCCTGTATGAGAGGGGCGCGGTGAGCTTTGAGGCAGTGGTGATCTGTACGGTTGCCCAGATGGGCTCTTTCGGTCCGGTGGTGGCCTTGTCGAGTCTCTCCAATAACCTGAATCAGACGCTGGCCAGTGGAGAACGGGTTCTTTCTATATTGGAGGAAACGCCGATGGTAGAGGAAGTGCCGGGAGAAGCTGTGCATGGAAAAGAGCGGGCGGAAGCTTTTCGGGGTGCAAAAGTCAGCCATGTGACTTTCGCTTATGAGAATGAAGTGATTTTAAAGGATTATTCGATCGATCTGAAACCGGGAAAGATAATCGGAATCCACGGAGCCAGCGGCAGCGGAAAATCCACGCTCTTAAAGCTTCTGATGCGGTTCTGGGATGTAAACCGGGGCGAGATCGATGTGGATGGCAGGGAGATCAAAGGGATTCCGACCGCCAGGTTGCGGGATATGGAAAGCTATGTGACCCAGGAAACACACCTTTTTCATGATTCCATAGCCAACAATATCGCGATCGGAAAGCCGGGAGCCTCCCGGGAGGAGATCATTGAAGCGGCAAAGAAGGCGTCGATTCACGACTTTATCCAGAGCCTGCCGGATGGTTATGATACAAAGGTCGGCGAGCTGGGAGATACCCTGTCAGGCGGAGAAAAGCAGAGAATCGGCATCGCCCGGGCCTTTCTCCACGATGCGCCCTTCCTGCTCCTCGATGAGCCTACCAGCAATCTGGATTCCCTGAATGAAGGAATCATCCTGAAATCTCTCCGTGAGTCCTGCGATAAGAAAACGGTAGTCCTGGTTTCTCACCGCCAGTCCACGATGCAGGTGGCGGACGAGGTGTACGAGATGGAAAATGGAAGAATTTCGTAAGAGATGAAAATGGAATTGGCATCACTCAATGAGAAGAGATTGGGTGGTGCCGTTTTTGACTTGTTTGGAAAAAATCGGTATAATAGAAAGAAACTCACGAGAAAGGAACGAAAAAAATGAATTATTCCGAATGTATCATAAAAGCAAAAGACCGGATCGGCAAATTCTGTAAGGCCTGTCCGGAGTGTAATGGAAGAGCCTGTAAAAATCAGATGCCGGGACCGGGATCAAAGGGAATCGGCGATACTGCCATGCGTAACTACGACAAGTGGAAAGAGATCCGCGTGCAGATGGATACCATCGCAGAAAACAAGCCGGTGGATACGTCTCTGGAGCTTTTTGGAAAAACGTTCCTCTATCCGGTTTTCGCAGGTCCGGTGGGAGCCGTCTCCCTTCATTATGGGGACTGCTTGGACGATGTGGCTTATAATGATATTCTGGTGTCTGCCTGTGCGGAAAACGGCATTGCTGCTTTTACCGGAGATGGTGTGGACAGTAATGTAATGGTGGCAGCTACTGCAGCCATCAAAAAAACAGGCGGCGTCGGGATTCCGACGGTGAAGCCCTGGAATATCGAGACCATCCGTGAAAAAATGGCACTGGTTCATGAGTCCGGGGCCTTTGCGGTGGCCATGGATATTGATGCGGCCGGTCTTCCGTTTCTGAAAAATATGGAACCGCCTGCAGGAAGCAAGACTGTGGAGGAACTCCGGGAGATCATCGAGATGGCCGGTACGCCCTTTATTGTGAAGGGTATTATGACGGTGAAGGGCGCTTTGAAGGCGAAAGAGGCCGGAGCTTCTGCGATCATCGTTTCCAACCACGGCGGAAGAGTGCTGGATCAGTGTCCGGCAACAGCAGAAGTCCTGGAAGAGATCGCGACGGCTGTAAATGGTTCGATGAAGATCCTGGTGGACGGTGGGATCCGTTCCGGCGCGGATGTATTCAAAGCCCTGGCTCTCGGCGCAGACGGCGTCGTCATTGCCCGGCCTTTCGTCACAGCTGTCTACGGCGGAGCGCAGGAAGGAGTCCGCTCCTATATTGAAAAGATCGGCACCGAACTGGAAGATACCATGAAAATGTGTGGAGTGTCCAGTTTAGAAGAGATTACGAGGGAGTGCGTCAGATAAGACTTTTCTTATAACCAACCATAGAAAAAAGATAAGCCCCAGGCTCTTGCCATCGCTTTCTGGAAGGACTAAGATTAAGAAGAAATAACTTTCCAAAAAGGCAAAAGGAGAATGACAACATGGATTACATAGCAAGAGAAGACGCACTGGCGTTGTTGAAAAAGTACAATAAAGATCCGTTTCATATGCAGCATGCTTTGACGGTGGAGGCTGTCATGAGATGGTATGCGAAAGAACTGGGATACGGCGATGCAGAGGAATACTGGGGCATTGTCGGCCTGCTTCACGATATTGATTTTGAACTTTATCCGGAGGAACACTGTCTGAAAGCGCCGGAACTTCTGAGAGAAGGAGGTGTGGGTGAGGACATCATCCATGCGGTGGTATCTCATGGTTACGGAATCACAGTAGGCTGCGGCGTTACTCTGGATGTGGCTCCGGAGCATGAGATGGAGAAAGTGCTTTTTGCGGCAGATGAGCTGACCGGTCTTATCGGGGCAGCCGCTCTGATGCGTCCATCCAAGAGCACGAAAGATATGGAACTCAAATCCCTGAAGAAAAAATATAAGAGTAAGGGCTTTGCCGCCGGCTGTTCCCGTGAGGTGATCGAGCGAGGAGCCGGGCAGCTTGGCTGGGATCTGGAAAAGCTTCTCACCATGACCCTCCAGGCGATGGCGGCTACGGAAGATACGATTCAGGCTGAGATGGCAGCCGAGCAGTAAAATAATATGGCCTCTCACTACTCCAGCGTCCGGCGAAAAAACAGTCCCGGCTGCAGTTGCGGTAGCTGGAAATACTAATGCTCCGAAAATCTGCTAAAAGCATGAGCAAAAATCCAGAACTCGCTTTGCTCAGACAATGGATTTTTGCTCATAACGCAGATTCCCGGGGCATAAGTATTTCTACAGCTGCCT
>CAKRQP010000212.1:0-2931 GCA_934393555.1 uncultured Lachnospiraceae bacterium
ATATCATCAAAAGCATACTCATTAAAGTAGGAATGAAACATAGAAGTTTATAACTTTTTATAAGTTTTCAGTAACGGAAGAAATGATTTTTGCATGTACAGATCCCGCCTGCCGTTTTATGGCAGAAGGAGAAAGCGGAGAATTTCCGGTGTGCCCCCGGTGCCGCAGCCTGATGCTGACGGTCCCTGAGGAAAATCTGACCGGAGAACAGTGGGCAGATCTGGGAGTATTCTGGAGCCGTCGGGAGGACGAGGAGACGGGAGACAGAGGTCTTTTCTGCTTTCAGAAAGCTGCAGAGGCCGGCAATGCCTGCGGCATGACGAATCTGGCGATCTATCAGGAGAATGGCTGGGGCGTGCCAAAGGACCTCCGTACGGCAGCCTGGCTTTATGAACAGGCCGCCGAACAGGGATATGTGCCTGCCTTCTATCAGCTTGGCCGTTGTTTTCAGTACGGTCTTGGACGGGAGAGGGATCCGGAGCAGGCTTTTCACTGTTATCTGACGGCAGCAGAGGTTGGTTTTGAACGGGCACAGATGAAAGCAGGTTTTTGTTTTGAAACTGGTTTTGGTACGAAAAAAGATGAACAGCAGGAATTTTTCTGGTATCAGGCTGCGGCTCTTCAGCATTTTGCTCCGGGAGAGACAGAGCTTGGCCGCTGTTATGAATTCGGAAAAGGTGTAGAAGCAGATCCGCAGGTGGCTGCCAGCTGGTACCGGAAGGCTGCCGAACAGGGATATGCGGATGCAGAATGTTGCTATGGTGTCTGCCTGGAACAGGGAAACGGTGTGGAAAAAGATATGAAGGAAGCCGTTTCCTGGTATCAGAAAGCGGCACTTCATGGTCATGCCACAGGAATGAACAATCTGGGTGTCTGCTATGAACGCGGAGACGGCGTGGAAAAAGATGAGAAAGCGGCTCTGATGTGGTATGAACGGGCGGCAGACCGCGGAAGCAGTTATGGCTGCCGCAATGCGGCCAGATTTTATCAGGATGGGAAGGCCGTTTCTGCAGATGAAAAAAAGACGGCAGAATATCTGGAAAGATGCGCCAGGCTGGGAGACAGTGATGCCATGGTCCGTATCGGCCGGCTTTATGAGCTTGGCAAAGGAGTGGAGAAGGATCCTGAAAAGGCACTGGACTTTTATCAGACTGCAGCAGGAAAAGGCAATCCGCTTGGCATGCGCGTCATGGGCGTGGCATTCCGGGACGGTCTGGGTGTCCGGAAAAATGTGGCAAAAGCCCGGTACTGGTTTGAAAAAGCAGCAGAAAAAGGAGATGTTTTTTCTGATATTACAGTGGCTTTCTGCTGCCTTACCGGTATTGCCGGGAAAGCGGATCCGAAGCAGGCGGTTTCCATTCTGAAAAACCGGGCACGCAATAAATATGTAGGAAGAGATGGCGAATATGCCATGTATCTTCTGGGGTACTGTTATGAGAAAGGCCTGGCAGTAGAAAAAGACCAGAAACAGGCGCTGAAGCTCTATCGAAAGGGAGCAGAGAATCAGAGTGAAGAAGCTCTTTACCGGCTGGCACTCTACTATTCGGAGGAAGCAGATGAGAAAGATGACGAAAAGGCAGCAGAATACTGCCGAAGGGTCTGTCCGGATCTCTCCTTCAGCACTTCGGTGCAGTTTCCGGAAAAAGAACTTTTCGAACGGGTGGAGAGTCTGCTGGATAAAATAAAACAAACCATGAAAGAGGAGGATGTTTCAAATGGATTGGAAAAGATACAAAAGAGTCATTGATTCGATGAAGGATGAAGGAATCGGTCAGCTGATCGTTACCGATTCTGTTTCTGTTTATTATCTGACGGGAAAGCTGATCAACTGTATGGAGCGTATGATGGCTCTGTATCTGGATGTGGAAAAAGAAAAGCCGCTTCTGGTCATCGGAAAGCTGTTTCCGCAGAATGAAGAGGCTCTTGGCTTCCCGGTTGTTTACTTTGATGATACGGATGATGCGGTTGGTGTCCTGGCTTCCCATATGAGAAAGGGCGGCATCATCGGTATCGACAAGACCTGGCCGGCACGCTTTCTTCTGCGTCTGATGGAGCTTGAGATGGGAGACAAATATATCAATGCTTCCTATATCATTGATCATATCCGTCAGGTAAAAACACCGGAAGAGCAGGAAAAAATGCGGGCAGCTTCCCTGGTGAACGATCAGAGCATGGAGGAGCTGATCCCTCTTGTCGCTTCCGGTATGAATGAGGTGGAACTTGGAGAAGCACTCCGGAAGATCTATGTAAAAAACGGAGCTGCAGGCCATTCCTTTGAGCCGATCGTAGGCTTTGGTGACAACGGTGCAGATCCCCATCATGAGTCCGATGAGTCCACCGGAAAATATGGTGACTGTGTGGTTCTGGATATCGGCTGTCTTTTGAACGGCTATTGCTCTGACATGACGAGAACCGTTTTCCTTGGAAAGGCTTCCGATGAAGCGAGAAAGATTTATGAGATCGTAAAAGAAGCAAACCGGAGAGGGATTGAGGCGGTTCGGCCGGGAGCCCGTTTCTCCGATGTGGATCAGGCAGCAAGAAAATACATTACAGAGATGGGCTATGGCGATGCGTTCACACATCGTACCGGTCATTGTATCGGCATTGAGGTCCATGAGTCTGGTGATGTTTCCTCATCCAATGATGAGATCCTGAAACCGGGTATGACGTTCTCGGTAGAACCGGGAATTTATGTGCCGGGTGTCGCCGGCGTCCGCATTGAGGACCTGGTCCTGGTGACCGAGGAAGGCCATGAGGTGCTGAACCATTTTACCAAAGACCTGATCGAGGTTCCTTTTGAAAAAAAGGACTGAAAAGTTTCCTTTTTTGACAGAACTGTGATATGATAAGATGCTAGGGTCAAAAGGTCAAAAAGCCGTTCATGCTTGCATGATAAGGCTTTTGAACTTGGGACCCGCCAAACATGAGAAA
>CAKRQP010000213.1:0-2911 GCA_934393555.1 uncultured Lachnospiraceae bacterium
TTGATAAAAGAGAAAGATACAGACAGAAAGCAGGAAAACTCTTGTTGACTGTCTGTATTTTTTTGCTTTCTCGTAGATTTGTTACATAAGTATTACAAAAAGGTTGCGTAAATAAGTGGAAATATGCTATAATAGGTAACAGTGAGGAGATTTTGCAAGGAGGAGCAGTATGAGAGACCGAATGAGAAAGTTTTTTACAGCAGTGATTTTTCTGCTGTTTCTGATCATTCTGACCATACCGGCGGAAAGCCAGGCAGCCGTCCGTTATAATCTGATCAAAGATGTGACCAGTCAGAAAGCACCGGAAGGACAGCTTGTGCGGGTGGCAGGAAAGAAAAGATACCTTCTCAGTTCTGGAGATTACCTGACAGATCAGTGGATCAGCATCAAGGGAAAGATCTACCATTTTAATAAGATCGGATATGCGGATACCGGCTGGATCACATATCAGGGAAATAAGTATTTTCTCCGTGCATCCGGGGCGCTTCATAAAGGCGGATTATTGAAGATCAAGGGCCGGATGTACCTTTTTCGGTATGGCTATGGCCATTTAATGACGGGCTGGGTAACCCTGAAGGGAGAAAAATATTATTTCCGTGAAACGAACAATAACGGTGCCATGATCCGTAAATGGTGGGTGGCAGAGAGATATCTGGGTTCTGATGGAAAAATGCAGAAAAACACCTGGGTCGGTCAATATTATGTGGGAGAAGACGGCGTACGGGTGAAGGACAGCTGGATCGATGAGCAGTATTATGTCGGAAGCAACGGGAAAAAAGTGACCAGCAGCTGGATCGGCGAGTATTATGTGGGAGAAGACGGAAAGAAGCTCACCAGCGCCTGGCAGGATGACTATTACCTGGATACAGAAGGAAAAATCACCAGAAATGCCTGGGTAGGAGACGTTTATCTGGGTGAGGATGGAAAAGCCACAACGCCGCCGGACTCGGATGAGAATAAGGAAGTAAAACGGATTTTTCTGGGAGATTCCAGGACAGTAGGTCTTTATCAGATCATGACAGGCGATACACTGGTGAAAGCGAATTCGACACAGACAGCGCTGGATCAGCTGGCAAAGGGCAGAACAGATATTTATATAGGAAAAGTTGGAATGGGGTATGACTGGATGGTCGGATCTGCGATCGGAGAGCTGAAGAGTGTACTGGTACGTTATCCGAATTCCAAAGTGATCCTGCGTATGGGGATCAATGATCTCGGAAATATCAGCGCTTACATTGCTCTGTATAAAGATCTCATGCTTCAGTATCCCAAGGCTTCTTTTTATATAGAGTCTGTGACACCGGTCAATGAGACGCTTGGAAAGCAGCATGGTTACTCCGTTACCAATAAGCAGATCGTTCAGTTCAACAGCCGGCTGAAGGCTGCGTTTCCGCAGAATTATATCAGTTCCTATAACTATGTGGTGAAGAACAAAGGAAAGACCGTGGACGGCATCCATTATATGCCGGATACCTACCGGATGATCTATCGTTTTCTGGATTCCGTGATATAACGACAGCTGTCGTTTTGTCTTGTGAAAACCTTGTAAAATACAGGAATTTTCAAAAGAAAGCCCTTGACACGGGGGCTTTCTTCTTTTATAATGACCTAGGTGCGCGAAAACAGTGTTTTTGCGTCCTTATATGAATTTTTCCTAAGCAACCACAATACTACAGGAGGTGAAAGGAATGCCAACATTTAACCAGTTAGTAAGAAAAGGCAGACAGACTTCTCAGAAGAAATCTACTGCACCCGCACTTCAGAAAGGATTTAACTCCCTGAAGAAAAAAACTACAGATACTTCCGCTCCGCAGAAACGTGGCGTGTGTACTGCAGTAAAGACCGCTACCCCGAAGAAACCGAACTCAGCTCTTCGTAAGATCGCCAGAGTACGTCTTTCCAACGGAATCGAAGTAACCAGCTACATTCCCGGAGAAGGACACAACCTTCAGGAGCATAGCGTAGTTCTGATCCGTGGAGGCCGTGTTAAGGACCTTCCGGGTACCCGTTACCACATCATCCGTGGTACTCTTGATACCGCAGGTGTTGCTAAGAGACGTCAGGCCCGTTCCAAATACGGTGCTAAGAGACCGAAAGACGCTAAGAAATAATTAAAATCGATTCACGAACAGAACTATTACCGCAGTAATGCGGAGAATGCCGGAATTCTATTCACCAGGTGGTTGCAGGTTAAAAATAGAAGATACTGGCATGAACACAATAGAACGACACATTGTGAGTACCGATGAATTAATCAGCAGTCTGTACAGGCTGTGTAAATTGTTAAGGAGGGAAGTACCGTGCCACGTAAAGGACATACTCAGAAAAGAGACGTATTAGTCGATCCGTTATACAACAACAAAGTGGTTACCAAACTGATCAATAACATCATGTTAGACGGTAAGAGAGGTATCGCACAGAAAATCGTATACGGAGCATTCGATCGTGTTGCAGCTAAGACTGACAAACCCGCTATCGAAGTATTCGAAGAGGCTATGAACAACATCATGCCTGTTCTGGAAGTAAAAGCAAGACGTATTGGTGGAGCTACCTACCAGGTGCCCATCGAGGTAAGAGCTGACAGACGTCAGGCTCTGGCTCTTCGCTGGATCACCGCTTACTCCCGTAAGAGAGGCGAGAAGACCATGGAAGAGAGACTGGCTAACGAGATCATGGATGCAGCCAACAACACCGGAGCATCTGTGAAGAAAAAAGAAGACATGCACAAAATGGCAGAGGCCAACAAAGCATTCGCACACTACAGATTCTAATCCCATCTGTTGCGGGATGGAGTTTCTCCGTCCCGCTGTGTTGCTTTTTCTGCGTATTATAAATAGGAGGAAAAAACCTTGGCTGGAAGAGAATATCCCTTAGAGAGAACCAGAAATATTGGTATTATGGCTCATATCGA
>CAKRQP010000214.1:0-2910 GCA_934393555.1 uncultured Lachnospiraceae bacterium
CTCAGCAATGTACCGTCTTATATGGATGAGTTTGTGGCAGCCTGTTTCGTGCCTCATACGGATAAAAGCCTTTTCCCGAGTATTCAGTAAGACAGTGTAATAAGGCAGATGAGGTAATACATGAATATTCCTTACGAAAAAGATAACAAAGAACGGATTCCCTTTACTCATTATCTGGAGGAGTTTCAGGCACTGGATCCGGAGACAGCGTCTCTGCGCTCCGGGATTCCCTACGATAAGGAGAAAAAAGAATTCTCTCTGCGGATGCTGGGAAAGGAATTCCTCATTTCCTGGCCGGAATTTGAAGTCCGCCGGGCAGATGAGACAGATACCCAGTATGCGGCGATTCTGGAGGGAGTGCCGGCGAAGATCATGGCGATCCGCATGATCGCCAATGGCATAGCTGCCGCACCGACGGGTAAGTATCTTACCTATCGTGAGGTGCCCTGGGGAACTGTTTATCTTCAGCAGTTTACCGGACGATGCATCAGCAGGCTGGCTTTTTCCTATGGCAATCGTCTGGCAGACTTTTGTGCAGTTATGGAACGGATGGGAGCAAAAAAACTGACCATGGGAGATGCGTCCTATGAGTTTGAGTTTATCAATGGTTATTTTGTCCAGTTTATTCTCTGGGCCGGAGACGATGAGTTTCCACCATCTGCTCAGATCCTTTTCTCCGATAATTTTCCACTGTCATTTTCTGCGGAGGACATGGCAGTCGTGGGAGATATCACGATCGGAACCATGAAAAAGCTGTAATTGTTCCGGGATCATTCCACGAGACGTTTTGACTCGCAGTTAGGAAGAACCGGATAGTTTCTAAAAAGCTATAAAATCAGGAGGTATGAATTATGGGATTTTCAACTGTACCATGCAATGAATTTGTAGAAGTACTGGCATCCAAAGCACCCGTACCCGGAGGCGGCGGAGCATCCGCTCTGGTCGGAGCCATCGGAACTGCCCTTGGAAATATGGTAGGCAGCCTTACCGTCGGCAAAAAGAAATATGCGGATGTAGAAGAGGAAATGTATGAGCTGAAAGGAAAGGCAGATGCTCTTCAGAAAGAGCTTCTTCATCTCATTGAGAGAGATGCAGAGGTTTTTGAGCCCCTTTCCAAAGCATATGGTATGCCAAGAAACACCGAAGAAGAGAAGGCTGAGAAAGCCCGTGTCATGGAGATCGTTCTCAAAGATGCCTGCTCTGTACCCATGGAAATCATGGAAAGATGCTGTGAAGCCATTGATCTGATCGAAGTGTTTGCTGAGAAAGGTTCCACTCTGGCGATCAGCGATGCCGGCGTTGGCGCAACGTTCTGTAAAGCTGCTCTTGAGGGCGCTTCCCTGAATGTGTTCATCAACACCAAATCCATGAAAAATCGTGAGTATGCTGATGAACTGAATAAGAAAGCAGATGAGATGCTTTCTGTATATACCAAAAAGGCAGAAGAGATTTATCAGAGTGTGGCTGCACGCCTGCGCTGAAAATGAGATAAAAGAGAGGTACAGATAAAATGGCAAAGAGACTTTTAGGTAAAGAAGTAACGGCTGCATTAAACGAAAAGATCAAAGCTCAGGTTGCTGAGCTTCAGGGAAAAGGGGTAAACCCCACTCTCTGCATCATCCGTGTAGGTGAGAATGAGAGCGATATCTCTTATGAGAGAGGTGCAACCAAACGTTGTGAGACTCTGGGCGTTGCCTGTGAGAAAATCCTTCTTCCGGCTGACGTTTCTCAGGAGGAGCTCCTTTCTGTGATCGACAAAGTGAACAAAGATCCCCAGATCCATGGCGTTCTTCTGTTCCGTCCGCTTCCGAAGCATCTGAATCAGTCTGTGATCGAGAATGCTCTGGATCCGGCAAAAGATGTAGACTGCATGACCGATGGTTCCATGTCCGGCGTATTCACCGGCAAGAACGTAGGTTTCCCGCCCTGCACACCGCAGGCCTGCATGGAGATCCTGGATTACTATGGAATCGACTGCACCGGAAAGAAAGCAGTTGTTGTCGGAAGAAGCCTGGTAGTTGGTAAACCGGCTGCCATGATGCTGATCAAGAAAAACGCAACCGTTACCGTATGCCATACGAGAACCGTTGATATGCCGTCCGTAGTAAAAGAGGCTGATATCGTGATCGTGGCTGCAGGCCGCGCCGGTGTTGTAGATGCTTCTTATGTGGCTCCGGGTCAGACGATCATCGATGTAGGAATCAATGTAAATGCAGAAGGCAAACTTTGTGGAGACGTTGCCTTTGATGAAGTTGAGCCGATTGTTGATGCCATCACTCCGGTTCCGGGTGGTGTTGGAAGCGTTACTACCTCTGTACTGGTAGGTCATGTCGTAGAGGCAGCTGCAAGAACACTTGCATAAATGATTGTTTGGAGGGGTGTGCCTGATGGTGCATCCCTTTTTTTGACAGTGAGGAAAGTTATGAAGAGAGAAAAAAGTATTTTTATTTTTGTGCTCCTGCTGTTCTGTATTCTGTTTTTCCCGGCGGGAAATGTGAGAGCAGAAGAGAACCTGCTGCCCACAGCGTGGGATAACCGTGGAGTTTATCTGAAGAGATATTCAGATCTGGTCAGCCTGGATGATGGCTACATGAGAGTTTTTTATAAAGAAAACGCTGTTTATATCGAGTACTATGATAATGATTTTAATGTCAAGAGCAAGAAGAGTATTCCCATGGAACTGGATCTCTGGGGCGGTTTTTATAATGGCTCTGATGGTTATTATCTGGTAGAGGGTCAGAATAACAGGGAAGAAGACGATACGAAGGAAGTCATTCGTGTGATCCGCTATGACAGGAACTGGCAGAAAACGGGAACGGCGCACATCACTGGTGTTGCCGGAGACGAGTTCGGTCAGGTGCGTTATCCCTTTGATGGCAGCTGCGTGGAAATGGCAGAGATCAATGGAAC
>CAKRQP010000215.1:0-2909 GCA_934393555.1 uncultured Lachnospiraceae bacterium
CTTTATAATTTTCGGGAATTAGCTCCTCTGGTGGCTGCTTATGTAAAGAAGATGAATTACACGCATGTGGAACTTATGCCGGTGATGGAGCATTATGCGGAAGATTCCTGGGGATATCAGGTGACCGGATATTATGCACCTGCCAGAAAATACGGCACTCCTGAGGACTTCATGTATTTTATGGATCATCTTCACAGAGAAGGGATCGGTGTGATCCTGGACTGGGTTCCGGCTCATTTCCCGAAATATGATTTTGGACTGGGCGGTTTTGACGGCACCTGTCTTTATGAGCATCCGGACCCGCGCCGCGGGATCCATCCGGAATGGGGAACGTATGTATTTGATTATGGAAAGCCGGAGGTTTCTAATTTCCTGATCGCAAATGCACTTTTCTGGGCGGAAAAGTATCATGCAGATGGGCTTCGCGTGAACGCGGTGGCATCCATGCTTTATCTGGATTACGGCCGTCAGGGCGGTGAATGGGCTGCCAATATGTATGGCGGAAATGAAAATCTGGAAGCAGTGGAGTTTTTCAAACATCTGAATTCCATCTTTAAGAAAAAGCAGCCCGGTGCCGTTCTTATCGCAGAGGAATCAGCGGCCTGGCCAAGAGTGACCGCACCGGTGGAAGAAGAAGGGCTTGGCTTCGATCTTAAATGGAATACGGGCTGGACAGAAGACCTTCTGGAATATCTGAGCCTGGATCCAATCTTCCGGGGCTATCATCACGGAGACCTGACCTTTAGCATGATCTATGCGTACAGCGAAGATTATATGCTGACGTTTTCTCATGACGATGTGGTGAACGGAAAGGAATCCATAATCCGGAAAATGCCGGGCAGAGTGGCTCAGCAGGAAGCAAACTTACGGGCGGCTTATGCGTATATGACGGCACATCCCGGAAAGAAGCTTCTTTTCATGGGGCAGGAGTTTGCTCAGGAAAAAGACTGGGATGCGGAAAATGAACTGGACTGGGGGCTTTTAGAAGAGGAAGAGCATCAGAAAATGCAGCATTTTGTCGGTGATCTCAACAATTTTTACCAGACACACCCGGCTCTTTACCGACTGGATTATGATCCGGATGGTTTTGAATGGATCAACAGCATTTCAGCTAACGAAAACATGCTTGTTTTCGCGAGAAACACAGAAAAAAAGGAAGACACCATTCTTGCGGTGGTGAACTTCTCACCGGTGACCTATGAAAAACGGAAGATCGGTGTTCCCTGGTCCGGAAAATATAAGGAGATTTTTAACAGCGACCGGGAAGAATATGGCGGAAGCGGAGCCGGAAATCCCAGAGTGAAACAATCCAGGAAAGAAGAGTGTGACGGCAGAGAACATTCCATTACGATTACCGTTCCGCCCATGAGCGTTCTTTTCTTTGCTTTTGCCGGAACTGCCCCGAGGGCAGCTACCAATCGCGAGGCAAAAGCAAATTATAATAAGAAGAAACAGGAGGAATTATGAGAAAACAAAAGAAAAAGCATACCGTGTTGAAGGTGATCCTGCTGATCGTATTGATCCTGCTCCTTGTAGCAGCAGGCGGAGCCTTTTGGGTGTACCAGAAATTCAGTGACACGGTGGGAGAGATGAATTACCGGGAACTGGAAAGCGACAAGCTTGAGATCAACCAGCAGGTAAAAGAGAATAAAAAATTAAAAGGTTATACCAACATTGCACTTTTTGGCCTGGATTCCCGTGAAGGCAACCTGGAACAGGCAAACAGCGATACCATTATCATTGCCAGCATCAATAATGACACAAAAGAAATCAAAATGGTATCTGTTTACCGGGATACTTATCTCAATATCGGCGGTAATATGTACCGGAAAGCCAATGCGGCTTATGCCAACGGCGGTCCTGAGTGGGCAGTAAGTATGCTGAATACAAATCTGGACCTGGATATCAAAGAATTTGTTTCTGTGGATTTCAATGCACTGGTAGATCTGATCGATGCGATTGGAGGCCTGGAGATCACAGTAGATGAAGAAGAAGCGGGTTATGTGAATGGCTATTGTGTAGAGACCTCTCAGGTTACCGGAAAAACCTATGAAGATCTTCCGGGAGCAGGTACGTATCTGATGAATGGCGTACAGGCAGTTTCTTATACCCGTATCCGTTACACATCCGGAAATGATTTCAAGAGAACCGAGAGACAGAGAGAAGTGATCGGAAAGATCGTGGATAAGGTAAAAACCATGGGCGTCAGTGATCTGATGGATCTTGCACATACCATGTTCCCGAAAGTACTCACCAGCTTTTCTGAGACAGAACTGATCAAACTTGGTCTGAATATCCTGAATTATAAGCTTGGTGATTCCTGCGGCTTCCCGTTTGCTCACCGTACCAGCCAGAGTGATTACAATGAGGTTCCGGTTACGCTGGAAAGCAATGTGACCCAGCTGCATGAGTATCTCTTTGGTGATTCCGCTTATCAGCCTTCGGATACGGTCGTATCCCGAAGCCAGGAGATCATCAACGCCACCGGTTATGATGATCCGTCTCTTGCAAGCACGGAAAACTACAGTACCGGCGAATAAACAATCCGTATATTAATATATGAAGAAAAGGCATCCTTCTTGTGTAATGAAGGGTGCCTTTTTTTTGTACAAATCAGCATAAGCTAATTATCCATTTACGCCTTTTAAAGATAATCAACGATACAGCAAGCCTGAATAATTCCTCCGTGGTAAGCAATGTATATACGCCAACAATTCCCCACTTGAATACATATGCTGCAAGCAGGCACAGTGGGATTCCGATACACCATGTGCCAATAATATCAATGATCATAATGATTTTGGTGTTGCCGCCACTTCTTATAATGCCTCCGCCAAGTATCATATTTTCCACTTTGACCGGAGCATACAAGGCAAATACGATAAGCAGTGTCTTTCCAAGCTCTTTTA
>CAKRQP010000216.1:0-2846 GCA_934393555.1 uncultured Lachnospiraceae bacterium
GTGATCCATCTGCCTCACTTACCGGAGAAGAGCGAAGATGTGCATGTAACATCACAGAAAATGTCACTGGGAGGCTGTGCCTATAATGCGTCGGATACGATCCGGCATTTTAAAGTTCCGTATATTCCTTTTTTTCCAGTAGGAACCGGAGCGTATGGAGATTTTGTAAGAAATGCACTGGCAGAGAGAGGAATCGTTTCTCCGGTGCCGAAGCCGGAGACAGAAAACGGCTGCTGTTACTGTTTTGTGGAAGATGACGGAGAGAGGACCTTTGTCTGTTACCATGGGGCTGAGTATCGCTTTCAGAAGGAATGGTTTGATACGCTGGATGCCTCTGAGATTGACAGCGTATATATTTGTGGTCTGGAGATCGAGGAAGAGACCGGAACGAATATCCTTTCTTATCTGGAGGAGCATCCGGAGTTTACCGTATTTTTTGCTCCGGGTCCTCGGATCACACTGTTGGATCAAAAACTGCTGGAACGGGTCTTTACCCTGCATCCCATTCTTCATCTGAATCAGCAGGAGATCACTTCTTATACCGGAAAAGAGGAGCTGAAGGCGGCAGCAGAGGAAATCTATCGGTTTACGCAAAATACGGTGATCGTTACTCTGGGAGCAGACGGCTGTTATTATTATGATGGAGAAAAAGAAGAAACCATTCCAGGGGTACCGGCAGAACAGTTGGATACCATTGGAGCCGGAGACTCGCATATCGGTGCGGTGATTGCCGGACTTCAGTGTGGCAAGACTATAGAAGAGGCCATTGCCACAGCAAACCGGGTATCTGCGAAGGTGGTAGAGACGGAAGGGGCACTCCTTTCGGATGAAGCTTTTGCTTCTTTGGATTTACTGTAAACGGGTATATGTCCGGAAACCGCTGTGCAGGGATAACAGATGGGTGAATGGATGGAATGGAGATTTTATGGCAATTATTGAAAAAGGAGGATACGGAAGTATCAAGGATTCCGGCGGGAGAGCGTCCGGAAACTGGAAAGGAATGAGCGGGATCAAGGGTTCCGGTGGTATGAAGGGGATGGAAGAAAACAGAAAGCCCCATCGTCATATCAGATCCTTCCAGGTGATCATTTTAGGCTTTGCGCTTCTGATTCTGGCAGGAAGTCTGATCCTTATGCTTCCCTGGGCAACCAGAGATGGAAGGGGAGCAAGCTTTGCGGATGCACTTTTTACGGCAACTTCAGCAGCCTGTGTGACAGGGCTGGTTGTGCAGGATACAGCCACTTACTGGTCTGGTTTCGGTCAGGCAGTGATCCTTTTGCTGATCCAGATCGGCGGTATGGGAGTGGTTACGGTAGCGGTTTTCATTACCTCACTGTCCGGAAGAAAGATCGGGCTGATGCAGAGAAGTACGATGCAGGATTCGATCTCTGCTCCGCAGATGGGAGGAATCGTGCGGATGACCGGATTTATTCTCCGGGCAACTCTGGCAATGGAACTTATGGGTGCCGTTTTTCTGGCCTTTGTCTTCTGCGGGGAAATGGGAGTTGGGAAAGGACTCTGGTATGCACTTTTCCATTCGGTTTCGGCGTTTTGCAATGCAGGTTTTGACCTGATGGGATTCAGGGAAAAGTTCTCTTCTCTGACCGCCTACCAGGGGCAGCCGGTGGTGAACTTTGTGATCATGGCACTGATCATTGCCGGCGGAATTGGTTTCTTTGTGTGGAAAGATATGCAGGAAAAAGGTTTTCAGTTTAAAAAATACCGGCTGCAGACAAAGGTGGTCCTGGTAACATCAGCAGTTCTGATCCTGGTGCCTGCAGTGTTTTATTTCTTTATGGAATATGCAGATCTTCCGGTAAAAGAACGGTTCCTGTCTTCACTTTTCCAGGCGGTAACGCCGAGAACGGCCGGATTTAATACAACGGATCTTTCCAAAATGGGAGAGGGTGGACAGGTTCTGATGGTGTTTCTCATGCTGATCGGCGGTTCTCCGGGATCCACGGCAGGCGGTCTGAAGACGACAACACTGGCAGTCCTTTACGGAGCGGCGCTTTCTGTGTTTGCACATGAAGAGCATGTTCATTTCTTTGGAAGAAGGATCACTGACGAAACGGTAAAAAATGCCGCCACGATTCTTCTTATGTATCTGACACTTTTCCTTACCGGAGGAATTGCAATCAGTACGATCGAAGGGATTTCTATGAAGACCGCTCTTTTTGAGACGGCTTCTGCAGTCGGAACGGTAGGGCTTTCCCTCGGTGCGACACCGACGCTGGGTGGTGTATCAAGAGCCATTCTTATCGGACTGATGTTTCTGGGAAGAGTCGGCGGTCTGACTCTGATCTTTGCGGCAGTCTCTGAGAAACGAAGAGATGCGGCGAGATTCCCAGAGGAGAAGATCACGGTCGGTTAACAGGTGAAAAAGAAGCGTGGGAAAACGGCTGGGTCTTCGGATCAGTCGGATCCACGGCATCAGATCACGGGGAATGTGAGAAGGATGAAAACAGGAATGGAGGTTTATAAGAAGTTATGACAAAGTCAATTTTACTGATCGGGTTAGGAAGATTCGGAAGACATGTGGCCATGAAACTGGATGAGCTTCATCATGAGATCATGGCGGTAGATAAAGAAGAAAGACGGGTGGAGGCGGCACTTCCATACGTGACCAATGCCCAGATCGGAGATGCCACCAACGAGGCTTTCTTAAGTTCTCTTGGAGTAAGTAATTTCGATGTATGTATTGTGGCAATCGGAGATAATTTTCAGAGTTCCCTGGAAGCGACCTCCCTTCTGAAGGAGCTGGGGGCGAAAATGGTGGTATCCAGAGCAGCCAGAGATGTGCATGCAAAGTTCCTTTTAAGAAACGGTGCAGACGAAGTGGTTTA
>CAKRQP010000217.1:0-2818 GCA_934393555.1 uncultured Lachnospiraceae bacterium
TTTTTTTAATTCTTTTTTTCCTATTTTCATCTTACCACAAATAACGTTTTTTTGGAAGAATGCAGAGTTTTCTTTCCATTTATGACAATTGTGAAAAACACTGCAGATTTCATCCTCTTGTTGTTTCTTCAGCCTTTAACCTTTTGACCTTGGCATCATATTATGTTATGATTCAAAATAGAGAACGCATAAGCAGAGTGTGCTCTGTTTATTCATGAACCAGGAGGCAAACGGATGAAGAAAAACAATGAGAACCTTTTAAGACTTTGGTATGATAAACCGGCCAATGACTGGCAGACACAAGCACTGGCGATCGGAAATGGCTACATGGGCGGACTTATCTTCGGTGGTATCAATCGTGACAAGATCCATATTAATGAAAAAACGGTGTGGGAAGGTGGCCCTGGCGGTGATATAAACTATACCTACGGTATAACAAACCCGATCCGCACAAAAGAGGATCTTCAGAAGATCAAAGAGGATCTGCATGCGATCCGTGAGAAACTGGAAGATAAGTCACAGTATGTCTTTGGATTTGATGAAAATTCCTATCAGGCGAGCGGAACGGATACAAAAGGAGAAGCAATGGATGAGCTGAACAAGCTCATGGGCGATCTGACAGGATATAAGGCACCAACCGATTATGCCAATTTATATATTTCTAATGATCAGGAGCCTTCCAAGGCATCCAATTATGTCAGAGATCTGGACATGCGTACCGCATTAGCAACTGTAAATTATGATTATGAAGGGGTTCACTACACAAGAGAATATTTTAACAGTTATCCGGATAACCTGATGGCAGTGCGCTTAAGTGCTGACGCAGGTGGAAAAATCAGCCTGAAAACCAACCTGGAAAACCTGATTGGCGGCAATGCGTATACAAATATGATTGACGGAGACACGATCACCATGCGTGATGCATTGCCTGGAAACGGTCTGAAGGTGGAAGCACAGCTTAAAGTTATCAATGAAGGCGGAAGCCTTTCTGTCAGTGAAAGCAATGGGATTCCTGCGATCCGTGTATCTGATGCAGATACCGTCACATTGCTTTTTGCATGCGGCAGCGATTATAAAATGGAGCTGCCAACTTTCCGTGGTGAGGATCCCCATGCCGCAGTTACAAAAAGGATCCAGGCTGCAGCACAGAAAGGATATGAAGCACTCAAAGCTGATCATGTGGCGGATCATTTTGCATTATTCTCCCGTATGGATCTGGGATTCAACGAAGAAATCCCGCAGATTCCTACTGACGAACTGATCCGTAAATACAGGAACATGGTAGAGAACCATTGCGGCGAGATCCCAACACCGGCTGAACAGAGAGCTTTGGAAGTCATGTGTTATCAGTTTGGCCGTTATCTGACCATTGCCGGCTCCCGGGAAGGTGCTCTTCCTACAAACCTGCAGGGAGTCTGGGGTGAGGGAGCTTTTACATGGTATGGAGACTATCACTTTAATATTAATGTTCAAATGAATTACTGGCCAACGATGGCCAGCAACCTTGCCGAATGTATGAAACCATACAATGATTATCTGAATGTCCTCAAAGAAGCAGGTCGTGATTCTGCTGCCGCTTCCTTTGGTATTAAGAGTGAAGCAGGGGAAGAAAACGGATGGCTGGTAGGCTGCTTCAGTACACCTTATATGTTTTCAACCATGGGGCAGCAGGATAATGCAGCCGGCTGGAATCCGATCGGATCTGCATGGGCTCTTCTGGATTCTTATGAGTATTATCTGTATACAGAGGATATGGAATATCTGAAAGAACTTTATCCGTCCTTAAGAGAAGTGGCTAACTTCTGGGATAAAGCGCTTTACTGGAGCAAGAATCAGCAGCGTTTCGTATCTGCACCGTCCTATTCACCGGAAAACGGGCCCATCGTAAATGGCGCATCTTACGATCAGCAGTTTATCTGGCAGCATTTTGAAAATACGATCCATGCAGCCGAAACATTGGGTGTTGACGCAGATCTGATCACCAAATGGAAAGAAAAGCAGGCACAGCTTGATCCTGTTTTAGTAGGAGCTGACGGACAGGTAAAAGAATGGTACGAAGAAACTCACATTGGAAAAGCACAGGCCGGAGCTCTTCCGGAAATTGATATTCCACAGTGGAGACAAAGCCTTGGAGCACAAAGCTCCGGCGTGCAGCCGCCTCACCGTCACCTTTCCCACCTGATGGCATTGTATCCATGTACTCTGATCAATAAAGATAATCCTGAATATATGGATGCGGCCATTGTTTCCCTGAATGAGCGTGGACTTGATGCAACCGGCTGGTCCAAAGCTCACAAGCTTAATCTATGGGCACGTACCGGACATGCAAAAGAAGCTTTTCAGCTTGTGCAGTCCGATGTGGGCGGAGGAAATTCCGGCTTTTTAACAAACATGCTCTGTTCTCACGGTGCCGGTGCAAACTACAAAGAATCACCCATTTTCCAGATTGATGGTAACTTCGGTTACACAGCAGGTATCAACGAAATGCTGATCCAGAGCCAGCTCGGATATATACAGTTCCTGCCAGCACTTCCAGAAGAGTGGAATACCGGACATGTTGAAGGTATGGTAGCAAGAGGAAATTTTGAAATCGACATGAAATGGTCAGATGGGAAAGCTGATCGTTTTGATATTACATCAAGAAACGGCGGAATATTTACCGGCGAATACGATGGTATCTCCGCTTACACGGTAACATCTTCCGATGGAACAAATATAGAAACACAGATTATTGCAGATAATAAAATTTCTTTCCCGACAAAGGCCGGAGAAACTTACACCATTGATTTCAAAGCCTGAAAAAGCGGCAGAATGCATT
>CAKRQP010000218.1:0-2799 GCA_934393555.1 uncultured Lachnospiraceae bacterium
TCGACTTTGTATGTGACAAGAGTGGAGAAAAACTGTATGTTCAGGTTGCCTATCTGCTGGCATCCGATGAGACCGTTCAGCGTGAGTTCGGCGCGTATGACAATATCCGCGATAACTACCCGAAATATGTTGTCTCTCTGGATGAGTTCGACATGAGCAGAAACGGGATCAAGCACCGCAACATCCGCGATTTCCTGTTGGCAGAGGAATGGAATTAACATGAAATCAGATTTTGGGGTGAGTCTATGGAAGTTTACAAGCTGAGCTTTTAGGACATTTTCCTCGGTACGCTGACGGTAGATACCGACACGGGGATGTCCACCCTCTCTTCGAAAGCCCCCAACTTCCCGCCGCGATGGGAAGTCCACAAGTCCGAATGGGAATCGTAAAACTGGATAGAACTGCAAGCCCCACGGGAAATCACTCCCGTCCTGTCGTGGATGCATTTTTTGAATAGTTACATTCGATGGAAGATTCCGTAGACCAGTCTCCCCTTATTGGTGATGCCATTTTATATACGCTGAATCAGGAGACCTATCTGCGCCGTTATCTGGAGGATGGACATCTGAGCATTGACAATAACAGTGCGGAGCGTGCGATTAAAAACTTCGCAGTAGGCCGCAGGAACTGGCTGTTTTCGAAAAGCATCCGTGGGGCAGCTGCCAGCGCCACCGTATACTGAACCACTATAGATGTTGTTGCCGAAAAATGCAAAGGCATAGTTTTTGCAGACTATGCCTTTGCATCAATCATTTATTTCCCAATGACCTGTTCTGGTCGAACCTACTCTCTTTATCTTGCCGTCATTCATCAGTTCTTTCATGATTCTCTGGACAGTTCTCCTTGATAACGATAATTCTTTAGCTAAATCTGTCTGTGTAATATACGGATTCTGTTTCAAACTTGATAACAACCTGCTTTCCATATTATCAGCGCCATGATTAGCGCCATCAGCGTCAAGAATAGCGTCATCCGTGGTGCTATTTGTCATCTGATTTAAAAGTTCCTCTAAAATATTATCTATTTGAGTCAGCATGAATTCAATAAATACCGTAGATTCTCCCTCTACATGGCATTTTGCAATCGCATCATAATAATCATCCTGGAATTTTTCAATTTGGCTTTCTATCGGAATATATTCAAAAATAGGATTCCATTTAGCCAAAATAGCTGTATGCCACAGCCTTGCCATCCTGCCATTGCCATCTGTAAAAGGATGAATAAATACGAATTCATAATGAAATACGCTGCTCAAAATCAGCGGATGCATCTGGGCTTTTACTTCCTTCATCCAGCCAAATAATTCATTCATCAATTGTGGAACAAAGCGCGCCGGCGGAGCCATGAATATACACTCTTCACCATTAAACACACCTTCTTCACCACTGCGAAAATCACCGGATTCCTCTATGATGTATTTTGTCATAATACCATGAAATTTCTTTAATTCTTCTATATTGTAAGGATCTATTTCAGCTATTTTTTCATAGGCATTATATGCATTCTTTACTTCCTGTATTTCTTTTGCCTCTCCAAGAACCAATTTTCCGTTAATAACATCGCGCACCTGGCTTAAAGAAAGAGAATTTGCCTCGATCTTTAAAGACGAATGAATGGATTTAATCCGGTTATTTTTCCTTAGATGAGGTTTGTTTTCCATATTACTCATTACAGTGATACGCCCGACTTTTTCAGAAACAGACGCCACATAAGATAATATACTGTTTGTAATTGTAAAAGGTGGTTTATATCCTTCCATGTATTACTCCTTATCCTCTATCCATTCAAATATTCATTCCATATTCTATCATCAAATGACGGAGCTCTCAATAGATATGATGGAGATAGACTCTCCACATCTACAGGAAATATACTCATTTTGGAAAAAGCTTTTGCGTTAATAATTCCTATGCCTATCTTAGATTATATTTTCTTATACGCTGCGATTCTTTGTTGATGAAGACATGTATCTTCACATAACTTCCTAGACCCATCGCAGATACTTCTTTTAATGCGAATGTATCTGCACCTTGCATTCTCTTGGACTTGAGGATACGTTTCAAGTTGCCAGTCACGTATAATTATATCTGCAACTGGCTTATTTTTAAGAATGAAGATACTTCCCTCCACAAAAATATATCCTCCGCTTGCTTTTTCTCATGCCTGAAGATACCTTCTGTCTCAAAATTACATCTTCACCCCTTGAATTCTTGACATTGAAGATGTATTTCCAGTACAGCGAAGTGGAAATATAATTTCTGCTGCCTTATGGGAAACTGGGCATGCCTAAAAAAAATGCGGAAGATTTCATAAAAAATCTTCCGCATTGGTTTCTTAACGTTCCTGAGCGGATTCGAACCGCTGGCCTTCCGCTTAGGAGTAGACCCGATACGATGAAACCAAGTGCAACACAGTGCAAGAAAATCCTTGGAAATACAAGGTTTTTCACTGTTTCAAATCCTATCTGGTATCACGCTTCATAAGCATTTTCATAGGGATTTTACACCGTCCGATTGGCTCGAAATTAGCAAGGCTTTCGATTTTTGGTGGACGTTGCAAGTGCAAGCAAATTCCTCTATGTAACCTCTCGTTATACGAAATGATAGGAAATCCTATTCATTCTCGTACAGGGGTGCTGGTGTTTTGGACACCTATTTAAGTCTGTTTAATATATCATTTCAAAACGAATTTTTCAACCAGAATTATCAAGAATTTCAAAGGTTTTTTCAGACTCAATGATTCTATGTAATTTAGACCCGCCGAAGCAGGTCTTTTTTTATTTCAGCATAATCTCTCTAT
>CAKRQP010000219.1:0-2778 GCA_934393555.1 uncultured Lachnospiraceae bacterium
CCCTGGGCAGATGTAGGAGGTTCCCATGAAAAAAGGAAAAATTCTGGGACTGGCAGTACTCATAATGGGGCTGCTCTCCGGCTGTGAGAAATTTGAACCGGAGGAGACAGCCGTTTCGGTGAACCAAAAGGGTCAGGTGGTTTCTTATGTAAAAGAATCCTTTGACAAGGATTATTACAGTTCGGATGAGCTGGAAGCCAGCATTGACCAGGCCATTCTGGATTACAATACAGCCGGAGGAACCGAGAATGTCAAGAAGAAGAAATTTGAAGTGAAAGATCAGAATGCAGAGCTTACCATGAGTTATGCTTCCGGAGACGATTATTCCAAGTTTAATCAGGTGACATTCTTTACCGGCGATGTGTTGACTGCTTATCAGGCCGGTTATGATTTTGCCGGAAAATTCCAGAGTGTGGAAAAAGGTCAGGTAACGGGCGCGGATGTGACCGGAAATGATATCCTGAACAGTTATAATTACGGACTTGTGATCCTGACGGAGCCGATCCTTGTGACGGTTCCGGGAAATATCGTTTATGCCAGCGATAATGTGGAGATCACAGGAAAGAAGAGCGCAAGAGTCCTTTCAGAAGCGGAGGCCGGGGCTGAAGCAGAAGAACCGGAAACCAATGAGGACGGCGCGATCTCACTTTCACCGGTCAGCAGCGGGTCGGCGAAAGAAACAGAAGGAAGTACAGCCGCACTGGCTTACATTTTATATGAATAAAGGAGACTGATAAAACATGGAAAAAACAATGGACAAAATTGTGGCACTTGCAAAATCCAGAGGTTTTGTTTATCCGGGTTCCGAGATCTACGGCGGACTGGCAAACACCTGGGACTATGGAAACCTGGGTGTGGAGCTGAAAAATAACGTAAAACGTGCATGGTGGAAAAAATTCATCATGGAAAACCCCTACAACGTAGGTGTAGACTGCGCCATCCTTATGAATCCCCAGACCTGGGTGGCATCCGGTCATCTGGGCGGCTTCTCTGATCCTCTGATGGACTGTAAAGAGTGTCATGAGCGTTTCCGTGCAGACAAGCTCATCGAGGATTTCTGCGCAGACAATGACATCCAGCTTGAAAATTCCGTGGATGCCTGGAGCCAGGAAGAGATGAAGGATTTCATCGAAGAACACAAGATCGCCTGCCCCTCCTGCGGAAAGCACAATTTCACAGACATCCGTCAGTTCAACCTGATGTTCAAAACCTTCCAGGGCGTGACCGAGGATGCAAAGAATACCGTATATCTCCGTCCGGAGACTGCACAGGGTATTTTCGTAAACTTCAAGAATGTACAGAGAACCTCCAGAAAGAAAGTTCCCTTCGGAATCGGACAGATCGGTAAATCCTTCCGTAACGAGATCACTCCGGGTAACTTCACCTTCCGTACCAGAGAGTTTGAGCAGATGGAGCTGGAGTTCTTCTGCAAACCGGGAACGGATCTTGACTGGTTCCAGTACTGGCGTCAGTTCTGCATCGACTGGCTGAAGAACCTTGGTATCAAAGAAGACGAGATGCGTGCCCGTGACCATTCTCCGGAGGAGCTTTGCTTCTATAGCAAAGGTACCACAGATATCGAGTTCTTATTCCCCTTCGGCTGGGGTGAGCTCTGGGGTATCGCTGACCGTACCGATTACGACCTGACACAGCATCAGAACGTATCCGGTCAGGATATGACTTATTTTGATGATGAGTCCAAAGAAAAATACATTCCGTATGTTATCGAGCCGTCTCTCGGTGCAGACCGTGTGGTTCTGGCTTTCCTCTGCAGCGCTTATGACGAAGAAGAGCTGGAGGGCGGCGATGTGAGAACCGTGCTTCATTTCCATCCGGCTCTGGCTCCGGTGAAGATCGGTATCCTTCCCCTTTCCAAGAAGCTGAACGAGGGTGCAGGAAAAGTCTTCGAGACCCTGAGCAGAAAATGGAACTGTGAGTATGATGACCGCGGAAATATCGGAAAACGTTACCGCCGTCAGGATGAGATCGGAACTCCCTTCTGCGTGACCTACGACTTCGAATCCGAGACCGACGGAGCCGTTACCGTCCGTGACCGTGATACCATGGAGCAGGAGAGAGTGAAGATCGAAGATCTGGAAGCTTATTTCGAAAAGAAAATGGAGTTCTGATAAACGTTTTTTTGTTTTTTTAAAGTATTATCTCTTGACTCTTTGTGAATTTATGTATAGAATAATACTGTGCGACCGACTGCATTTCGGGCAGCGGTCTTGAACGGGATTGGCCCGTGCGACAAATACAGTTTAGGAGGAATTGGTAAAATGGCAAACAAATGGGTGTATATGTTTAGCGAAGGCGACATGACCATGCGTAACCTGCTTGGCGGTAAAGGTGCCAACCTTGCAGAAATGACAAGCATCGGACTTCCTGTACCGCAGGGATTTACAATTACAACAGAGGCTTGTACACAGTACTATGAAGACGGCCGTAAAATTAACGACGAGATCATGGCTCAGACTATGGAAGGCGTTAAGAAAATGGAAGAGATCAACGGAAAGAAATTCGGCGATCTCAAGAATCCGCTTCTGGTTTCTGTTCGTTCCGGTGCAAGAGCTTCCATGCCGGGTATGATGGACACCATCTTAAACCTTGGTTTAAATGACGAAGTAGTTGACGCAATGATCAAAGGAAATCCGGATCCGGCCTTCGAGCGTTTCGTATATGACTCCTACAGACGTTTCATTCAGATGTTCTCCGATGTAGTTATGGAAGTTGGTAAAAAATACTTCGAGCAGCTCATCGACAAGATGAAAGAAGAAA
>CAKRQP010000220.1:0-2755 GCA_934393555.1 uncultured Lachnospiraceae bacterium
AAGTCAAAATACCGTAAGTTTCTGTCATATTAGCAGTAGATTTTTTCTTCTGCCGCAGTTATAGTAGGAGATAACAAAGCAGAATGATTCCGGCAGTTTTTTGCGAAATCAGCCGGGAAAATACATTTCAGAGTCAGAATAGCGTTATCCGCAGTCACTTTTCCGGCTCAACTGACAACAACCATATAGGAGGAAAAAACAATGGCAGAAGAAAAAAAAGCATGGTGGAAGGAAGCCGTTATTTATCAGATTTATCCGCGCAGCTTCGCGGACAGCAACGGTGACGGCATTGGTGATCTGAATGGTATCACCGCACATCTTGATTACCTGGAGACACTCGGCATCGATGTGATCTGGCTTTCTCCGGTTTACAAATCGCCGAACGATGACAACGGCTACGATATTTCCGATTACCGCGATATCATGGATGATTTCGGTACTATGGAAGATTTTGACCGTCTGCTTGCAGAGGCACACCGTCATCATATCAAAATTGTCATGGATCTTGTCGTTAACCATACCTCTGATGAGCATGCATGGTTTATCGAAAGCCGCAGTTCCAAAGACAACCCGCACCGTGATTATTACATCTGGAAGGATCCGAAGGATGGAAAAGAGCCAAACAACTGGGGAGCCTGCTTTGGCGGTTCCGCATGGGAGTTTGACGAACGTACCGGCATGTACTATCTGCACTGCTTTTCCAAAAAACAGCCCGATCTGAACTGGGAAAACCCGAAAGTCCGTGATGAAGTCTTTGATATGATGAACTGGTGGTGTGAAAAGGGAATCGACGGCTTCCGCATGGATGTCATCAGCATGATCTCCAAGGATCAGTCCTTCCCTGACGGACCGGTTGAAGACGGATTGTATGGCAGCTTTTCCCCATACGTATGCAACGGTCCCCGTGTCCACGAATTTCTCCAGGAAATGAACAGCCGCGTACTCTCCCATTACGATCTGCTCACCGTCGGTGAGGCCGCCGGTGTTACAATCGAAGAAGCACAGAAATATGCAAACAAGGAAGGAACCGAGCTTGGAATGGTATTCCAGTTTGAGCATGTAGATCTCGTAAGAGGCCCGATCGGAAAATGGTCGGATCAGAAACCGAAGCTTGCTGACTTCCGCCACATTATGAACAAATGGCAGTATGAGCTGGAAGGCAAGGCATGGAACAGCCTTTTCCTCGATAACCACGACCAGCCGCGTGCTGTCTCCCGTTTTGCAAACGACTCTGAAAAATACCGCGTTGTTTCTGCAAAAATGCTCGCCACCTGCCTGCACATGCTCAAGGGTACACCTTATATTTACCAGGGCGAAGAGCTCGGTATGACAAACGTTTACTTTGACAGGCTGGAGGACTACCGTGACATTGAGAGTATCAATGCTTTCCATCAGTATGTAGACAGCGGACTGGTAAAAGCAGAGGATATGATGCGTTATCTCAAAGAAATCAGCCGTGACAATGCCCGCACCCCGATGCAGTGGGACGATTCCAAAAATGCAGGCTTTACAGATGGTACCCCGTGGATCAACGTAAACCCGAACTATAAAGAAATCAATGCCAAGGCCGCACTTGCCGATCCGGATTCCGTTTTCCATTATTATCAGGAGCTGATCCGTCTGCGTCACACGCTTCCGATCATCGTTTACGGAAAATTCCAGGGACTTCTCGAGGACAGCGAAACCATCTATGCTTACAAGCGTATTCTTGACGGACAGGTACTGACCGTTGCCTGCAACTTTACCGATCAGGAACAGGATTGTGTTCTTTGCGAAGATCCGGCTGCCGAAGAGCTGATCTCTAACTATAAAACACATAAAGCCGGAAAACTGCAGCCGTACGAGGCACGCGTCATTCTTCATAAATGAAAACCGAGACACACAGCCGGCTTCCTTCTTCCTTAAAAGAAGCAAGACAGCATGGAAGCTTCAGTTTTCCATGTGCATTTTACCAGGCGGTGCGTGAAACCAATCCGCCTGGTTTTCCATTTACGGTCAAACATCACTGGCACGAACCGGTCGAGATCATTTATCTTGAGCAGGACTCTTATCAGGTTGATATCAATATGACGCTGACTCATCTCAAAAGCCCATGCTTTTGTTTTATCAACAGCGGAGAACTGCATGCACTGACCTCTGATTCTGACCAGTATCAGGAACAGGCGGTCGTCTTCTCTCCCGATCTGCTCACATTCGCCGTTCCAGACCCGGCACAGGAACAGTTTCTGCTTCCGTTATCAGAACACAAGCTTTCCTTTCCGTCTTTTCTCGGACCTGAGCACCCGGCTTTTCCGGAAATACAACAGGAATTTTTCCGGATCCGCTCGATCTTCTTTCGGGAAAACCGGATCTGTCTGGACCAGTTTACAACTGAAAATCCTGTTTCGCAATTGCGGATCAAGGCTGCGCTTTTGAATATTCTCGGAATTCTCGCAGAGCATGCCCTGCTTACCTCAAATGAACCGGTACGCAATCCGCGCGTGGAACTTCTTAAGACTGTGATCAGTCACATCCGCCAAAACTACCAGCATCCGCTTTCTCTTGGAGAGCTGGCTGCACTTGCCGGAATGAATGAGCAGTACTTCTGCCGTTTTTTCAAAAAAGCACTCGGCAAAACACCTGTTTCTTATATCAATGACTTCCGTATCCGGCATGCGGCAACATTGCTTCGCACAACCGAACTTCCAGTCACGGAGGTCTGCCTGGAAAGCGGGTTCAATAATCTCGGGCATTTTATGAAGGAATTCAAAAAGGC
>CAKRQP010000221.1:0-2681 GCA_934393555.1 uncultured Lachnospiraceae bacterium
AGTGCATCCAGCATATACCGGTACAGTTTTTTCCCTTTCCACTCATACAACAGCTTGTTGCTTCCAAAACGGCGGCTGTTTCCAGCCGCCATTAAGATCAGGTCAGTCTTCATTTTTCTCCTGCATTCCCTTCCAGATCTTCTCCGGAGTGATGGGAAGCTCCCGTACCCAGACGCCGGATGCATTATGTACTGCATGGGCAATGGCCGGGGAGGGCGTATTGATCACGATCTCGCCGATGGATTTGGCACCGAAGGGACCACTTTCCTCGTAGCTGCTCTCAAACTCCACGCGAAGTCTTCCCACATCCAGCCTGCTTGGGATCTTATACTGCATGAAGGAATTGTTCCAGAGCTTTCCTTTGGCATTGTACTGAATATCCTCATAGAGCGCCATACCGATTCCCTGTCCCAGACCGCCTTCCGTCTGTACTCTTGCAAGGTTGGGGTTCACCGGTGTTCCGCAGTCTACGACAGCCACATAATCCAGAAGTTCTACTGCTCCCGTTTCTTTATCCAGCTCGATCTCCACCATGCCGACCATGAAAGGAGGCGGAGAGGTCGGTGAGCTGTTGCTCTCGGAAACTTCCATGGGAATGTTGTTTCCGCACATGGAGCTCGTTGCGATATCCGCCAGGGTCACACGGCCCTTTTCACCGGAAACTGCTTTGCCGTCAAATTCCAATGCCTCCTCCGGACAGTCGAGGATCTGTGCCGCACGGGCGATGATGTTATGTTTCAGCTTCTCACAGGCCTTCACCACAGCCATACCGGTCACATAAGTCGTACTGGACGCATAAGAACCGGAATCATAGGGGGAACCGTCTGTGTCTGCACCGAAGACATCCACATCCTCCACGCCACAGGAAAGACATTCTGCAGCCATCTGAGCCAGGATCGTATCGCAGCCGGTTCCCATATCCGCAGCGCCGATCCGCAGCACATAGAAGCCCTCATCGTTAAGCTTGATCGTGGCGGAACCTACATCCACGCCGGAGATACCGGAACCCTGCATGGCCATAGCCACACCGACGCTTCGGATTTTGCCGTTGCCCATATCCCGTGCCGGAAACTTCTCATCCCAGTGCATCATCTCTTTTGCCCGGGCCATACAGCGGTCCAGGGCACAGCTGGCATTGACTTCATTATAATAGGAGGGCATCACTTCACCCTGACGGACCATATTCTTTTCCCGGAGTTTTACCGGATCCATGCCGAGGCGGTCCGCCAGCTCATTCACCGCTGACTCTACCGCAAAGATTCCCTGGGTAGCTCCGTATCCCCGGTAAGCGCCGGCAGACATATGGTTGGTATAAACCACATCATAGGCAAAATGGTGGGCCTCAAGATTTCCATACAGAGAAATGGCTTTATGACCGGAAAGTCCTACCGTTGTCGGTCCGTGTTCGCCGAAAGCACCTGTATTGGACAGTGTATACATATCGATTCCCCGGATCCGTCCGTCTTTATCGGCTCCCACTTTTACCGTCACTTCCATCTCATGACGCGGAGTCGAAGCGATCTGGCACTCTTCTCTTGTAAAGATCATCTTTGCCGCTTTTCCGGTCTTCCAGGTGACAAACGCCGGATAAATCTCTGCCACAAGGGTCTGCTTCGCTCCAAAGCCGCCGCCGATCCTCGGCTTGCTCACCCGTACTTTGGACTTGGGGATCCCAAGAGCCGTTGCAATGATGCGGCGTACGTGGAAAACGATCTGGGTGGAGCTGATGATATTCAACCTGCCGTAGGCATCCAGATTGGTATAGGTACGGAAAGTCTCCATCATCGCCTGCTGATCGGCCTTCGTGTGGTAGGTATGCTCAACGACCAGATCACAGTCCTTTAAGACTGCCTCGATATCCCCGTGACCGGAAACCTCGCTGGCACACAAATTTCGTTTATTGTCTGCACCTACCGGACACTTGGATTCCCAGTTATCTTCCGGGTGGACCAGGATCGGATTGTCCTTCGCCGTATGGAAATCCAACACCGGTTCCAGTTCCTGATATTTTACCTTGATGAGACGCAGAGCCTTCTCTACCGCCTTTTCATTTTCTCCGGCTACGATCGCCACCGCATCCCCCACAAAGCGGACTCTCTGATCCAGGATCAGGCGGTCATAGGGGCTTGGCTCCGGATAGGTCTGTCCAGCCATGGTAAAGCGGATATCCGGCACATCTTTATAGGTATAGATGGCCTCGATGCCCGGCACCTTCAGCGCCGTATCGATCTTGATCTCCTCGATCAGTGCATGGGCATAGGGGCTTCTTTTTACTTTTACCACCAGAGCATTGTCCGGCACCACATCATCCAGAAATACCGGTTTTCCGGTCACCAGAGACATGGCATCCTTTTTCATCACCGGCTGATTTACTACCTTCATGCACCCACCTCCTGTTTTTCTTTTTTCCATGCGATATAATTTTTCATCGCCCGAAGCTGTCCTTCGTAACCGGAACAACGACAAAGGTTTCCGGAAAGATACTCCAGGATCTCTTCATCTGTCGGATCGGGATTTTCCCGGAAAAGAGCGATCGCATTCATCATAAAGCCCGGATTGCAGAAACCGCACTGCTCTGCTCCCTGATTTGCCACAAAGGATCCGATCTCTTCTGCTTCTTCCTGAAGACCTTCCAGAGTGGTCACTTCCCTTCCATTGGCTCTGGCTGCCAGAAGAGAACA
>CAKRQP010000222.1:0-2664 GCA_934393555.1 uncultured Lachnospiraceae bacterium
GTAAGATTCTTGCCGTACATATCCGGAAGCGGCAGGATCTGTGCTTTATCATAAAGTGCAACCACTGTCACGATCGCATTTGGTCTTGCACATTGCCATGCCAGACGAAAAGTAGCTTCCGCACCTGCAACCTCAAGGACAACATCCGCCCCTCCATGCTCGCTGTTCTTTTGAACAAAGTCCTCACAGGCTTCCGGCGAAACGGTAAGCACATCCGGATAATGTTCCTGAATAAAACGAATACGGTTTTCATCTTTTTCACATACAATGATGCGCTTCGGTTTCTTCAGCATAACGCAAAGCAATGTACAGATGCCTGTCGGACCGGCTCCGATGATCAGCACCGTATCCTCTTCTGTGATCTCAGAAATGCGTGCAGCCCAATAACCGGTAGCAAGAACATCCCCTACCAGTAAAGCCTTTCTGTCCGTGACTCCCTCCGGGATCTTATTCAGTCCCTGATCGGCAAAAGGTACTCGCACATATTCCGCCTGACCGCCATCGATACGACATCCCAGCGCCCAGCCGCCATTTTTATCTGTACAGTTGTTTACATAGCCTTTTTTGCAGAAGAAGCATTCCCCACAAAAAGTTTCTACATTTACCGTTACCCGGTCTCCCGGTTTTACATGCGTTACCTCTTTTCCAACTGCTTCCACAATACCTACCATCTCATGACCGACCGTTATCCCCGGAACTGCACGCGGAACACTTCCGTGCTTGATGTGCAGATCACTGGAACAGATACTGGCAAGTGTTACCTTTACAATCGCATCCCGTTCGTGCATAAGCACCGGTTTTGGTTTTTCCATTAATTCAAATTTTCCTTCAGAAACATACGTATATGTCTGCATCCTTCACACACTCTCTTTCTCTTTTATTACTCCACAGAGATCTTTCTTCTTTCCGGTCCTGTCACTTCTCCTACAATGGATGCCGGAAGCCCAAGATCCAGGATTTCAGAAAGAAGTCCTTCTGCATCCTCTTTTTTTACAGACAAAAGCAGACCGCCGGAAGTCTGCGGATCAAAAAGAAGCTCTTCCATAAAAAAAGACTCCTTCAAAAATTCTACCTTCCCTTTCATATGATTCCGGTTCCTCTGCCCTGCCCCGGTAAGGTAAAACTCTTCCACATAGGAAGGACAGCCCGGTATATACGGCACGGCGCTGCTGTAGATACGGGCAGAACTGTTTTCTCCCAGAAGCTCATTCAAATGAACAAGGAAACCGAAACCCGTCACATCCGTACAGGCATGGGTCTCATAATTTCCTGCCAGAGCTGACGCATATTTGTTCAGCGTAGTCATGGATCTGACCGCCAGCTCATAATCTGCTTTCCGTACATCCTTCATCCGGGAAGCTGTACATACGATACCGACTCCCAACGGTTTTGTGAGGATCAGGCGGTCACCGGGACAGCAGTTCCGATTGGCCAGTACTTTATCCGGATGGATCACACCGGTGACAGAAAGACCGTATTTGATATCGGTATCCTGAATGGAATGGCCACCGGCCAGGACAGCTCCTGCCTCTTCCACTTTTTCCGCTCCCCCGGTAAGGATCTTTCCCAGAATGTTGAGATCCATACTCTCCGGAAAACAGACAATATTGAGGGCTGTTTTCGCCGTGCCGCCCATGGCATAAATGTCACTCAAAGCATTGGCCGCAGCGATCTGTCCAAATACATAGGGATCCTCTACCATCGGAGGAAAGAAATCCAACGTCTGCACAATAGCCAGATCATCCGTCAGCCGGTAAATGGCCGCATCATCTGCATGGTCATACCCTACCAGAAGATCCTTGTCCTGCTTTCTCGGAAGCATCGGTAAGATCCGGTCCAGCACTTCCGGGCCAAGCTTCGCCGTACAGCCGCCGCCTTTGCAGAAAATTTTGTCTTCGCTCATTGAAAAAACCTCCCGTTCTTTTCTATTCTTATTATAGAGAAGAACGGGAGGTTTGCAAAGTTATTTTTCTTTTAACAGATAAACTGCTTTTTTTATATTATTTTGTAACTGTTCAGAGCCAAGCAAATTTTCATGCAAAAGTGTGAGTCATGCTTCTTAATACCAATATCTCACACATCCATAAATATAAACATAATCGTAGGTAGAAATCTTTATTCCTCCTTTTGGATAGGGTGCACTGTTTGAGGCATGTACCACTTTGTCGTTTCCGATATAAATTCCCACATGGCTGTTTCCACTGTAGTAGAAAATCAGATCTCCCGGTTTCCGATCCTCAATGGGAATCTGAATTGGCTGTTTGTAGCCTTTTACCCCATCATGCTGTGCCCAGGTGGTTCTCGGAATATGGATCCCGAAATGGCGCATTACCAGCATGGTAAACCCGGAACAGTCAACTCCCTGTTTCAGATCCTGATCGCCTCGTTCTTTATATGGATATCCTATAAATTCCTGCGCATACGCCGCTATCTGCTCTCCCAATTCCTCCTTTCCACTGTCCGGCATCTTAGGCTTCATGTGACCATCTTTATCAAACAGATAAATCATTCCATCTATGGATATTTCTGTATCAACCGCCATCGCCCCGCTTTGCTTCAGATCAAAATAATAGGTATACTCGTCGATCACTTTGAATCCAGTATATAAAGCACCTGTTACCGTGCTGAAATAGTACTTTTTCCCTTCATATTCCGTAAGCCCCT
>CAKRQP010000223.1:0-2645 GCA_934393555.1 uncultured Lachnospiraceae bacterium
GCTTCCTTCTGAGCCGTTTTTGCAGCCTCTGTTATCGCATCCTTCACCGTATTTTGTCCTTTTCTTCTTGCTCCTGGCTTCATCTTTTTATCTCCTCCTCGACATTTTTTAACGATCCTTCTGTCATCATCTCTATCAAAAAGACATACCTGCTTCTGCCTTCTCTGACGACAATCCAACATTTTCAAAAGAACCTACCCTTAGAATTCCTTTCTTTTGAAAACGCTGCATTCATTAGGAAAACGTTTTCATGAAAGATCCTATAAATCCTGATTCACTGAAAATTCTCATTCAATTTAATATTATAACGCATTCATCCATTCTTGTCCATATGGCGAAGATTCCAAATTTTCCTGCTTTAAATCGTTGTTTTGACCAGTTGAGTGGGAATATTCTTTTTTTATCCGGAATACGTTTTCACATTTTATAAGCGGAAATGATCCAGTCTTTTTGAAACAGTTTCTGTTTCATTTATTGACAAAACTTTCTCATTATGCTATGATGACGGGGATATTTCCGTGAGGGAGTAGCATGCGCGGGAAAGCCGCGTAACAAGTCAACATACTGACCTTCCGGTCTGGCTTGTTTTAAATTGCGAGACTCATGTATACGCACTACCGCTATACATGTGTCGAAGATTTTCGTTTTCTGACCCCTGGTATGACGTGTGCGTCTGTGCCTGGGGTATTTTTTTGTCACCATGCAATTTTTCCCCCACTGTGACTTTTACCTCTCAGGCAAAAACTATATTAATCCTTTGGAGGAGATCAAAATGAACTGGAACTTTTTATTTTTCTTTAACAGCATCCTTCTGGGTGCCGGACTGGCTATGGATGCTTTTTCCGTTTCTATGGCGAATGGCCTGAACGAACCGGAAATGTCCCGGAAGCGCATGTTTTGCATCGCAGGCACCTTCGCAGCCTTTCAGGCTTTCATGCCCATGACCGGCTGGGTCTGTGTACACACGATCGTAGAATATTTCAATGCCTTTGAAACCTTTATCCCCTGGATCGCTCTGATCCTTCTCGCGTACATCGGCGGCAGCATGCTGGTCAGTGGTATCCGCCACAAAGGTGAATCCGAGGTTTCCACCACCCGTCTGACCGCCTGGGCTCTTTTCATACAGGGAATCGCGACTTCCATCGATGCTCTCTCCGTCGGCTTTACCATTGCAGAGTATGACTGGCTCATGGCTCTTGTCTGTTCTCTCATCATTGCCGCCGTTACTCTGCTGATCTGCCTGTCCGGCCTTGTTATCGGTAAAAAATTCGGAACCAGGCTTTCCAACCGGGCAGAGATCCTTGGCGGAGTGATCCTGATCGCCATTGGAATAGAGATTTTTGCCAGCAGCTGGTTTTGAACACCTGATTCCTGGAAAACGGTCAAATGATCACTATTTCATAACATTTTCCGAATGATCTCTGCTGCCAGATTATTTCCGGCTCTGGTATCACTGCAGCTTTTCGCCATAATGATCGTATAGCGGGGATCCTGAAAATAAGTAAGCTTATAATGTTTTCCTTCGGAAGCTACTGAAAAACCAAATTCTTCCAGATCGTGTTTTAATGATGCGGACAGGTTGGAGTAACCTTTCAAAAGCCTTTTGATCCGGCTTTTCCTTTGCTCCTGCCGGTCCGCATGTTTATTTTTATCCAGAATACTCTTCAGAATTTCCTGCCGCCTGGTATCTGCATTCTGCTTTTCCAGACTATCAGAAAGCTGATCCAGAAGGACATCGCGCACCTCTCCTTCATAAAATTCGGCCATCTCACCTTTGTAGAGAAGGGGAACTGCCTGCATTCCTTCTACTTTTTCATGGAGCCTCTGGTTTTCCAGTGTTAAAACATTGATCCGTTTCAGCAGTGTCTCCATCCTGCTCTCATAATCTTTGAGCTGCGCTTCAAAAATTTCATAAAGATCCTGATTTTCTTCCTGTATTTTCCTGTGATGATTCAAAAGAACCGAATGGTTCAGACGAAGGCGTTCCATCCGGATGCCTTCCCAGAGATATAAAAACCCGCGTGTCTGCTGGTTCTCATACCGATAGATCATATTGACGATTTTTTGAAACAAGATTTCTTCCGTATATGGTTCAAAATGGACCTTTTTATTTTCTGCAGAGACACAAGGATAATAAATTCCAATGGCTCCATGATGCGGATTTTCCCCGTTACATTTTTTTCTCAGAAACTTCCCAAGCTCCGGTGTCGTCTCTTCCAATACATGAGCCGTTCCCTGAAGCTGTTCCGAAAGCAGCTCGGCATTCAGAGGGTAACAGCCGTCCCATTTTTTTGTCAGATAGACGATCGGCAGCTGAAAGTGCTCTTTTCCAAGGAGTACCCTTTCTGCCAGTTCTTTTTCTCCGATTCCCAAAGATACGGGCTTCCCTGTAACAGGCAGCCTCCCATCCATTCCAGCGTACCCCTTCCGTATCACCAGTCTGATAAAATATGGGGGAGAAAAACGGTAAAAAAATGAGCTTGTCTGTTCTGTCACTTCCTGATCCAGCCTGACAGAAAGTCTCTTTTCTTCCAGATTCAGGACAAGATCAGACGTCCAGATCATTCCATAACTGTCTGTTTTCTGAAATCTTGCCGCGATTATCCGCTTTTCCGGAAGGTCTTCCACTGCCAGCAGTCTTTGTT
>CAKRQP010000224.1:0-2589 GCA_934393555.1 uncultured Lachnospiraceae bacterium
AGGACGTAGTCGAAGAGACCTTCTTTATAAGCCTTGTCGAATTTGTCCATTCCATCGGTGAAAAGACCGAAGGTGGCACAGATAAAGATGCGTCCGGCTTTTCTCTTTTTCAGCTCGGTGGCAACCTCAATCATACTGTCTCCGGAGGAGATCATATCATCAATGATGACCATATCCTTGCCTTCTACATCGGCACCCAGGAACTCATGAGCGACGATCGGGTTTTTGCCGTTTACGATACGGGCATAGTCACGACGTTTGTAGAACATACCCATGTCCACGCTGAGAACGTTGGACATATAGATCGCACGTCCCATTCCGCCTTCATCCGGGCTGATGATCATCATGGTATCCTTGTCGATATGAAGATCCGGAACTGCCTTGAAAAGACCCTTGATAAACTGGTAAACAGGCTGTACGGTTTCAAATCCTTTTAAAGGAATCGCGTTCTGCACACGGGGATCGTGAGCGTCGAAGGTGATGATGTTGTCAACACCCATGTCTACAAGCTCCTGCAGTGCCAGGGCACAGTCAAGAGATTCACGGCCGGTACGTTTGTGCTGGCGGCTCTCATACAGGAACGGCATGATCACGGTGATCCTCTTTGCCTTTCCGCCTACGGCAGCAATGATACGTTTCAGATCCTGGAAATGGTCATCCGGGGACATATGATTGGTATAGCCGTAAAGGGAGTAGGTCATGTTGTAGTTGCATACGTCAACCAGAATGTAAATGTCATCTCCGCGGACCGATTCTTTGATGATACCTTTGGCTTCGCCGGAACCAAAACGGGGAGCTGCTGCACCGATGATGTAGCTGTCCCGCTGATAGCCTTTGAAAGCGATGTTGCTCTTGTGCTCGTGTTCCCGCTCATTACGCCAGGCAACCAGATAGTTGTTGACCCGATCACCCAGCTCTTTGCAGCTTTCCAGGGGAATGATCCCTAAGGGGCCGACAGGAATGGTTTCCAGGTTACGTTCATCTGTTACTTGCATGTCTTTTTATCCTCCATCTAAATAGATACGATGTGTATTCCTTCGTATATAATATAAGAAGTTTCTGCCAAGGTCAAGGGCAATCCGGTCTTTTTAGCTCAGATTTCCCGGGTTTTTCAGCTTTTTCAGGATCCGGATATCATCGCCGAAAAATTTTCTCATCTTGTAGCTGCTGGTGATCCTGGAAAAAACACGTTCCGAGTAGGTGTCACGGAAAACATTCAGCCCGAGGTTGGTGGAGATGATCGTGGATTTTCTCCGTGCCAGCCGTTCGTTGATACAGAGAAAGAGCTGGGTGGAGATGAAGGAATTGGTCAGCTCCGTACCCAGATCGTCGATGATCAGAAGGTCACAGTCGAAAATGTAGGCATGCATGTTTTTCGTCTCTTCTTCCGTTTCCGCACGCTGGAAGGTCGTCCGTCCCAGAAGGTCAAAAAGCTCGAAGGCGGAAAAATAGATGACAGAATGAGCTGTCTTTAAAAGTTCCCTGGCGATGCAGTGGGAGAGGAAGGTTTTTCCGACACCCGTATCGCCGTAGAAAAAGAAATTCTGGAACTCCGTGTCAAAATTCCGGATAAAATCCATACATTCGGCTACAAGCTTCTTCATGGTAGCAAGAGAAGAAAGGCCGGTGGCAGGGCTGACTGCCGTATCGGAATAATAGCGGAAAGAAAAGTGGTCAAAATTTTCTGCCTCCAGGATCTCACGGATATTGGACTGGGTGTAGAGAAGATCAATGACCGCCTGCCGAAAACAGTGGCATTTCTCCTGCCCGATATAGCCGGTATCCTGACAATCCGGACAATGATAGTGCATTTCAAGATAATCGGCCGGGTAGCCGTGAGAAGTGAGAAGAGCCGCTTTTCGGCCGCTTAAGGCTTTGATATCCTCGCGAAGGTGCAAGAGGGCATTTTCATCGCCTTCCAGGGCCTTTCTGGCAGAGGAGACGCTTAAGGACGCAATCTGCCTGTCAATGGCAGAGAGCTCCGGCACTGCTTCCGAAGCCAGGCGGATCCGCTCCTCCTGCTCATGACGGTCTTCCGTCTGTTTGCGGTAATATTCCCGCATGATCTCATCGTACTGGGTGTTTTTCAGCGCCATACTGTTCCTCCTTGCTGCATCAGTGGTTTAAAAGTTCTTTTTCCAGACGGTCAAAATCGTACTCACGCTGATCAAAATTATTGAACCGGTTGGAAGTGACAGCCCTGGGTGGTGTCTTGGGATTTTTCTTTCCCTTGTTTTTGGCATGCTCGGTATCCAGAGGCTTGATATCATTCAGATGATGCACCTGTTTTTTGGACCAGTCCTCGAGGATCCGGTCTGCATAGGCAAAGCTGGGGGAATGTGTCTTGGCAATGGTCCGGTTGCAGGCTTCTTCAATGATATCCAGATTGAAATGAAAGGTGTCGGTCCAGCGGTCAATGTATTCTTTTTCGGCTCTGGCAGGTCCTCTGCCTTTGATGCCGAACGCATTCAGTACGGAATAGTACTTCTTATGATAGAGATTGGTGCTGTTTTTTGCTTCCTGTACGGAAGTGATGCCTTCCTCTGCCCAGCCAAGAGCCACTTTTTCCATGTAGTGACAGCTCTTGTT
>CAKRQP010000225.1:0-2587 GCA_934393555.1 uncultured Lachnospiraceae bacterium
GTCATGCCGGACGGGGAACCCCAGTATCTGGGACGTGGTTTTCTCAACAACGACAACGTGTACAGCGGCAAACGCTACACCGATACCAACATCACGATCCATTCCTGGAAACCCCGTATCCACACGCAGGAAAACAAAGCCCTTCTGGATGAGATCATCACCCTCTGCCAGGAAAAGGGAGTCGAGATCATTCTGGTATCCCCGCCCCTTCCCGAGGTCCTGCTCTCCCACGCCGGAGATATGAACCACATGCATGCCACTTATCAGGCCATTGCCGACAGCCACGGGATCCCTTTCTATGACATGAATTTCTATACCGGAAAGAATACGGTTTTCAGCCGGGAGCTTTTCCGTGATATCGTCCATCTGAACCGGAACGGAGCAGAGATCTACACCAGGCTCATCGCCGAGATCCACGAGAGCGGTGATGCTTATCCGACGTATTTTACCGAAGAGTATATGGGTGAGGTCGCAGAACCCGCTGCCTGAGACCAGTCATCTGCCGGCCTGCCTGCCATTAAAAAAGTCCACTGCCTGCTTTTCAAAAAGCAGACAATGGACTTTTTCTGAATCTTATAAAGTCTGAAGTTTCTCCACAACCTTCTCAAAATGCATGCCATGGGAGGCTTTTACAAGGATCGTGTCACCGGTCTGAACGAGCTTTGGCAAAGTCTCCAGAAGCGCATCCAGCGTCGGAATGGAGAGCACCTCTCCGCAGCCGCCGCCCTCAAAAGCAGCTTCTGCCATATGGCGGCACCGCTCGCCCACACAGATCAGAAGATCAATGGCATTTCTGGAGGCATGGGCGCCGACTCCTGCATGGAGCTCCAGCTCATTTTCTCCCAGTTCAAACATATCACCCAGAATGGCAACCTTCCGTCCTTCTGCATCCATAAGGATATCCAGAGAGGCCATCATCGCCACAGGACTCGCATTGTAACAGTCATCCACGATCAGCATGCCGTTATGCTCGATCATACGGAAACGGCCATTCAGAGCCTCTACCTTTTCAATCCCCCGCCGGATCTCTTCCAGAGAAAGACCAAGCTCCAGTCCTACAGCGGTTCCTGCCAGGGCATTCATGACCATATGGCGGCCCGGAAGAGGCACATGCACCTCTGTCTCACCTTCCGGTGTGTGGATCCTGCAGACCGTGCCCCGAAGGCCTTTGGAGACCAGCTCATCTGCATAGATCTCTCTTCCGGATTCCAGACCGAAGAAAACAGGCGTAATGCCTTTCACCTCATGGAGCGTGGAGAGCTTGTCGTCGTCTCCATTGAGAACGATTTTTCCGTCTTCCGCAATAAAATCAAAGATCTCTGATTTCGCCCGGAGGATGCCGTCCCGGTCATGCAGAAATTCCAGATGGCACTGGCCGATATTCGTCATGACACAGATATCCGGTCTTGCGATCTTGCTTAAGCGGTGCATCTCACCGAAGTCACTGATCCCCATTTCCAGCACAGCCACTTCATCTTCCTCAGTAAGACGGAAGACCGTAAGCGGCAGTCCCAGTTCATTGTTGAAATTTCCAAGTGTCTTTAAAACTCTGTATTTCTCAGAGAGGACAGAGGCGATCATCTCTTTCGTACTGGTCTTTCCCACGCTTCCGGTAATGCCAACAACGCGGACAGACAGCTGCTGACGGTAGAATTCTGCGAGGTCCTTGATCGCCTGCAGGGTGGATGTGGTAAGGATATAGTTTCCTTCCGCCTCCGGAAGCTCCTGTTCAGACAGCACGCAGAGTGCGCCTTTTTCAAAAACACTGTCCACAAAATCGTGGCCGTCCACCCGTTCTCCCCGGATGGCAATGAAAAGACTTCCCGGCTCTGCCTTCCGGCTGTCTGTGGTGATGGAAAGAACCTCTTTGTTCCGGTCCTCTTCTTTTCCGTGATAGATTCCGCCGCAGGCAGCAGCGATGTTGGCAAGGGTCATGTTTTTCATGGGATTTTCCTCCTGCTTTTTGCAAATGTCTGTTTTTATCACCTTACTGACGTCTTACGCGTAAAGATACCTCGATGAGTTTTTCACAGAGTTCGCCAAAATCCATACCGAGGACTGCTGCCTCCTGCGGAAGCAGGCTGGTAGGTGTCATTCCGGGAAGGGTATTTGCCTCCAGGCAGTACATGCTGTGATCTTCGTTCATCATGAAATCCATCCGTGCATAATTCTCCAGCTGAAGTGCATGGAAAGCCTTCACGGCATACTCCTGCATTTTTGCGGTATCCGTCTCGGAAAGCTCTGCCGGGCAGGTCTCAATGGTGCTTCCCGCCTGATATTTATTCTTATAATCATAGAAGCCCTGGATCGGTGCGATCTCAATGATCGGATAAGCGACTCCGTCCACAACGCCTACGGAGAACTCACGGCCCTTGATGTACTGCTCCAGAACCACCATGTCATCGTAGGTGAAGGCTTCCTTCAAGGCCTCTTCATATGCTTCCTGGGTATGAACGATATAAACGCCGACGCTGGAGCCGCCGCAGCTTGCCTTTACCACACAGGGAAGGGAGAGTCCATACTCCCAGAGCTCTTTCACCGGCTCACCTTTTTTCAGGATCGCGCCTGCCGGGGTCGGAACGCCGCT
>CAKRQP010000226.1:0-2578 GCA_934393555.1 uncultured Lachnospiraceae bacterium
CGTGTCTCATAGGTGGGAAGGCTATAGCTTCCGTAATACATGTCTGCCACAATCCCTTTGAATACCGTATAGCCCAGAATATTTCCGAACAAGGCTGCCAGGATCGTCACCAGAACCGGCAGGGAAATATAATGAAGCAGAAGCTCCCGCCTTGTATATCCGGAAGCCCGGAGCGTACCGATGACAGCCGCTTCTTTCTGGATCGTATTATTTGTAGTCACAGCAAAAACAAAAGCCATGATCGCGATCAGAATGTAAAGCAGGACTTCTACCATGGCCTTATCGCTGCCCATATCATCCCCGGTAAACCGGATGGCCTGATTCAGATACCTTGGCAGAAAACCACTGATGTCTGTTTTTGCTGCCAGTACATCCAGAAATGCATCTGCTTTTTCTTTTTCCGCTATCTCATCTGCCGGCTCTTCTTCATAAATCCAGGAATAACAATACTTCATATGTGTGTCTGAAAAAGAGGAAAACCCTTCCGGTGTCAGAACTCCCACACCAAATTTCACAGAATCAAACATCAGATCCTTCGGATCCGAAAACAATGCACTGTAATCGGAAAGTGCCACCAGACCGGTGATCTTCATTTCTTTCGTATCCAGCCTGATCGTATCGCCTACCTGGAGAGAATTGTTATCCGCATACATGCGGTCAATGGCAATTTCATCCGTTTTTTCCGGAAACTCTCCTTTCATCAGGCAAACCTGATTCACTTCTTCCCGGTTTTTGAAAATACGAACGGTCCCGTCTTCCTGATCATCCTGATCCACATCCACCGGCTCATCCAGATAGAAGTTTTCGTAGATCGTCACCCCTTCCTGTTCCAGCTCCGCCAGTTTTTCCTCCGTGGCCTGGCTGTCCAGCGTGAAGTTTCCGTTTTCAATGTTGTATTTCTCAAAGCTCTCATCATAGGCTTCCAGCATGCTCTCATCCGCTACCAGAAAGCCGGAGACAAAGCCGATGGTGGCCGTCATGAAAAGAAAGATCACCAGATATTTTCCGATATCTCCCACAAGTTCCCGTGGAAGCCGCTTCCAGAGCGGATTTCTCATCTTCTTTTTCATAGCCGCCTCACCATTCCAGATCGCCTGCGGCAATCTTTGTCTCATTCACATAGTTTTTCCGGATCTGTCCGTCCCGAAGCTTCACCACCCGGTCCGCCATGTTTTTGATGGCGTCGTTGTGGGTAACCATGATGACCGTATTTCCATATTTCTGGTTTACATCCTCAATGAGCTTTAAGATCTCCTTCGAAGTGTGATAATCCAGGGCTCCTGTAGGCTCATCACAGAGAAGAATATCAGGATTTTTCACAATGGCCCGTCCGATACTGGTCCGCTGCTGCTGACCTCCGGAGAGCTGGTTTGGCAGCTTATGCCGGTGCTCATAGAGACCCAGTGTGTGAAGCAGCTCGTCGATATCCAGCGGACTGTCGCTTAAGTAAGCCCCCACCTCAATATTTTCTTTTACATTCAGGTTGGGGATCAGATTGTACATCTGGAAGACATACCCTAAGTGTTTCCGACGGTACTCCGTCAGCGCCTTCTCCTTCATCTCTTCCATCTTTTCCCCATTGATGCTGATATAGCCGCCGTCGGCCTCGTCAATGCCGCCGATGATATTTAACAGTGTGGATTTACCGGAACCGGAGGGTCCTAACAACACACAGATTTCTCCTTTTTCCACAGAAAAATCCAGACCTTTCAGGACTTCTGCCCTGTTTTCTCCGGCTCCAAAGCTCTTTCGCAACTCATGTATTTCCAGAAACATCTGATCCTCCCTCTTCTTTCAACCGGTTCTGATGAACCATCACATTTTAACGTTAGCTTTTACTAACTAAGTGTAACGCATTTATCACCAGAAAAAAAGATAGGTAACTGAGAGTTTTTATCAGAAATCTTGTTATTCCATTCAAAAGGTGTTCCGCAATCCTTTTTTTCTTCCCGACCCGGTTAAAAAAGGAAAAAAAATCCGGGTGCGGAAACTCCGCACCCGGTAAAACAAAGTCTTTTTATTTTTCTTGCAATTAAGCCTGCGGACCAGCAGAAACAAGAGCTTTACCAGCTGCATTTCCTTCGTATTTAGCGAAGTTCTTAACAAATCTTGCAGCCAGATCTTTTGCTTTGGTCTCCCACTCGGAAGCGTCAGCGTAAGTATCTCTCGGATCCAGGATCTTGGTATCAACGCCCGGAAGCTCTGTCGGAACCTCAAAGTTGAAGAACGGAATGGTCTTGGTCGGTGCTTTCAGGATGTCGCCATTCAGGATCGCATCGATGATACCACGGGTATCTTTGATGGAGATACGTTTTCCGGTACCGTTCCAGCCTGTGTTAACCAGGTATGCTTTTGCTCCGCTCTTCTCCATTTTCTTAACGAGCTCTTCTGCGTATTTGGTCGGATGCAGCTCCAGGAAAGCCTGTCCGAAGCAAGCAGAGAAGGTCGGGGTCGGCTCAGTGATTCCACGCTCGGTTCCTGCAAGCTTTGCAGTGAAACCGGACAGGAAGTAGTACTGAGTCTGATCCGGATTCAGTACAGATACCGGCGGAAGTACGCCGAATGCATCTGCAGACAG
>CAKRQP010000227.1:0-2564 GCA_934393555.1 uncultured Lachnospiraceae bacterium
TCTTTTTCCATTCAGAATTGTAAGAACAGCGGAAATCTCTCCTCATCGACGACGAATGGCTATATCGGCGGTATTCTTGCGGTGGATGGTTTTATGCAGACACAGACAGTCATTGATGGCTGTGAAAACAGCGGAAAGATTTCTTTCAAAGCCCCCTGGGTCATGGGAGAAACGGATCTTAAAACGGAGAATGACGAGGGTGAAAAAGAAGATGCAAGTCTCTTTACCCTGTCTGTTATGGGCGGTGGAATCGTCGGCAGGATCGGTGAAGCAGTCCTGCTGTCTGTTGACGCGGATCAGCCGGATGGGCAGGAAATCAATAAAAAAGACGCACTTGTCCTGATCAGCAACTGTGTGAATACCGGAGATCTCAGCTATGAGGAACCGAAGAAAGGAGACGGTGTAACCGAAGAAGAATTCCAAAAAGCAGCAGAAACCTACTGGAAAGCGAGCATGGGCGGAATTTTAGGCGACTGCTCCTGCACAAATGGTTACAGCGTAAATTTTGAGAATTGTACTTACCGTACAGAACGTGGAATCGGAAATACAGAGCTTCCGGATATTGAGTAAGTAAAGAGGGCTGTCGCATGAATATGCGGCAGCTCATTTTATACTTGACGTTCTTTTTACAATACGCTATAGTACCATTCAATTCTGGCTGGAAGGGATGAAAGGAGAAGTGTATGAAGAAATTAGTTTTCAGACTGTTACAGGCGATCCTGATCTTGATCCTTGTGATCGCTGCAGTGAATATCCTGGAACCGCTGCGTTCGGTGAAGCTTTCGGAAGAGAACCGGAAATGTCTGGAAGAAACGGTCGGCAGGATCCGGGAAGGGATGGAAAAAAGCGGAACAGCAGAAAAGACCATAGTTTCAGAAGAGAAGGAACGCATCGCCTGTATCGATGACAACGAGGAGGCTTTGCTCCTTCGTCTGCGGATGATCGAAGCGGCGAAGGAAGAGGTCGTATTTGCCACGTTTGATTTTCGTGAGGATGAAAGCGGAAGTGATATGATGGCAGCTTTTTATGCGGCTGCAGAGCGGGGCGTGAAGGTGAAGCTCCTGCTGGACGGGATGAATGAATTTCTGTATCTGGAACGGAGTGAACTTTTCCGTGCACTTTGCACGCATGAAAATGTAGAACTGAGGATCTACAATCCCATCGATGCACTTCATATCCTGAACGTGAATTACCGGATGCATGACAAATATCTCATTACAGATGAACAGATGTATCTTCTGGGCGGCAGAAATTCCAATGATATTTTTCTCGGTGACCGAAAGACAGGGATCAATGAGGACCGTGAGGTCTTTGTATATGAAACGAAAACCGGTGAGGGGGCGTCTTTTCTGGAACTGGAAGAGTATTTTTCTTCCATCTGGGAAGAAAACTGCGTCAAAACAAAGAAATTTTCTCTGAAAGCAGAGAAAAAAGAAATGGCAGGAGCAAAGCTTCTGGAGCGCTACAAAGAGATTTGTGAAAAGTACCCGGAGCTTTCCCGGGCGGCGGATACGGACTGGACAGAGGAAACGTATCCTGTTGAGAGTATTACGCTCATCCATAATGGGATCCGAGCAGAAAAGCATGAACCAAGGATGCTTTTTGCAATGGAAAAACTGCTGGAAAACGGAAAAGACATCCTGATACAGACCCCTTATGTCATTGCAGATAAAGCCATGTATGAGGTGATGGAGAAAACCGCTTCCCATGCGGATACGAGGATCATACTCAATGCGGTAGAGAAAGGCTCCAATCCCTGGGGCTGTACGGATTATCTCAACAACAAAAAGAAGATCCTGGGTACGGGCTGTTCGGTCTATGAACTTATGAATGAAGCAGCGGTCCATACAAAGACCATTGTGGTGGATGACCGGCTTTCGATCGTAGGATCGTATAACTGGGATATGAGGAGTACCTATCTGGATACGGAACTGATGCTGGTGATCGACAGCCAGGAATTGAATCAGCATTTAAGGCAAATGAACGAGGGATATATGGAGAAAAGCCGGGAAGTGCTGCCGGATGGGACGGAAACGGAAGGGAAGGCGTTTCAGGAAGTCGAGATGACCGGGGCAAAGAAAGGAATCTACGGGGCGCTCCGGGTGATCATCCGGCCGTTTCGGCATTTGCTGTAGGGGAAAGTTTGCTGATTGTATACATGTATTCTAAAAAACTCTTGACAGAAAATACAGGTTGGTATTACAATAGCAGAAATAAAAAAAGAGTTACAGACGCAGGGGTCTGAGCCATTCGGGGCCGGACTGCCTGCGTTTTTCCATATAAAAGTATCAGTGACAGGAAGGCTCTTAAAAGTACGGAGGCATTATGGAGGAAAAAAAGCAGGAAGTCATACTGGAGATGAAAGATCTTTCCATTTCCTTTTTCAATAAATCAGGTGAGATCCAGGCAGTTCGCGGAATCAGTTATACCCTGCATAAGGGCGAAGTTCTGGGAATCGTCGGAGAGTCCGGAAGCGGAAAATCCGTATCCAGCCACGGGATCTTACGCCTGACCCCGGATACCGGAAGGGTAAAGACCGGCGAGATCCTTTTCCACGGAAAAGA
>CAKRQP010000228.1:0-2546 GCA_934393555.1 uncultured Lachnospiraceae bacterium
CCTTTGGCAAGGATAAAAAGCCACAAAAATAGCCGCCCAAGCCTAAGAAACTAAGCGGCAATTTTTGCAAAATATAAGGCTAACCGTCTATCGGAAGCACCCTTTTCTATAATCATATTATCACGGCATCTTTGATATGTCAAAATCTTTTTAGCCTTTTGTAATTTTAAATTATGTTTATTCCCATTATATATTTGCAATCCTAATAAATAAAAAAGAGAAACATCTCTCACTCTTCATCTCCCCACCACTATGTCCCAGTCTGACGTACGCCCCCTATTTTCTAAAGCGGGCCCAGATGAGGGAGTTTGAGGGGGCCTGCGGGCTCGCGACTCAGAGCGGGCCCCCTCAAAATTATTATTTTAACTTGGAAATGATCAATTCTTTCATCTGGCCCGGATTGCACTTTCCTTTCATCTCTTTCATGATCTGACCGACCAGAAAGCCAAGTACTTTCTCCTCGCCATTCTTATATTTTTCCACCGCATCTGCGTTTGCTGCCAGGATCTTATCCACTACAGCCTCCGCCTCCCCGGCAGACTGGGAAATTTTCAGACCGTGGGCCTCAATATAAGCCATCGGCTCCACATCTTCATCAAAGATCTTCTCAAAGACCTCCTTCGCACCCTGGTTGTTCACTTCGCCTTTTTCCACGGAAACGATAAGGGCTGCCAGATGTTCCGGTGAGAAGGAAACCTCTTCCTCCTCCAGTCCTCTTTCTTTCAGCAGACGAAGCGTCTCACCCAGGAACCAGTTTGCCGCTTTCTTTGGATTGCCGCAAAGATCTGCCGTCTTTTCGAAAAGCTCTGCCAGATGGCGGGACTGGGTCAGCTGCTTTGCGTCATATTCGGAAAGACCGTAATCCTTCTGGTAACGGGCTGCTTTTTCCGGCTGCATCTCGGGCTGGGCTTTTTTCACACGGCTGATCCACTCATCATCAATGTAGACGGAGGGCAGATCCGGATCCGGGAAATAACGGTAATCCTTGGCATCCTCCTTGGAACGCATGGCATAAGAATATTCCTTATTATCGTCCCAGCGGCGTGTCTCCTGAACCACGCTCCTTCCCTCCTCCAGAAGTTCGATCTGACGGGCACGCTCACCGTCAATGGCACGGGCGATCGCCTTGAAGGAGTTCAGGTTTTTCATCTCGGTACGGGTTCCCAGTTTGTCACTTCCCACTTCCCGAACGGAAAGGTTGACATCGGCACGCATGGAACCTTCCTGGAGCTTACAGTCCGATACGCCGAGATACTGGCAGATCATCCGGAGTTTTTCCAGGTAAGCAATGACTTCCTCTGCAGAACGCATATCCGGCTCGGAAACGATCTCCACCAGCGGAACACCGCTTCGGTTATAGTCCACCAGAGAACAGTCCTCCCACTCATCATGGATCAGTTTACCGGCATCCTCCTCCATATGCATTTCATGGATACGGATCTTCTTCGGGCCTACGGAAGTATCTACCATCAGCCAGCCATCGTGGCAGATCGGCACGTACAGCTGAGAGATCTGATAGTTCTGGGGGTTGTCCGGATAGAAATAGTTTTTCCGGTCAAAACGGCAGTGCTGGTTGATCCCGCAGTTCGCTGCCAGACCAAGAGCCAGCGCATATTCTACTACCTGCCTGTTGAGGACAGGAAGGCTTCCGGGCATTCCGGTGCAGACCGGACAGGTATGGGTATTTGGCGCACCTCCGAACTTTGTGGAGCATCCGCAGAAGATCTTGGTAGCGGAAGCCAGTTCTACATGAACTTCCAGACCGATGACTGTTTCATACTGTTTCTCCATCATGCTCTCTCCTTTCCATGCTTTTTCTCCACATTTGCCTGAAAAGCCATGGGGAAGCTTCCACGCAGCTTTTCAAGACCATAAGCCGCATCCAGCAGTTTCTTCTCGCTGAAGCAGTTTCCTACCAGCTGCAGACCAACCGGCAGACCTTTGGAATCCATTGCCACCGGAATACTGATTCCCGGGAGTCCCGCCAGGTTCACAGCCGTGGTATAAATATCGCTGAGATACATTTTCAGAGGATCCTGAAGGCTCTTTCCGATCTCCGGAGCCGTAGTCGGGGAAGCCGGAGCCAGGATCATGTCATATTTGTAAAAAGCATCATCAAAGGATTTTTTGATCAGCGCTTTTGCACGAAGGGCTTTCAGATAATATGCATCGTAATAACCGGAACTTAAAACAAAGGAGCCAAGAAGGATTCTCCGTTTTACTTCTTCGCCAAAGCCTTCCGCACGGGTCTTTTTATACATGTCATGGAGACCGTCTGCCTGTGGTGTCCGATAGCCGTATTTCACACCGTCAAACCGGGCCAGGTTGGAGCTTGCCTCGGCAGATGCGATGATGTAATATGCGGGAATCACATAATCCACCATCCCCAGCTGGAAAAATTCCACAATAGCACCGTTACGGCTCAACAGATGAATGGTATCCACCATGGCCTTTTTCACATCCGGATCCAGATTCTCTGCCAGCTCCAGATATTCCTTGGGCACACCGATGCGGACGCCGTGAAGATCACCTCTCAGAGAATCCAG
>CAKRQP010000229.1:0-2422 GCA_934393555.1 uncultured Lachnospiraceae bacterium
TATCAATTAATTCCATCTGCTTTTCCAATGCATATTTTTCATATTCCATATCTGTCCAGAGTGCTTTATGTGTGTTCAATTTTTCTGCTGCTCCAGGAGTTTGAATCTCCTGTTTCGCTCTTGAATCAATGGAAATGATCTGAAGTGTCCACTCATTATCGGCAGCGCCAGAAGTATACACAGGAATAATTCCCTTTTCTTTCAGTGTTTCACACTCCTCCATCAGTTCATCCCAGGTTGTTGGAATTTCAAGATTGTTATCTGCAAAAATCTGCTTGTTGTATACCATTCCAAAAACCGTAACATCACCGAATGGAGCACAAAGCATCCTTCCCTCATAAGACTGTTTATAAGAATCAAGAACAGCATCACTGTAATTTTCTGTCCAGTCGTCTCTGTTTAATTCCTCAAAACAATCCCCTAAAACATTTATAGAAGTAGTAGCTCCCTGCCACCACAGAATATCCGGTACTTCTCCTGACTGGATTTTCGCTGCAATTAATTCCTCGCCTGCTGTTCCTTCCGGTACTTCTTCAAATTCAAAAACCACATTACATTTATCTGCTACATAGTCAAAAACTTCATTTGCCTCGCTTGTTCTCCAACTGGAATGGCATAAAACACTGATTGTTTCTCCACCACCATCTACCGCTGCTTCCTCTGAAGCTGCCATCGCCGGAATTCCTGCCACCATTCCAAGACACATACTCATCGTCAGCATTCCACTTACTAATTTCTTTTTCATCTCCAAGCCTCCTATCTGATTTTATTATGGACCGTTGTTTCCATAACCCGTTTGTTTTTACACCTATATCATACCTGTAATTCTCTCACCTCTTCATTACTGATTTTTTGGATTTATTATTTTTTCTTTTGATATATAGGAGTTTTTTCCTTAAAAGGAAGGGAAATGTTTATGTCAACAGGGAGCAAAACAGCCTTCTGAGAGTTGGCGAAAAGATTGTGTTCATAAGAAGGGCTCACATAAAAAGGTATCAAAATATAAACAGGGTGTAACTCAAAACGAGTTACACCCTCCTCTAAGACTGCCCATTTCCAAACAGTCCCTTACTATTAATCTAATCCATCTGCCAGTCCATATACATCATTTTCTTTACAGGAAGCGCCCTCCCACTGAATGGGATTTTCAAACTCCAGCTCAATAATGGTATCATAAGCATCCCGTTCTGCTTCCGGAACTTCAATCTGAATATATCCGTCTTTTTCCTGAATGTCCGCATGTTTCACATTCCACAGCTTCCAGCCTTTTAATTTGTTTCCGGTAAGCTGCAGCCTGATCTTATCAGACTTCCATTCCATAATATGAACATATACTTTATTCTCTTTGTAGGTTGTTCCTCCCCAGCTTCCCGGGATTACAGGGCCGCCTCTTGTTCCATAGAGAGTTTCCCCGTACCGCTTCATCCACGCTCCCAGTTCTGCCAGCCGTTTTACCTGTTCCTCTTCCATATTTCCATCACCGGTCGGTCCCACATTTAACAGATAGTTTCCATCACGTACGACAATAGCCACCAGATTATGGATCAGTTCTCTCAGAGAAAGAACTTCTCTGCCCGGTATATATCCCCAGGAATCCGCAATGCAGTCACAGGAATCCCATGGTTTGTCCGTACGGATCTCATCGATCCGACGTTCTCTTGTATGAAAGTCTCCTTCCCATCCAAATCTGTTGTTGATCATGATTCCCGGCTGTAATTTACGGATCTCATTGATGATTTTTTCCGATTCCCAGAAATAATTTACTCTCATATACTCGCTAACTGCCCAGTCAGGTTTCCGGAACCATCCTTCTTCTCCTGTCCAGTCAAGACCGCCAAGTGCCAGCCATTCGCCATCAAACCAGAGCATATCGATTTTTCCATAATTCGTCATCAGTTCGATCAGCTGATCATGGCATTGTTTTTTTAATGCCTGTGCACTTTCCCAATATAAATTCGGGAAAAAATATCCGGGGAATCTCCAGTCCAGAGGAGAATAATAAAAACCGACTTTCAATCCTGCTTCTCTGCAGGCTTCTACATATTCTCTCACAAAATCTTTTTCAGCCGCACTGTTTGTTGCCTTGAAATCACTTGCTTTACTGTCAAATAAGCAGAAACCGTCATGATGGCGTGTCGTGAGAACCATATACTTCATACCTGCATCTTTGGCTGCTTTTGCCCATGCACGCGCATCAAATTTTTCCGCTTTGAAATCATCGGCTAATTTCTCATACGCTTTCACATCCAGCCGTTCATTGAAGAGTACCCATTCACCCTTTCCAAGCATGGAATAGATTCCCCAGTGAATGAACATTCCGAATTTTGCATCACGAAACCATTGCTTCTCTTCTTCACTTAAACATTCTACCTGTTCCGGCTGGTAGTTTTTCTGTTCCAGTTCAAAAGATTTCATTGCTTCT
>CAKRQP010000230.1:0-2303 GCA_934393555.1 uncultured Lachnospiraceae bacterium
AGCGGTACATGAAAAACCAGCAGATCCTTCCCATGGCCAGAGCGACCACAACATCCAGGATCGTGTGCTGCTTCAGGAACATGGTGGCGGCAATGATGAGTACCGTCAGTACCCAGGAACCCCAGCGCACCAGTTTGTTCTTCCGGAGAGAACGGCTCTCCCAGATGGCCGTGCAGCACATCACGGAATTGAACACATGAAGGCTCGGCATCACATTCGTGGGTGTGTCGATCTTATAGAGATGCTGAACCAGCTCCGTGCAGATATTGTGACGGGCAAAGGTGTACGGCCTTAAATTCTGGCCGTTCGGAAAAACGTAGGAAATCATCAGAAACAGCGTCATTCCGATCCCCATGCAGACAGCAAACTGATAAAATTCTGTCCGGTTATCATTGAATAAAGTAAAGTACACTGCGGTGAGCCCTACATAGGGGAACCACAGAAGATAGGGCACAATAAAGTATTCACAGAAGGGAATGCTGTAATCCGCCCGCATCTGCAGCATATGTATCTGGACTCCCGTGCGGTGTTCCAGATAATTAAAAAAACACATATAGAAGATCATGTAGGCGATCACAAGACCTGCATCCTTCCATCTGGATGAATGAATTTTTTTCATAAAAAAACAACCCCGATTCCTCATGCGAAATTTTTTCTCGTTTTCGCATGAATTATAGCACCGGGGCTGTTTAAAATTCAAGACCTTTTCCTTATAATTAAGAAATGTTTGCGATTCTTTCTAAATTCTTTCGTTTTTCCTTACAGGGTCTTAATGAATCTGCCGAAGGCTTCTCTTCCCTCCGGTGTACATTTATAAACACCGGCATCCTCCAGAACCCGGACGAAGACTTTTCCGACCTCTTTTTTCAGGATCTCATCGATGTTGTCCTCGTTGAGGTCAGTATATTCCGGAAGGAACGCCTCCACCCAGTCTGCATGTTTTTCAATGTCAGCGTTGGAGCGGATGTCTTTCTGATTCAGGATATAATCCTTCAGAAGCTCCATCTCCTTTTTCAGACGGGCCGGAAGGATGGCAAGACCCATAACCTCGATCAGACCAATGTTCTCCTTCTTGATATGATGGCAGTCCTGATGCGGATGGTAAACGCCCAGCGGATACTCTTCCGTGGTGATATTGTTTCTGAGAGCCAGATCCAGTTCAAAGGTATCGCCCACTTTTCTTGCGATCGGAGTGATCGTGTTGTGCGGCTCTCCGTCTGTCTCGGCAAAAACAAAGGCCGCTTCATCGGTATAGCCTCTCCATTTGTTCAGGATATGCTCTGCCAGGTCGATCAGACGTGTCTCATCCTTGCAGCGGATACGGATCACAGACAGCGGCCATTTTACAATACCCGCCTCTACATCCTCGTAACCGGGAACGGTAAAGGTCTGCTCCACAGGCGCTTTCGCCATGGCAAACGTATTATTTCCGCCCTGGTAATGGTCGTGCGTCAGAATGGAACCGCCCACGATGGGAAGGTCTGCATTGGAGCCCAGGAAATAATGAGGGAAGAGCTTAATGAAATCAAAAAGCTTTACAAAGGTCGCTCTCTCGATCTTCATGGGTACATGTTCGCCGCAGAAAACAATACAGTGCTCATTATAATATACATAAGGAGAATACTGGAAGAACCAGTCTGCCTGATTGATCTTTAACGGAATGATCCGGTGGTTCTGTCTGGCCGGATGGTTCACACGACCGGCATAACCCATATTTTCCTTACAAAGCTGACACTTGGGATAGCTGCTCTGCTTCATCAGTTTGGCAGCTGCGATCGCCTTTGGATCCTTCTCCGGTTTGGAAAGATTGATGGAAATATCAATGTCTCCGTAAACACTGGGAACGGCCCAGCGGATGTCGCGGGCGATCCGGTAACGGCGGATATAGTCGGAATCCTGAGCAAACTTATAATAGTAGCTTGTGGCCTCCTCCGGAGATTTCTGATAAAGCTCCCGGAAATTTCTGGAAACCTCAGAAGGTCTCGGCAGAAGACAGTTCATCAGTCTGGTATCAAAAAGATCCCTGTAAACGGTGCTGTTCTCTTTCAAAAGCCCCGCCTCTGCTGCATAATCCAGAAGGTTTTTCAGGATATCCTCCAGTTCTTCTGTCTTTACGGTTTTTCCTGTTTTATCATTCTCCTGATAATCCTCTTCACCAAAGACTTCCAAAAGCTGGTTTCTGGTATAAATCTCTTCTTCCTTCGAGGTAAGACCTGTTGTCAGTCCGTACTGGACCAGCCGGTCGATGTTTTCATATAAAACGGTCTTTTCCATGACTATGCGCTTCCCTTCTTCTCGTTTTG
>CAKRQP010000231.1:0-2241 GCA_934393555.1 uncultured Lachnospiraceae bacterium
TGGAAGCGACACCGTTCCGGCTGTTTTACAACAATCTCATTGCCCTGCAGGCTCAGAAGCGTACCAGCGAGGCTCCGGAAGTCAGTGGCGATCCGGACTTCAAACTGGTCTTCACCAAGGTGGATGGCACCAGCCTGACGACAGAGTTTTATCTGGCAGATGACGGACTCTATGATGTCCTTTCCGATCAGGCGCTTCCTGCCCGGATCAGCAAGATGGACGTCCAGAAGATTATCGGCTACTACGAAGACGTCATCAATCCGGAGCCCGAAACCGAGACAGAAATCGAAACGGAGACGGTATCCGAAGAATAAAAAAACAAAGAAGACCCGATAAGCGAGCAATTAAGTTCCTTATCTGGTCTTTCTTTATGCGCCTCCTTGGAGCTTTCGGTAGCGGTCGGGAGAAATGCCCACCTGCTTTTTGAAAGTTCGGGGAAAATGTTCTACATTTTCATAGCCAACGGCTTCTGAGATTTCAGTTACCGTTTTGGAGGAACTGGTCAGCATGGATTTTGCCTTCTCAGTCCGGAGAAAAGTCAGATATTCTTTACAGGTGGCCTCAAAGAACGTGATGGAAAACAGAGCTTCACCGTCATTTTCCAGAAAAGACGGCTATGAGTGACTTTCAATACTTAAAAGCTTTTTATTTAATTCAGCTATTTGTTTTTTTAACTTTTCATTTTCGGATGTAATGGCCGCCAACTCTTTTTCTTTCTCGCGAAGAGTTGCCTCGGAATCAGATATTTTTGCTTTTGTCTCTGTGTAATCATACATAAAACTAGGGAAATATTTTTGAAGAACGAGTTTTTCAATGTTTTTGTAAGTATCAGAAGAAAGAGGAATTGTTCCTTTGTGTTGATATAAGATTCGATTTACGCTGACAGTTCTGATATCATTAAGTTTCAGAATAGAATCATGGTTAATAAATGAAAAATCACTGCTTTTTAATAAGTACATATCACTTTTTGAATTTGGAAAATCTAAGGGGTGATAGACATCAGTGTGTTTGAAAGAGTTGTAAGAGAAAATAGGCAGTACATACAATAACTTTTGCTTTATTCCGATTACCAGACCTCTGTGTTCGTAAGACATTTCAGGATGAAAATTCTTTCCAAATTCAAATTGATAAATTTCACCTTTTTTAACAGGTGCATGTCTGTATTGCTTTGTTCTGTTATCTGCCCAGCGGTAATCAGATTTGGAAAAACGTTCAAGTTCATCTGTGCTGAATGTATCAGAAATTACAGCATCTGTAGTTTTGCTTTGAGCTTTTAAATATTCTTTCAAATAACATTACTCCTTGATCAAATTTATATATAAAAAAGGGTACGGCGCTAACCATACCCTACTCTGGAAAACCAGAGAGACCTCGTCGGTCAAAAAGTATTATTTATGTATATTATTATACGCATTTGGCCGAAAAAAGTCTACTGGTAAATTATACAAAAAAGAAATATTTTACAATATTTTACAATTTCCGCTCCACCTTACAAACCTTTCGATCATAAGTATATAATCCATTCGTTTCTTCCTCAACATCAGACAGCTGGGTATACACAGCTCCGGCCAGGCCTTTGCCCTGGAGCTCCCGGATCTTCTTCTGGAGAGACTGCCAGGCGGCGGTAAACTCCATGGTATCCTTATAAGTATGGTATCCAAAGGAGTTTGAAGAATAGAGGTGACCGTCCACGGGGCAGGAATAGCCGCCATATTCCGAGAGGATAAAGGGGCGCTGCTCGGTACGCACCCGCAGGGGCCGGAAATAATTATGTACGCTTTTTACATCGCCGCCGCCCTGGTCGAACCAGCCACTGGCATGATCTACGAGGCGGCCCGGGTCTGCAAGATGGATTTTTTCTGTCAGACGCAGGGAATCGAACTGCCCCCAGCCCTCGTTGAAAAGCACCCAGAGACCGATACAGGGAACATTATAAAGCTGGTCGATGAGCTCCATGGCTTCTTCTTCCCACTTTCGGCGTGCTTTTTTGGAAGTCCGGGAAAAGAACCAGTAGAGGTTGTCACGCACCCGGGTAGTCACCGGCGGAAAAAGATTCGGCAGATAGCAGACCAGGGGCAGAAGCGGTTTTCCGCCTCCGTTGACCATATCCTGCCAGACGACCATGCCCAGGCGGTCACAGTGATAATACCAGCGCATGGGTTCCACCTTTACGTGCTTGCGGATCATATTAAAGCCCAGCTCCTTCATGGAACGGATATCGAAAACCAGAGCCTCGTCAGA
>CAKRQP010000232.1:0-2236 GCA_934393555.1 uncultured Lachnospiraceae bacterium
CTGCTGTATGGAAGCTACGAACCGCTGACCGTAACGATCACACATATCCTGAACAATAAGTCCGGTATCAACTTCTCCTCCTATGCACATACAGGACTTCCGGTAGAAGTATTTGCCATGGGAGCAGGCCAGGATGAGTTTGTCGGTTACTACGATAACACAGATATTTATAACAAGATGGCGGCACTTACAGGAGTAGAATAAATGACAAGAGACAGGATTAGAAAAGGTTCTGTTTCCCTCATAGCGATTTTACTGATTGTTATCCTCATGGCCCTTCCTACGGGCTATGAGGATGCTGCTATTTATAAGGGAACAGACAGAGTGAGAGCAAAGGTCCTTTCCACAGATGAGAGTTCTGTGATCAATAATGGTCTGATCCAGTCAGGAGAGCAGTACTGCAAGGTGAAGATCCTCGGAGGAAAGTTTAAAGGCGAGGAAACAAAAGCCGTAAATATGCTGAGCGGTTCTCTGGAAGCGGACAAAATTTTCCAGGAAGGAGATATTGCACAGGTGGTGATCAGTTATAGCAACGGGAAAATCCTTTCTGTCATGATGAGTGATCACTATCGCCTGGACAAAGAGCTTCTGCTTGCAGGGATTTTTGTTTTACTTCTGATCGGCTTTGCCGGAAGGACCGGTTTGCGGGCAGTGTATTCTTTTATTATTACCATTCTGGCAATCTGGAAGATCCTGACACCTGCATACCTGAAAGGTGCCAATCCGATCTGGTGGGGAATCGTGCTGACCGCATTTCTGACACTTCTGATCATTTTTCTGGTCTATGGATTTGACAGAAAAACACTTGCCGCCTCATCCGGTGCACTTCTGGGAGTATTGGTAAGCTGTGTTATGGGCTGCATTTTCACGGATGCATTCAAAATCCATGGTGCTGTTATGGCATACTCGGAAAGCCTTCTCTATGCCGGGTATCAGAGTCTGAATCTTTCGCAGATTTACATGAGCGGAATCTTCATCGGAGCCTCAGGTGCCATGATGGATCTCTCGGTAGACATTACTTCTGCCGTAAATGAAGTGATCGGAAAGAAACCGGACATTGGCTGGAAGGAAGCGGCACAATCCGGAATGAACGTCGGAAGGGCAGCAATGGGAACGATGACAACAACGCTTCTGCTGGCTTATTCCGGAGGTTATATAGCGCTGTTGATGACGTTCATGGCACAGGGAACACCGATAGACAATATCCTGAACTACAAATATGTAGCAGCAGAATTACTGGACACGATCGTTGGAAGCTTCGGTCTTGTGACGGTTGCACCGTTTACTGCACTCACCAGTGCATTGCTGCTCACAAAAAGGAAAAAGCGTAACAGCTCCGCATCTTTGCAGTCCTGATGACTGATGTTTCACGTGAAACATCAGCAAGGCGAACGGGATGCCGGAAATACTACAAAAGAAAGAAGGAATAAAAGAATTGACATATAAAGAAATCGCAGCGAATGAAGAAATCAATGCGTACTTACGAAAAGGAGATGAAAACCTGGGAATGCTTGGTTTTACCGATCACTCCCAGGGACATTGTACAGAGGTCGCTCATCAGGCAGGAAAGATCCTGGAACGGTTTGGATATTCCAAACATGAAATAGAACTGGCTAAGATCACAGGATATATGCATGATATCGGAAATGCGATCAACAGAACCCATCATGCAGAATATGGGGCTCTGCTGGCAAATGATCTGCTGAAAGAAGTGCAGATGCCGCTGGAAGACAGAATCACGATCGTGTCTGCCATCGGAAATCATGACGAGTCAACAGGAAGTCCGGAAGATGTCATTTCTGCTGCACTGATCATTGCAGACAAGACGGATGTAAGAAGAAGCAGAGTCCGGCAGAAGGAAATGGCAGCGTTTGATATCCATGACCGGGTCAATTATGCAGTTACCGAATCAAAACTGAAAATAGAAAAAGACCGTTCCATGATCGCATTAAATCTTCAGATCGATGAAAGTATCTGCTCCATGTATGACTATTTTGAGATTTTCCTTGGTCGTATGATGCTTTGCAGAAAATCAGCAGAGATTCTGGGGACGACATTCAAGCTGACAGTCAATGGAAGAAAAGTTCTGTAAAAAAGGAAAGCCGTGTATTTCAGGCTTTTCTTTTTTTGCACCGACCAAAGCGCAGGCAGCAGTGATTTACACGGTAAAAAATGGAAAAGGAAGATTGCGTTGTTTAAAAAAATCTGCTATCCTTTTTCTATGAAATAAGGTTGT
>CAKRQP010000233.1:0-2211 GCA_934393555.1 uncultured Lachnospiraceae bacterium
CAAAAACCCAAATAGAGTCAACGACATCAGAGTGAGACGTTGACTGAAAACCCCAAAAACCCAAATAGAGTCAACGAAATCGAAGTGAGTCATTGCCTGAAAACTCCAAAAATCTAAATAGAGTCAACGAAATCGAAGTAATACATTGACTGTTTTGTGAATTACTCGGCAACTAAGTTACCATAGCACCAATACTGCTTGCCTTTTCGGCTATACAGCTACTTTTATTATTTCTGGATTTTTTAGTCCGGTTACAGACAGTTCTTTTTCCTTTCCGGATACGGAAAGATATTTCCGCAGGATATTAAATGCTCCTACTGCATCCGCATTGAAAGCAAAGGACAATTTACCCCAGGGCCACATCCAGCACCATCATCAATGCAAAGCCAATGGCAAAACCTATGGTACCGATATTGCTGTGTTCGCCTTCACTGGCTTCCGGAATCAGTTCTTCGACGACTACATAGAGCATGGCTCCGGCAGCAAAGGAAAGAAACCAGGGCAGGACCGGTGTGAGAAGGTCTGAAAGCAGGATCGTAAGGAAAGCTGCAATAGGCTCCACCACACCGGAAAGCATTCCTCCAAGGAAAGCCTTTCCTCTGCTCATATCATTCTCCGCTTTCAGCGGAAGGGAAATAATGGCTCCTTCCGGGAAGTTCTGAATGGCAATACCAATAGAGAGGGCAAAAGCCGCTGCCGTGGTGATATGCGCATTTTCTGCCAGCATACCGGCAAAAACCACACCAACCGCCATACCTTCCGGAATGTTATGAAGGGTGACTGCCAGTACCAGCATGGTACTTTTTTTTAGCGAACAGCTGGGACCTTCCGCCTTCTCTGCTCCCATGTGAAGATGCGGGATCACCCGATCCATAAGAAGCAGAAAAGCCATGCCGGCCAGCAGCCCTCCGCAAGCCGGGACAAAAGCCAGTCTTCCCATGGAAGAAGACAGATCCATGGATGGGATCAGCAGGGACCAGACAGAAGCTGCCACCATGACTCCGGAGGCAAAACCAAGAAGTGCCTTCTGAACGTTTGTCCCCAATGCGCTTTTCAGAAAGAATACACAGGCTGCGCCCAAAGTGGTACCCAGAAACGGTATCATAAGACCGAAAAATACTGTCATGTTACTCTCCTTTTATCTGCCGTTGCTAAAACAGCAGATTCTCTTGTACTTAATAAATGCAGGTTCCATAAAATGGTTCCGACAGCTTTACTTTAGCATAGAGAACCGGATTTTTCCATGGGAGATGTGCTTCTTGACAGATTCTCTCTATAATGTCTTAATCCCACATATTTACCTTCTTTATCAGCCCGTTTTCATCTGGTTGAATGCAATCACAAAAGCGGATTGCGAATGTCCGTTGTCCGAGCAAAGACGGATGGGAAATCAGAGAATACAGTTCTTTACTTTTACATATGATAAGATGTTGGGGGCAAAAGGTTTTTTGCCCCCAACTGATGCTTACGAATTGCTCAGTGATCGTACTGGGAAAACTTGTGAAGCCCTCAGTCCAGAAGGCTTCTGCGGGGGCCTTTCGTTATATTCAGATAATTTTTCAGAAGTGATTATTTATATTGAGATCCTTCTTCCTACCGTCTTCGTCGCAATCAGATCCACACCCGTACCCGCAATGTTCGCAAGGATGACATCCCCGAGGTGGACCGGGGCCTGGACGGTGGCGGTGTGGATGGCTTCCATACATTCCAGGATCTTTCCTTTGGGAATGTCAGCTGCGGTTTTAACGGAGACCATAGGGATGACGCCGTTCTTTACCGGGACGCTGCTGGTCACGGTCCGCATCGGATTCGTACATTCTTTTTCACCGTAATCACGGCCGCGTTTGCAGGTGTAACCTTCCACAGAAAGGACTTTTCCTGCTTCCAGGCTCACGGTCAGGGCGCAGCCCAGAGGGCAGCCGATACAGGTCAATTCTCTTTTTTCCATCTTCTCCCCTCCTATTCTGCTTCGATGTGTACGGTGATCCGGGATAAATTCGGATATTTCTCCAGATCGCTGTGCCGGATGACTGCCTGCTCCATCTCACCGGGAGCCAGAATCCGCTTCTTTTTGCGGGATATCAGCTCACCGTCGTAGGAAACACAGAGATAATGGTCTTTCAGGACGTTATCTACACGGAAACGGATGAGGGTCTCTTCACCGGCTTTGTCCGGGCGGATCTTAGATGGAACGGTGTAGCGCACATGGGC
>CAKRQP010000234.1:0-2203 GCA_934393555.1 uncultured Lachnospiraceae bacterium
CGGGGTGACAGGATTCGAACCTGCGGCCTCCTGGTCCCAAACCAGGCGCTCTAGCCAAGCTGAGCCACACCCCGTTCTTGGCGCTCTTGTCCTGCGCCTTTCTCCCTGACGCAAGACATATTATATTATAAGGTCTTTCAAATGTCAACACCTTTTTTTAAAAAATTTTTGGAATTTTTCAAACTATTGAAACTATGCGAAAATTCAACGATTTTTGCCCCGGAGACCGCCTCTGCATCACACTGCGGTCTCCGGAAAATCTTCTTACGCATTACCATTCCTACAGATATTTCTGTGAATAGTGTGCCTCCCCTTTTTCATCGATCTCCATGATCATATAGCTCGGGCGCCTTCCTTCCTGGCGCGGATAGGAAAGACTTCCGGGGTTCAGTATCGTCACACCGTCTTTCGTCTCAAAATACGGTTTATGGGTGTGGCCGAACATCACCACCTGGTAATCTCTGGAAGCAGCCTGACGCCGAAGTTCCTCCACACCCAGAGATACGTAATAATAATGGCCATGGGTAAGAAGCACCTTGCTGTTTCCAAGCGTGATCTCCCGTTCTCTCGGCAGAGAGCAGAAAAAATCATTGTTTCCGCTGACCAGATAAGCCGGACAGCTTACATGCGTGTTGATAAAATCCTCTCCGCCTTCCAGATCCCCCAGATGGATCAGAGCATCTATGGGTGATTCCTTTTCCAAAACCTCTTCCAGATTCTTCTCCTGACCATGCGTATCACTCACAATGAGAATCTTCATCTGTTTCCCTCCTCAAGGAAGGGACGCAGCTGCTCCTTGATCGCCTCCAGTGCTTTCCCTCTGTGGCTTAAACGGTTTTTGGTCTCCGGATCCAGTTCCGCAGTGGAACAGCCATATTCCGGCAGATAAAAAATAGGATCGTAGCCGAAGCCATTCTCTCCTCTTTCCTCATACCCGATCCGTCCCTCGATCGTTCCACGGCTTCTTAAGATGGTTCCTCCCGGCAAGGCTGCAGAAATGGCACAGACAAACCGTGCCGTTCTTTTTTCATCCGGCACTCCATGCAGACGCTCTACCAGATTGGCGTTTTTGATCCGGTAAGAGGTATCCTCTCCCATATACCGGGCAGAATAGATCCCCGGCTCTCCGTTCAGGGCATCGATCTCCAGTCCGGAATCGTCAGCCAGAACGATATCCTCCGGTGAAAGCTTCTGAATGGCAGTGGCTTTGATATCTGCATTTTCTGCAAAGCTCTTTCCGTTTTCCTCCACCTCCGTCTGAAGTCCGGCTTCCTTCATGGACAGGACCGGTACCTGAAGATCCGCAAGGATCATCCGGATCTCTTTCATTTTTCCTTCATTTCCTGTTGCAAAAATAATCCGTTTCATTGTTTTTTCCTTTCTATCATTCGGTATCCGTATAAGCCTTCAGACAGACATTGCAATTATATTCCGTTTCTGTCCTGCTCCATTGATAACCCTTCATGCTGATATAGCCCTCGCCGTCAGAAAGATCCACTGTCTCGGTATATTCATCCGCCTTATACTCTGTGGCCGCCGGATAATTTTCTCCCGGTGTACGCACTTTTACCACTACGGCAAAACGCTGCCCTTCACTCAGAGCTACCGGCTGATCCAGATCCACCGTATAAAAACCTGCATGCTCCAGTGTTCCCGTCTGTACCGGAGAAAAGGCCGCCAGCGACAACGTGTCCTTAAAATCCTCCACAACAGCAAGCTCATATTCCGTATTCTCTCCTACAGAATAAAAACCGACTGCTTTTAAAGCTTCTGCCCCTCTGCTTGTATAGACATTGGCAAAATAACAGCTGTCCGTTCCGTATCCCAGCTGACCTACCCAGCCAAGAAGATCTGACTGATAAATGGAACCGTAATTATCCGGCGCTTCCACCCGGGAATATGCCAGCGCATAACCCGCAATATTTGGATCCTCATAGGAAACATAAAAAATCCCGTTTTCTCCATAGGAGGTTCCCCAGCTGTTCTGACAGATATATGCGCCGTTTTCTTTTACATGATACGTAAAACTGGAAGCCGGATACGTATCATCCCAGCCGATGATCAGGATATCGTGGTTCGGCGCTTCCTTTTTCGGATAACAGTAGGAGGCTGTTCTTTCATTATAATAGACAGAACTGTAATCTTTCTGGACATCCATATAAAGAGAGGTCTGGACAGCTCCGTAAGCCTGTACCGCTTCCTT
>CAKRQP010000235.1:0-2163 GCA_934393555.1 uncultured Lachnospiraceae bacterium
AGCAGAAAGGACTTCTTGTATATGCGCAGAGAAAAATTCAAAATGGAACGGCCGAATCTGGTCCAGCCAGGTGATCATGTGGAGATCACAGAGATCCAGACGAATATGAATTACAGTTATATCATTGAACCGGCTGTGGCCATGTCCGGATGTTTCAAAGCTCCGGAACGGCTGAAATCCAGAGAAGGAACCATCATCAGTGTAGATAATACACCAAGAGGCTTCATTGTGACTGCAGAATTTGATGAATGAATAATCAATGGGGAACTTTTCCCGGAAAGGCAGAAGATAACGTTATGAAAACTATTTTTAAAGCAGAAAGTACTGTATTGTTTCAAGGAGATTCCATCACCGACTGGGGACGCGACGGCGGTTTACTGATGGATATGTTTCCGGAAGGAGGCGGCGCTCTGGGAAAAGGCTATGCTTACAGAGCTGCCAAAATTTATGAATTGTTATTTCCGAATCATCCGGTAACATTTATAAACAGAGGCGTTTCCGGTGACAGATGCCAGAACCTGCTGGAAAGATACCAGAAGGATATTCTGGAAGTACATCCGGATTATCTGTCCATCATGATCGGAATCAACGACACCTGGAGAAGGTATGATTCCAATGATATTACTTCAAAAGAACAGTTTGAAGCGAATCTGACCGAACTTCTGGAGAAGATCAAAAAAGACCTTCCGGATACAAAGCTTATGCTTATCGAACCGTTTTTACTTCCAACAGATCCGGAAAAAGAAGTTTTCTGGGAAGATCTCGGACCCAAGATTGAAGTTACACGCCGCCTTGCCAGAAAATATGCAGACGTATACCTGCCGATGAACGGGATCCTGACCAATTGCCTGATCGAGAAAGTGCCCACAGAAGATCTGAGTTACGACGGCGTGCATCTTTCTGATCCCGGCTGTGCAATTATGGCCAGAGAATATCTGAAAGCATGGGCATCCATAGAAGCATAAAATCTGATTCCAATCCAAATGGAATTTTTTTATCCTGGAAGCATCAAAACATAAGAAAGCAGGAAAATTGGTAAATTTCCATAGATCTATTTGAAAAACATGTGTTTGTCGTATAGATCTATGGAGTACTCTTTTCCAGATCAGAAAGGATTTTTTATATGCCTGAACGAATCACTTACCACGACGAACAAGATGTGGAAAACACCTTAAAGCTTCGTGATGTTTTAAAAACACTTCCCGGATTTTGCCGGGATTATTTCCGTGCCATGGAGCCGACTACTTCTACCAAAACCAGAATATCTTATGCGTATGATATCCGTGTTTTTTTTCGTTTTCTGAAGGAACGGAATCCATCCCTGCGTACCATGGATATCCGGGATTTTCCGGTATCTGTTCTGGATCAGCTGGAGGCTGTGGACATCGAGGAATATCAGGAATATCTGAAGGTCTATGAGGCTTCTGACTGCGAAAAACAGATCACCAACGGGGAACGCGGGCTGAAAAGAAAAATGTCAGCTCTCCGGAGTTTCTATACCTACTATTACAAACGTCAGGTGATTTCCAGTAATCCGACTCTTCTGGTCGATATGCCGAAAATCCATGAAAAATCCATCATCCGTCTGGAAGCCAATGAAACAGCCTCTCTCCTGGATTATATCGAACATGGAGGCGATGAACTTACCGGTCAGAGGAAAATGTACTATGAAAAGACAAAAGCCCGGGATCTGGCTATTGTGACCCTTCTCCTTGGAACCGGTATCCGTGTTTCTGAATGTGTAGGTCTTGACATTCAGGATATTGATTTTGACAACAATGGGATCCGCATCGTACGAAAAGGCGGCAACGAAACCATTGTTTATTTTGGTGACGAGGTTGCGGATGCCCTGAAGGCTTACCTTCCGGTACGGGCTGCCATCACTCCTATCGCCGGTCATGAAAACGCTCTCTTCTATTCTACCCAACGCCGCCGAATCGGTGTTCAGGCTATAGAAAATATGGTAAAAAAATATGCCCGTGCGATCACGACGACCAAAAAGATCACACCGCATAAGCTTCGCAGTACCTATGGCACAAGCCTTTACCGCGAAACCGGTGACATCTATCTGGTAGCCGAGGTGCTCGGACATAAAGACGTCAATACGACCCGTAAGCATTATGCTGCCATGGGTGAAGACCGCCGACGTCAGGCTGCTTCCGC
>CAKRQP010000236.1:0-2138 GCA_934393555.1 uncultured Lachnospiraceae bacterium
TGCTTTGTGATCCTGCCCCAGGTAGAATATCAGCTGAAAGCGACAGGCTATGCCAATCAGTTTTACTTTGCAAAGGAATTCCGCAGGATCATCGGAAAAACACCGTCGGAATATCGAAGAGAAGGCGGAGGAGACGAGGAAATCTTTACAATTATCGGATCAAAAAAACCAGCCTGGTTCTGTTTACAGGAAAGCTGTCCCAGCCTGGTTTTTGTTTATTTTTCTTTCTGTATCTTAATCAGACACCGTTTTTTGAAGAATGCGATCCCATAGCAGCAGATCTGGTCGTAATCATCCTCAAATTCCTGAGCATACATGCGGGTGGTAATTTGTGTTAAAGCCGCTTCGCAGGCAGTGGGAAGAGAAGCAGCGGTCTTCTCCGTGTTCCCTGTTGGATTCTACGGTATATCCGGCTCCGGCAAAAATGCCTGCCAGGAAAGCATGGTAGAAGTCTTCTTTATAATCGTGATAACTGATGGTTTTTCTGAGAAGACGGTTCATTTCTTCGGTAGCAGCTTTACAGTTTTCGGCCCAGATGGCATCAAATAAAGGCTTTCGGTTCCAGTTCCGGGCGCTGTCATCAAACCATTGTGTGATCGTGGTTTCAAAAATTTCACGGATCTCTGCATTGGGGATGACAAGGGCGGTGGAACGGGCAGGAAGAGAAAGCGTGTCATCTTTGAGGCAGGTCAGATAGCCGGTCAGGTAAAGGACACTCCAGAGATTCTCCTCAGAAGAATGAAGGTAATCATAAGTGAGCGTTTCGTTGATTTCCTGTATGATATAACCTCCGGAAAGCAAGGTCTCCAGTTTCCGGGTAATACTGGCACCGGCATAGTCAATAAAAGAGCGGATGATGGCATTATCGCTGGTGTTTTTCCAGTAGCTGGAGGACAGGGCTTTGGGATTTCTCTGAAGATCGCGCAGATAATTCATGACATCCCAGGGGCAGTAGACATCGAAATCTCCGAAGTGATAGCCGTCATACCAGTTTTTTATGTCATCTGCATAATCTCTGGCGTCTGTGTCAGCAAGAAGCTGATCCATATCTTTCTGTGTGAAGCCAAAGTATTCATCCAGATGGGAATCCGTGATCGTATCGGAAACGAAGTTGTTGGTTCCGGTAAAGATACTTTCCTTTGAAATTCTAAGGCAGCCCGTAATGATAGCGAAGCAAAGGCTGGGATTATCTTTTAAAGAGGTGCTCATCATGGCACGGATGATCTCGAGCATTTCTCTATAATAACCATTGGTGCTGGCCTTGGCAAGTGGTACATCATATTCATCCAGAAGAAGAATTACGCTTTTTTCGTAATGCTGCATCATAAGCTGTAAAAGAAACTGAAGAGAACGGGAAACTTCCACCTCACTGGCAGAACGATTTTTCAGTCGTTCAAAAAGCTCCTTTTCAACAGAACTTATTTTTTTATCAGCCAGAAGATAATTGTGTTTTTCGAAAAGAAGTCCGACCTCGTAGACTAATTGCTGGTAAGCGGTAGAAAAAGTCAGTCCGTCAATATTTTTTAAAGAGAGAGGAATCAGAGGAGACGGCAAGCCCCCGAAACAGGGCTTCATTTTTCTGACGTATATCAAAAAAGCTCTCAAGCATACTCATGGCAAGCGTTTTTCCAAAACGGCGGGGACGGGTAATGAGAGTAACTTCAGTGACAGAATTTTTTAAAAGTTCTTGAATGAGTGCGGATTTATCAATATAGTAATAATTATTTTGACGGAGTTTTACAAAATCCGATACACCCACAGGAATATTCACTTTATTCATAGAATCCCCCTTTCCTGAAAAACAGGTACCAGAATTTCATAAATCATCATAGCATGAAATGTGAGACTTTGCAAGGAAGGAGATAGATTCCATTGTTGGAAATCCCCAGAAAGCACGCCGGAAGGAAAACTGGAAGAACAGAAAAGAAAGAATGTCACTTCCGGGCATTCTGTGGTACAATCGAACCATCTTAATGTATGGAGGGCAAATAGATGAAGGATTATGATTTTTTCCCGGGAGAGGGTAAGTTTTACAAGGCGAACCTGCACTGTCATACGGTAATTTCCGATGGAAAACTGACCAAGGAGCAGATCAGGGAAGAGTACCGGAAAAGGGGTTATTCCATCGTGGCGTTCAC
>CAKRQP010000237.1:0-2128 GCA_934393555.1 uncultured Lachnospiraceae bacterium
TTTTTTATCCGAAAAATCTCACTGATTGTTGTTGTTGCTGGAAAAGATATCCGCGACTTCACTGATCGTAATGTAAGCGAGCGGATCAATGTTGTGTACGATGTCTTTCATCCGGATGATCTGATATCTGTTTATGATAAAGTAGATCATCGATTTGTCGCGGTTTGAGTAGCCGCCTTTGGCACTGAGATGTGTCACACCGCTTTCAAACGTCTCGCTGAGCGCTTTACATATTTCATCCGGATGTTCTGTGATGATAATGGCACATTTGGATCGGTCGATACCTTCCACAATGAAATCGACGGTCTTCAAAGCGGCAGCATAGGTAACGATGGAATATAAAGGCAGGATCCAGCTTTTGAGTACGAAGCCGCAAATGATATACAGGAGGATATTATAGATCATGACGAAGGTTCCGACCGTGATACCAAGGCGTTTGGAGAAAATCACTGCCATGACTTCAATTCCGTCCATTGCACCGCCGAAACGGATCGCAAGACCACTGCCGATACCGGATATCACGCCGCCAAACAGTGCACAGAGCAGCAGATCCGTGCCGGCAAGAGGTGAGGCAATACTGACATCAATGGGAAAGACATCCGTGATCAGCCATGCGAAAAGAGAGTAGACCGCCACCGTATAGATCGCGTAGGCAGTAAAAAGCCTGCCCAGTTTTTTCAGACCGAACAGAAACAGAGGGATATTCAGTAATAAAAGGAAAAAAGACAGGGACAGATACGATGGTGTGATCTGTTCCAGCAACATGGAGGTTCCTGAAATACCGCTGTCATACAATTTGACCGGAGTCAGGAAAATCGTGATCCCAAAGGCGTTTACGATTCCTGCAACGGTAAGCATCAGTAGATTTACAACACGAAAATTCTTGGGGTGTTTCATTTTTTTGCACTCCTTTATTCAGGTGAGGGCAGCGCACCGGTATTACGGCAGCTGCAAGGTAGAGTTGGTTACGGGCAGGTAGCGAAGCGGATTGAGAAGATCCGTTTGCAACAAAGTATAACATATGGATAGAGGGAAGAATACCCCTTATGTAAAGTTTCTGTGTTAAAAACAGACAGAAATCTTATATAAATTTAACTTTGGACAAATGGAGATTTTACAGAGCCCTCCTATAATAGGCATCGTCAAGAAAAGAAGTGAAATAGATTCATTTTGCAGTTACAACGAGTTATGTAAAGGAGAGTATTATGAAAGCAAAAAAAGTCGGTGCATTATTATTGGCAGCAGCAATGGCAGTCTGTACAGTACCAGTTCATGGAATGGCAGCAGAAGAAGGAACAAAGACTCCGAAATATATTTTCCTGTTCATCGGTGATGGAATGAGTTATCCGCAGGTGCAGACAACCAACTATTATCTGAATGCGATCGCAGATGACGGAGATGAGATCCTCAACAGCGAAAGCAAGCTGAATATGATGAAATTCCCGGTAGCCGGATCTGCACAGACCTATGACAGCACATCCTTCTGTCCGGATTCCGCTTCCACAGCAACTTCCATTTCCACAGGCCATAAGACCTACAGCGGAACCATCAATATGGATGAGAAGATGGAGACTTCCTATGAGACCATCGCAGAAAAACTGAAAAAACAGCTTGGTTACAAAGTGGGAATCCTTTCCTCTGTAAACTTAAACCATGCAACACCGGCAGCTTTCTATGCACATCAGGCATCCAGAAATAGTTATTATGAAATCGGTGAGGAACTGATCGCAAGTGATTTCGATTACTTTGCAGGCGGCGGTCTGAAGAAGACAACCGGAGCAGATGGGGATAAAACGGATCTGTATCAGCTGGCAGAAGAAGCAGGGTATAAAGTGATCAAAACCCAGGCAGAGGCAGAGAGCCTGACCGCAGAGGATGGAAAAGCAATCGTTATCGATGAAACGCTTGCAGATAGCGATGCAATGAGCTATGACATGGATCGCGAAGAAGGTGAATGGGGACTTTCCGACTATGTTGAAAAAGGAATTGAGGTACTGGACAATGATACCGGCTTCTTTATGATGGTTGAGGGCGGAAAGATCGACTGGGCCTGCCATGCAAATGATGCCGCAGCAACGATCACAGATACCGTGGCCATGGATGATGCAGTTGGAAAAGCAGTGGAGTT
>CAKRQP010000238.1:0-2082 GCA_934393555.1 uncultured Lachnospiraceae bacterium
AATATAAAAGAGGTCGGAGCGGTGGTTAACGGGCCGAAAGCATTGGGTGACATCCGTGGAGTGACCTACATCTATGGGATGTTCTATCGGTTTGGACTGATCGATGTGCCGGCCGTTGTGAAAGATAAGATGTAAGAAAGTAGCGATTTACGCAGTGAATCAGCGGATTTCGAATGTTTATAGGTGTTGTGTGCCAGTGGCACACGTTTAGCACCGACCGAAGCGGAGCAATTCGTAGGCATCAGTTGGGGGCAAAAGACCTTTTGACCTCAACATCATGTGATATACTGAGATTCAGGAAAAAATAAGTCATTCTACAGGAGGGTTTATCATGAAGATATCAACGGAAATCGGTTCAGCGGCTCATTTGATCGGTGAGGAAAGAGCCATAGAATTTCTTGCGAAGGCAGGCTTTGACGCCTGGGATTTTTCCATGTTTGACATGTGCCGGTATGATTGGAGCAGAAAGGTGTTTCTGCCGTCTGATCATCCGCTGGCATCGGCGGATTATTTGAAGTTTGCCAGAAAACTGAAGCAGATCGGTTTGGATAACGGGATCGTCTGCAACCAGTCTCACGCACCTTTTCCTTCCAGTGTGGCCATACGGCCGTTTTTGAAGCGGGCGATTGAATGTACAGCAGAGGCGGGCGGCAAGATCTGCATCATTCATCCGGAAAATGACAGATCGGCTGAGGAGAATGCGGAAATGTATTTGGAACTGCTTCCGTTTGCGAAGGAATGCGGGGTAAAGATCGCAACGGAAAACATGTGGAACTGGGACAATGAAAAGGGAGAAGCCTGTTTTGCAGCCTGTGCCACGTCAGAGAGTTTTCTGGAGCATCTGCATGCGGTGGATGATCCTTCGTTTGTAGCCTGTCTGGATCTTGGCCATGCCGAGATGAAGGGTGCCGGTTCCGGGGCGGCTGCCATGATCCGTGCACTGGGACCGAAGCTGGAAGCACTGCATATCCATGACAATGACAAGATCCATGATTCCCATCAGCTTCCGTTTTCCATGAAGATCGATTTTGGGGAAATCGTATCCGCATTAAAGGAGATCGGTTACGGGGGATATTTTACCCTGGAGGCGGATGCCTATCTGGAAAAGTATGCAAAGGATGATGTCTGTAAGGGTGTGAAAAAAATGGCGGAAAGTGCAAAAAGGCTTGCTGCCATGTTCGAAAAGAAATCCTTATGAGATAGGACTTGTTTCCTTTCTCGAAACGGGTTAAAATGAAAACAAAAACATCGTAAACAGAAAAAAAGACTGTTTCGATGGAAAATCAGGGAGGGTATTTTGAAAAAGGAACTAAATGTAAGGGATCTTATGAAGGAGGCATTGATCCTGACTGTTGCAATGACTATCATAGCAACAAGTGTCTATTTTTTTCTGGTGCCGTGTCATGCATCGATAAGCAGTATTTCGGGTCTGGGTATTGTGCTTTCCAACTTTGTCCCGCTGCCGTTGTCGGCGATCACCATGATCTTGAATGTCGTTCTTCTGATCATCGGTTTTTTTACCTGCGGAAAAGAGTTTGGAGTGAAGACGGTTTATACCAGCATCTTGCTGCCGGTGCTTCTGGGGCTGTTTGAGAAGCTGTTTCCGGGAAGCGAGTCTTTGACAGGCAGCCAGGAACTGGATGTGATCTGCTACATCCTGATCGTGAGTGTAGGCTTAAGCATTCTTTTCAACAGGAATGCATCTTCCGGCGGTCTGGATATTGTGGCGAAGATCATGAACAAGTATCTTCATATGGATCTTGGAAAGGCCATGTCTCTTTCCGGTATGTGTGTGGCGCTTTCGGCGGCTTTTGTCTATGACAAGAAAACGGTGGTCCTGAGTATTCTGGGAACCTATTTTAATGGAATCGTTCTGGATCATTTTATTTTCGATCACAACATCAAACGCCGGGTCTGCATCATCACGAAGAAGGAAGAGGAGCTTCGGAAATTCATTATCAACGATCTGCACAGCGGAGCAACGGTTTATGAAGCCATCGGAGCCTATAACATGGAAAAGCACCATGAGATCATTACGATCGTGGATAAGAGTGAGTATCAGAGGCTGATGAATTATATGAA
>CAKRQP010000239.1:0-2079 GCA_934393555.1 uncultured Lachnospiraceae bacterium
ACCAGAAGCTCATCTCCGGCCTGAAGCTGGCTCGATTTTCCTTTTTTCAGAAAGATCGGCGCTTTATTGTCAGAAAGCGAATAATAGCATTGCATCCCGTTTCCGATCTCGATAAAAGCGGCATGGATGTTTTTTACAATATTATGTACGCGGCCGATGTAGATGTTTCCAAGAAGCGAATTGCGTTCTTCTTCATCCAGATGAAGTTCGACGACCTTATCGCCTTCTTTTAAAGCCGTCAGGATCCTGCCCCGGCAGCGTACGATGAGTAGCTTTTTATCCAATTTTTTCACCCAGTTCGTTTAAAGAAACAAAACCTCCGTCCGGTCCGTCTGCGTAAAGATCCAGTCGTGTGATCATCAGAGAAAAGGGCTCCAGTGAAAAGCCTGCATAGGCGGCGAAGGCATCCATCATGAGCTCTGGTTTGATATTTGCAGCACTGCCGGAAGAAAGACGGACAAAAATACTGTCTCCTTCCAGACGGCTCTCATAGATCAGCGGGCGGATATCCAGTTCCGTTTCACTTTTTTTCGTTTTCTTGATAATGGAGATGGCCGGCTGTTCCAGGAAAGAAGTATAAAGTTTTTTCCAGTCCAGATCAGGTTCGTAACCGTCGCGAAAACGGATGCGGTAGTCTGCTGCAGATACCAGAGCCATGGCATTGCTGGCTTTTTCATCGGGGATCTGACGAAAATCCAGAATCCGCATACCTTCGCTCATAACAGCATCCAGACGCCGTACGGCTTCCTCTGTGGAAAGAGGTTCTCTGATCTCAATGTCCATGTATTCGCCTTCGCTTTCAATGCCTACGCCCAGCGGAGAGGCAAAGGACATGACCATATGAGGGCTGAATCCTTCTGTGAACACAATGGGGATCTCTGCTCTGCGGATCGCTTTCTGAAAATACCGGAGGATATCCAGATGACCGATAAACTTCATAGCCCCGTGTTTGGAAAATTTTACTCTAATCTTCATAGCATACACCTCCGCCATAGGTTTTTCCACCGCAGCCGGAGCAGCCCTGGCGGCAGTTGGGCGTTACGATACCCTGTTTTGCTTTCTCCCATTCCCGTTCCATAAACTTTCTGGTAACTCCGATATGGATGAAATCCCATGGAAGGATCTCATCGAAGGTTCTGGTACGGAAATTGTAAAAATCATAAGAAATGCCGGTCTCTTCCATGGCTTTTTCCCAGATATCATAGTGGAAGGTCTCGCTCCAGGCATCGTAAAGCGCGCCGTTCTCATAGGCTTTCCGGATAGCCTTGCCAACTCTCCGGTCTCCACGGGCCAGCAGGCCTTCCAGCAGCGTCACATCCGCCTCATGCCAGTTGTATTTAATACTCTTTTTGTTCAGCTGGTCTTTGATCGTATGGTTGACGGTATACGCTTTTCCGAGAAATTCCTCACGGGTGTTCATAGGAGCCCACTGGAATGGAGTGAAGGGCTTTGGAACAAAGAAGGAAGTGCTGACGGTGATCTGACATTTTCCGTTTCTCTGATCTTTTGGGATCTCATAATAATTCTCGGCGATCTTTTCTGCCAGATAGGCAATGCCTTTGATGTCTTCCTCTTCCTCTGTGGGAAGACCCAGCATGAAATAAAGCTTTACCTTATTCCAGCCGCCGGCAAAAGCTTCACCGGAGCCTTTCAGAATATCCTCTTCTGTCAGGCCTTTGTTGATCACATCACGCATTCTCTGGGAACCGGCCTCCGGTGCGAAGGTCAGGCTGCTCTTTTTGATATCCTGAACCTTACTCATAACGTCCAGAGAAAAGGCATCGATACGGAGAGAAGGAAGGGAAATATTGATTCCCTGTCCTTCACAGTGATCGATGAGGAAGTTTACGATACCTGCCAGATCGGAATAGTCACTGGAACTCAGGGAACTTAAGGAGATCTCTTCATGACCGGTATTTTTCAGCATGGTAAGAGCATAGTCCTTCAGCATAGTGAGGTCGCGTTCTCTTAAAGGGCGGTACAGCATACCGGCCTGACAGAACCGGCAGCCGCGGATACAGCCGCGCTGGATCTCCAGCACTACCCTGTCCTGTGTGGCCCGTATGAAGGGAACTACAG
>CAKRQP010000240.1:0-2067 GCA_934393555.1 uncultured Lachnospiraceae bacterium
CAGACAACATCAGAAACGGAGTTTTATATGAATAAGAAGAAATCAATCGCATTTTTCTTAAGTATGGCAGCCTGCCTGTCTCTGGGAATGGGAAGCATACAGTCAAAGGCTTACACCGACGAGGAGAAAGCCTACGTCAAATCCATGCTCCAGGCATACGGTTATTCACCGGATATGGCGGGAGCCAACCAGGCGTATCAGGATTACCTGAGCGGTAAATACAATGATATCTGTGAACAGTACGGTCTTCCGAAGCAGAACGTGGGAAGCGGAGATTCCGGCAGCAGCGACAGCCAGGGAAGCGGAGCAGGAACGGTTTCCGGCGACGGAAGCACATCTTCCGGGACAGCGCAGGATGACGGCAGGATCCATTTTGATCAGGCCAGAAGTGAAGAAGGCTTTTATTCCGTAACTTTAAAAGAAATCTGGGTAGAGGATGCCGTCCAGTCTCCTGTCATTGCTGCCGGGAGCAGCCGTATCGATTCCCAGGAGACAGATATGCAGTATGCGGACCTGGTTTTCGAGGTGACAAACGAAGGCTCTGAGGATATGGATGTATCGGAACTTCTCACGCTCACCTTGAATGACCATACCACAGACTATGAGGAGAGCCTGATCCGCAAAGAGTCCGCCCATGGAGCAGACCTTACCGAAGACACCATGCTGGCAGCGGGAGAAACGGGGAGCTTCCATTATATTACCCTGGTTCCGAAGACCAGCGAAAGCTTTATCGGAAAAGCAGAACTCAACGGAAACACCTATGAGATCCGTTTTGATACCACGACCCATCCGGGGAACAGAGAGACTCTGGAAGAGGGGCAGACGCTGGAATGTGCGGATTTTGCAGCAGTTACCATGGGTTCATGGGTTCTGGATACAGCAGAAGACCGTACCCTTTCCAGTGAAACAGAAGAAATTTCTGGAGCGGAGACGGAGCAAGACACGGCTTCAGAGGTGGAAAATACAGACAAAACGGTGGATAACTCCTCCGAAAATCTCATGGGCGGTGCAAAAAAGCTGCATCTGACTGCCAAAGTGAAAAATCTTTCTGAAAAAGAGAGCAGCAGCGATGCTTATCTTGGTCTTCTGATCCTTGCAGACGGAAATCTTTACCGGGGACAGGTAAACACTCCGGAAAACATGGCTTCCGGAGAAGAAAAAGAAGTGGATCTGGAGGCAGTCCTTCCAGGAGATGTGACAGAAGAGGCAATACAGGTCCTCGTTTCCTTTGATGGAACCTGGTATCAGTGCCAGTAAACAGGAAAAGGCATATTTCAGGAGCTCCTGTTTTCCGGTAAAATGTGGAAAACAGGACTCTGTACGTTCAGAAAGGTGGAAAAACAGTGGAAGTGCAGAAGAAAAGACCGCTTCAGGCAGTTATTTTTGACGTGGATGGCCTGATGCTGGATTCGGAGCGGCTGGTCATGCGTTCCTGGGATATAGCCGGAGAAAAAATGGGCTATGGTCCTCTGGGGCACAACATTTATCATACCCTTGGCATGAATCTCAAAGGCAGGGAAGAATATTTTAAACGCGTGTACGGCGAGGATTTTCCGTTTGCTGAATTTACAGAGGTCTACCGGGAGGAGAGCAGAAAGATCCAGGAAAGAGAAGGGGTTCCTGTGAAAAAAGGTCTGCCGGAACTGATGGCGTTTCTGAAAAAAGAAGGCTTTGCCCTGGCAGTAGCCACTTCATCCAGCCGGGAGCGGACAAAGGAGAAACTGAAGGGCTGCGGTGTATGGGACGATTTTTCCGTGATCATCTGTGGTGATCAGGTACACCGCTCCAAGCCGGATCCGGAAATTTATGAAAAGGCGGGAGCCGCTCTTAAAGCAGAGCCCGGAAAAACGCTGGTCCTCGAAGACTCTCAGAATGGCCTCAGATCCGCCCTGAACGCAGGCATGCTTCCCATCATGATCCCGGACATTCTCAGATCCGTTCCAGAACTGGAATCTCTCATCGAAGCGAAACTGGATGATCTCGCCCAGGTGATCCCTTATGTGGAAGAACATTTTTATAAAGAGAAAGTTGAATAAATTTGCAAAATTTGATTGTAAAAAAATAAAA
>CAKRQP010000241.1:0-2045 GCA_934393555.1 uncultured Lachnospiraceae bacterium
GCAAAATGTGGAAAAAGAGGTCTTATATTTCCCGATTCCGGAGTCTGATGTGGACAAATCTTTGAAAGTGAGTTTTGTGGACACCTGGCATATGGAACGTAATTATGGCGGAAAGCGGGTACATGAAGGAATAGATATTATGGCGGCTGAAAATAAACGGGGGCTGTATCCGGTGGTGAGCGTCAGTGACGGAACGGTGAAAAATAAGGGCTGGCTTGAAAGAGGAGGCTGGAGGATTGGTATCACGAGCAATAGTGGTACTTATTACTACTACGCACATCTGGACTCTTATTCTAACTTGAAAATCGGGGATCATGTAAGGGCGGGAGAGTTGCTTGGATATATGGGAGACAGCGGTTATGGAGCAGAAGGAACGGTGGGACAGTTCCCGGTACATTTGCATTTTGGAATTTATTTTTATGAAGATGAGAAAGAAATCAGCGTTAATCCGTATGAAGTACTTTTGTTTTTAGAAAATAAAAAATTAATCTATTCATATTTCTAGAGTTATACACCCAGATATGATATACTACATTATGTATGTTTATGCGCTGGAGGAGAAAGATCAATGAGATTGCCAGAGAATTTTGAAAAAAAGATGCGAGATCTTCTGAAAGAAGATTTTGACGATTATATTGCATGTTATGAAGAGCCACGTTATTATGGGCTTCGTGTAAATACGAATAAAATTTCCGTAGAAGAGTTTAAAAAGATCTGTCCGTTTGAGATCGAGCAGATTCCCTGGATTGAGAATGGATTCTATTATGACGGGGAGCATGTAACGCCGTCCAAACATCCATATTATTTTGCAGGGCTTTATTATCTGCAGGAGCCAAGTGCCATGACACCGGCAAACCGGCTTCCGGTGGAGCCGGGAGACAAGGTGTTAGATGTATGTGCGGCACCGGGAGGAAAGGCTACGGAGCTTGGAGCCAAGCTTCAAGGGGAAGGAGTACTTGCGGCCAATGACATAAGTAATTCCAGAGCCAAGGGGCTTCTTAAAAACATTGAGGTGTTCGGCATTGGCAATGTACTTGTTTTAAGTGAAGAGCCTGGAAAAATGGAAAGCTATTTTACAGAGTATTTTGATAAGATTCTGATTGATGCTCCGTGTTCCGGAGAAGGAATGTTCCGAAAGGATAAAAAAATGGTATCTGCATGGGAGGAGCATGGGCCGGACTTTTTCTGTAATATTCAGAAGAGCATTATCTTGCAGGCTGCCCGTATGCTAAAACAAGGCGGAATGATGCTGTATTCTACCTGTACTTTTGACCCAAGAGAAAATGAGCAGGTCATCGAACATTTACTTAAGACCTATCCGGAATTTAGAATCTTGAAGATTGCACCATATGAAGGTTTTGTTCATGGAATGCCGGAAGTAACAGAATCCCAGAATTCGTCGCTTGCGGATACTGTCCGCATATTCCCACATAAAATGAAAGGGGAAGGACATTATCTGGCACTTGTACAAAAGGGCGAACCATGTGACCGTGTGAAAGGTGAACTAACCGGTGGAAAAGGAAAGAAAAAATTACCAGAGGAACTGGAAGAATTTTTAAATGATGTTAAGAAAGAAATCCGTACGGATCTTCTGGATATCCACGGCGAGCGTGTCTATGTGATGCCGGCAGGACTTCCTGATCTTAAGGGACTTCGGTTCCTTCGTACCGGACTTTTGCTTGGAGAACTTAAGAAAAAACGGTTTGAGCCAAGTCAGGCCTTTGCCATGACTCTCAAAAAAGATGATTATGAGAAAATTGTCGATCTGCCGCTAGAAGATGATCGTGTAAGCCGTTATCTGAAAGGGGAAACACTGGATGTCGATGACTTGGTAGAGACGAAAGCAAAAGGCTGGTATCTGGTCTGCGTGGATGGTTATCCTCTTGGATGGGGGAAACTTGCTAATGGAACTTTGAAGAATAAATATTTGCCGGGCTGGAGGTTGAATTCATGATCCGGTTAGACAAGTTCCTGTCTGAGATGGGCGCAGGAACCAGGCAGGAAGTAAAGCAGTATATTCGAAAAGGCAGAGTAGAGGTAGATGG
>CAKRQP010000242.1:0-2022 GCA_934393555.1 uncultured Lachnospiraceae bacterium
ACAGGAGATCTGACGGACCTCATCGGTACGAAGGTTTCCGAGGAAAAAAGGATCCATTCGCTGGAAAATCAGGTCCACAAGGAGTCTCAGGCACTCCGGAAAAAGCCGGTCCCTGTGGAGAAAAAGGCAGCTGATCCGGTATCAGAGAAGGCTTCTGCGGCAGAAGCGAGGGGGCTTCTCGTGAAAGCGGTTCCAAAACCGGAGGAGAAGGTCGAAATCTCCGGCGGCATGAAGGTTTCGGAGACCGGGAAGGCCCGTTCGCTTTCCTCCTACAGCCGTCCGATGAAGCTGGGCTTTGTGGGAGAGCAGCCTGCGCCGCCCAAACTGGAACTTCCGAAGACCGAACAGCCGCTGAAACAGGAGGTGCCGGTGCGAAAGGCACTGGAGAGCAAGGTGCAGACCACAGCGCCCATCAATGCTTCTCCCTATCCCTTCGGGGGCATCCCAAACAGCAGTGTTTTACGGCCGAAAGGCCACAGCCGCATCGATACGGCGGTCCGTATTTTGCGGAAAACGAAGAAATATCTGGAGATCATCAGCAATTATGGGATCTTCCATCTGATCCCGCTGGAGGACGGCCTGATCCGGGTACAGTTCCAGAAGGGGATCCGGGCGGAGTTTGAGCCGGGCTACTGGGATTACCAGCCGGAACCCACGGTAAAGTGGTCTGCAAGAGAAGGTAAAAATCTGGCGGAGCTTACCACAGAAAAGCTTACCGTGCGGATCGATAAGAAAACAGGAGCTCTTACGTTCCTTGATAAGACCGGAAAGTGTCTGTTGGCTGAGAAAGCCACTCTTCCCCGGCAGATGGAGTACAGCACCATTTCTGAAGGCTGGCTTTACTTTGACTGGCCGAAGAAGGAGAAGCTTTACGCCAAAGGCGTCCTCGACAGCAAGCTGGAGCCTATGAACCAGAAAGCCCGCTATATCAGCTTCGGACAGAAGGCACTCCGTATGCCGCTGGTGGTATCGGAATATGGCTATGGCATCGGCCTGGCGTCGGAGGGCACGGCCCTTTGCTGCACGATCCCCATGTACGGTTCCTACCTCTATATGGAAGGAAAACAGCTGGATTACTACTTTATTTATGGGGGGAATTACGAAGGCGTGCTGGAGATGTATAAGAAACTGAGTCAGTGTTAGGGGGCAGCGGGTCGTGCATATATTAAATAGAATCCCATATATGGCGGTAGTGTATGAACGATCAAAAACTCGAAAATCTCCTGAATCTGGCGCTGGATGCCACGGCGGAGGAAATGGAGCGCTCGGAACGTCTCGCAGAAGGTTATGACCGGGCGGCAAACACCTGGGATCTTATCATCAAATATCATGGAGATCTTACAGGACTGGAGAGAGAAGGCGTTGCTTTCACTCCACTGGTCAATGAGTATGCGATCGTGACGATCCGGCAGGATCTGATTTCCTGGCTGGCATCTCGGGTGCAGGTCGAATATATTGAAAAACCAAAGAGGCTGTCCTTCGCTGTCAATCAGGGAAGGGCAGCCTCCTGCATAAACGGCCTTTCGAGAGCGCCGCTGGGACTGACGGGGAAAGGTGTGCTTCTGGCGATCATCGACAGCGGTATGGACTATGCCCATCCGGATTTCCGAAACGCCGACGGCACCACACGGCTTCTGGCATTGTGGGATCAGACGATAGAAGGAATGCCTCCGGCAGGCTATCGGCTCGGAACGGAATTTACCAGGGAGGAGCTGAATCAGTCTCTCCGGGAAAATCGTGTTCTGAGCCGGGATCTTTCCGGTCACGGAACGGCAGTTGCGGGGATCGCGGCAGGAAATGGGAGAGCTTCTAAGGGAAGATACCGGGGAGTGGCACCGGAAAGTGAGCTTCTGGTGGTGAAGCTTGGAATCCCGCGGCCGGATTCCTTTCCGCGGACGACGGAACTCATCCAGGGTGTAGACTATGCGGTGCGGAAAGCCCTGGAACTTTCCATGCCTCTGGTGATCAATCTGAGTTTTGGGAATACGTATGGCTCTCATGAACCTTATAATTAAGGGAAAA
>CAKRQP010000243.1:0-1975 GCA_934393555.1 uncultured Lachnospiraceae bacterium
TATCATCAAAAGCATACTCGTTAAAGTAGGAATGAAACATAGAAGTTTATAACTTTTTATAAGTTTTCAGTAACGGGATATTGTGAGTTTGACCCAGATAAGGAGTTTTCATATATGAATCTATTCGACACGCTCCCCGGCAGCTTTTTCAACTGTCTGGCCAGCGGGAGCAGCAACCGGATCTATGCCGACTGCCTGCTTCTCATCTATCACGAATATGACCGGGAGATCACTTACCGGATCCCGAGAAGTCAGGTCCGGGATGCTCTGGCCGTCTATCTGATGGAGCACCAGATTGAGCATCTGGAAGAAGAACCGGAGGAAAATACAAACTATAATGAGCTTGCCAACGGTGTGATCCGCCGCTTCTGCTCGCGGGAAGTGGGCTGGCTGGAAGAAGACATTGACGATGCCACGTATGAAAAACACATCATCATGACGGAGCAGGGCGTTCTTCTCTCCGAGTTTCTCCAGCAGCTGATGAAACCGGAGCGGGAGGAATTCTCCAGCTATATTTTCAATGTCTACAACATTCTGAAGGATCCGGACCAATGGGAGGACGATCCCTACATCAACGGTCTCAGGGCGGTTTACCGCAATGCCAAGCTTCTTTCCAAGGCCCTGAAACGCCTGGCTACGTTTATCAAAAAGATCATCGAGCGGATGGTCCAGGAAGAGACCATGGAGAGCCTGACGGAAAATATCCTGGAATACTGCGAGGGCGATTTCATCAAAGAATATGCCCGTCTGACCAAGCAGCAGAACATCCATATTTACCGTTCCTATATCCGTCTCCGTCTGGAAGAGATCCAGAATGATGCCGCGCTTCTGGAAAAAATGGCAGAGGGCTGCGGCCTGGAGGAGAACCGGAGCCGGGAAGAAAGCCGGGCACAGGTTCAGGATATGCTGCATACGATCCGCCAGTTTTTTACGGAGGATTACGATGAGATCATGCGTGATATCAAGCACAAGATCACCGTCTACCTTCAGCTGGCAATCGGAAGAGCCCGTTTTATCCGGAACCGGAGCCGGGATATCCGGGGCAATGTCGAGCAGACCATCCGGATCCTGACGGAGGAAATGGATGATCTGGGCTGGAAGGATGACCTTCCGGAGGAAATGAATCCGCTGTTTGGTCTGGAGAGCAATGAATTCCTGGATCTGGATTCCATCCGCTATCCGCGGAAAAACCAGCGGATCGCCAGGGCTTCCCAGGTGGAAGTGGAGGATATGACGGAGGAAGACATCGAGCGGGCACGGCTGGCACAGGAGCGTGAGGCAGAAAACCCCTATTCCAAGGAAAAAATGAAATCCTATGTGGAACAGGTCATGGGAAGCCGGAAGGAGCTTTCCAGTGACGATCTTCCGCTGGACAGCAAAAACGAACTGCTCAGTGCACTCTCTGCCGTGGCCTACGGGAAGGAAAACGGCTTTGAGATCCGGGTGGAAGAGGGCTACATGGAACTGCAGCAGATGCTGATCCGGCGATTTACCATAGAAAAAGAGGAGAAAAACGAATGAATATAGAAGAATTCTGGGAGGGCTTTACCTCTTCTGAAAAGGATCTGTTTCAGAAAAGCTGCCGAAGACTTCTGAAACAGACCTTCATTGTCCGTGACCGGGACGAGGAGAGCAAGCGTGCCTACTATTTTATTTCCAAAAATCCGGAGCCCTTTTCCGTATATCTGGGCTACATCGGCTTTGATGTGCTGACGGACCGCGAGAACGGTGTGGTCATGCTCCGGAACTGCCGGGATATGGGGGAAAACGGCCGGCTCCAGATCAATCACGTAGCCCTGAAAAAGATGGAAAGCGTGGTACTTTGCTGTCTCTGGGCCATGTATGCGGACCGGATCCGCGCAGGAAGCCTTTCCAAAAATATCACAGTCACACTGACAGATCTTCGCTTTGAACTGGAAAAATACAAGGTGAAGGATCAGATCGACAAGAGCACGATGACGGCCATTCTGTCTCT
>CAKRQP010000244.1:0-1972 GCA_934393555.1 uncultured Lachnospiraceae bacterium
TGCTGGTCGTGGTCTTTTCCACGGTCAGGTGAGGATTCGGATCAGCCGGGATCACTTCATCCGTTCCCGTGTATTCTTTTCTATTACTGAAAATAGCAGTTGCTGTATTTCCGAATTCACCTCTGAGGATATCCTCTTCTGTGATCGTGTAAGTTGCTGTGGTTTCTACAGACTCACCAGGCTGTACATCTGTAAACTTGTTTTCACCGGTAATGGTAACTCCCGGCTGCTCTGTGATGGTGATGTCCTGAGCCTCTGCGTAGATGTTCTGTACGGTGATCTTGAAGGTAACCGTATCATTAAGGTTGTATTTTTCACCTTCATGAGTCTTTGTTACAACACCGGTGACATTCTCATCTGTGACAGTCAGTGTTCCATATTCCTTAGTGATCACGTAGTTGGATGCTTTGGTCTCCGGAACTGCCGCTTTTGCCTTTAACATACGGCTCCGTTTTACAGTGCTTCCATTCAAAGTATAAGTGAACGTATTTTCACTGGAGCCTACATAAGTCTGGCTTCCGGTCACATCGTAAGATGCACCTTCGCCTTCTGCAAAGCCGTCTCCGCCTACCGTCACTTTCTGGTTGGTCAGTGCAGTTCCATCATAAGCTTTGCTGTCACTTGCACTGGTCAGGGTTACCTGTCTCTTGCTGATCGTAAGCGTTCCGTCTTCGATCACGAAGGTTACGTTTGCGAAGTTGGTGTTGGTATTGGTGAAATCTTTTGCTTTCAGCTCCATACCGTAGCTTCCGGCGTCTGTTCCCTTCACTTCTGCCTTTCCGCTGAACGTGAAGTCTGTTTCTTTATACAGAGGATTGCTGATTTCTGTCACATCATAACCTGTCACAGTATGCTCGGTTCCATCGTATTTCGCACTTCCATTGTGCTCAGTGATCGTTACGGTCACTTCATCCGTTACCGGAGTGATGCTCAGTTCGCCTTCGCTCATCTCAATCTGATAGTTGCTGTCTTTGTATGCTTCTTTCTTTTCGATCTCGATGGTGTTGGTTACCGGGCTCTCAGATACGTAGGTCACACTTCCGGTTGCCTTTGCAGTTGCTTCTCCCTCAACAAATCCTTCTTTGCCTACCGTTACTTCCGGTTTGGTCAGAGGAGTTCCGTCGTAAACCTTGCTGCCAGTCTCACTGCTCAGGGTTACCGGTCTCGGGGTGATCGCAAGTGTTCCGTTTACAGTCTGGATGCTGTTGTAGTTTCCTGCATTCTCTACTGCGTACTCAGTGATCTCATTGTTTCCTGCAACGGTGTCTTCCACGTTGGTCACGCTTCCGGTTACCACTGCCGTCACTTCATCGCCGGTCGGAAGGATGTATTTTCCTTCTTCGTTGGCTGTGATCTCTGCTCCGTCATAGGTCACCGTATAGCTTCCGTCGCTGTGGGCACTTCCGTCATACATCCAGCTATTGCTGGCTGCTGTGATCACAATGGCCTTCTCGCTGGCGGTTACCGTCAGGGTTCCAGGAAGCTTTGTGATCGTGTAGTTGCCTTCTTTGTAGCCTTTGCCTTCAACGATCTCAATGGTATTGGGTACAGAATCTCCTGCCTTGAGAGCACTTCCGATTGCCTTTGCAGTTGCTTCTCCTTCTACAAAACCGTCTCCGGTGATTGTTACATCCGGTCTGGTCAGCGCTGTTCCGTCATAAGCTTTGCTGTCACTTGCACTGGTCAGGGTTACCTGTCTCGGGCTGATCGTAAGCTTTCCGTCTTCGATCTCGAAGGTTACGTTTGCAAAGTTGGTGTTGTTGTTCGTGAAATCTTCCGCTTTCAGCTCCATGTCGTAGCTTCCGGCGTCGGTTCCCTTCACTTCTGCGTTTCCGCTGAACGTGAAGTCTGTTTCTTTATACAGAGGATTGCTGATGCTCTTCACAACGTAACCAGTCGCACTATGCTCGATTCCGTCGTATTTTGCACTTCCGCTGTTCTCGGTGATCGTTACAGTCACTTTATCCGTTAC
>CAKRQP010000245.1:0-1967 GCA_934393555.1 uncultured Lachnospiraceae bacterium
TACAAGAAGGGCACAGATGAATATTCTTCTCTGGAACAGAAATACGTGTCGGAGGATATGTTCACCGGGAATGAAACGGGTGGTGCTTCCGGCGGCGAAAACAGCGGAGAAACAGACAAAAGCGGAGCATCTGTTTCCTCTCAGACAGATGCTTCCGGGGCAGAGACCGATTCCGAAGGAAAAACGGCAAAAGATAAGACAGACCTTGAGAAAGAGCCTTATACGACGGGAGAGACCGAGACAGAGATCGAAACGGATGAAAAAGGCCAGACTACGGTAAGATCCTATCTGGTACTCAAAAATCCGGTGGATTTTGAAAGTCTGCAGAAGGTAAACGAGGACATCATCGGCTGGATCCGCGTCAGTGCCTTGGGGATCAGTTACCCGATTGCCCAGAGTACGGATAATGACTATTATCTTCACAGAACCTTTGAACGGGTAGACAACTTTGCCGGCTGTATTTTTATGGAATATCAGAACCACAGTGATTTTTCGGATAAAAACACGATCATTTACGGCCATAACATGAAGAACGGTTCCATGTTCGGTACGCTCCGGAAATTTTATGAGGATGAGGTTTATGAAAAAGCTCCTTATTTCTGGATCTACACACCGGATAAGATCTACCGGTATGACATTTTCTCCTGTGCGGAGGTGGCGGTAGACAGCCTGGCATACCAGATCACGTTTTCCGAAGAAGGAAGCTTTGATCAATTCATCCGTGATGCCTACAGCCGTTCGGTGGTGAAGGGAAATGATATCAAGGTGACAGCGGAGGATAAGATCGTGACACTTTCCACCTGTACCGGAAATGAAGCCACGCGCTTTATCGTACAGGGGAAACTGGCAAGGACCTATATAGCGAAAAAGAAATGACAGATCCTGAGGGGCAGGGGCTCCATTGAGAAAGAAGGAAGCAGAATATGGATGAAAAGATCGAGAAGCTGAAAGAATGGATCGAAGGCAGTGAAAACATTGTATTTTTCGGAGGCGCAGGAGTCTCTACGGAAAGCGGGATTCCCGATTTCCGAAGCCAGGACGGACTGTATAACCAGGAATATGCCTATCCTCCGGAAACCATCCTGAGCCACACCTTTTTCATGAGAAATCCGAAGGAATTTTACCGGTTTTATAAAAACAAGATGCTGGTCTTGGATGCTGAACCCAATGCGGCTCACCGGAAACTGGCTCAGTGGGAGCAGGAAGGCCGCCTGAAGGCAGTCATCACCCAGAATATCGACGGCCTGCACCAGAAAGCCGGAAGCAAAGAGGTACTGGAGCTCCACGGCAGCATCCACCGGAACTACTGCACGCGCTGCGGCAAATTTTTTGATGCGGAATCTATGCAGAAGGCGGAAGGTGTGCCTCACTGTACCTGCGGCGGTCTCATCAAGCCGGATGTGGTCCTTTATGAGGAGGGGCTGGATATGCAGGTGATCTCCAAAGCGATCCACTATATTTCCAATGCCGATGTTCTGATCGTGGGCGGCACTTCTCTTGTCGTCTATCCGGCAGCCGGTCTGATCGACTATTACAATGGAAAAAAACTGGTGATGGTCAACAAGTCCGTCACACCAAAGGATGCGGGAGCCGATCTTCTGGTGCAGGGAAGCATCGGGGAGATCTTTTCCAGGATCTAAAGAAGGAACGGAGAGAAAAGAATGGATTATCAGGTGGGAGACATCGTCAAACTGAAAAAACCTCATCCCTGTGGCAGCCATGAATGGGAGATCCTCCGGGTAGGAGCGGATTTCCGTCTCAAATGTACCGGCTGCGGCCACCAGGTCATGCTGGCCCGGAAACTGGTAGAAAAAAACACCAGGGGACTGAAGAAAAAAGAAGAAGGATAAGATAAGACAAAGCAAAGGCGTCGGAGAAGATCTCCGGCGCTTTTTTCTGTATCCCCCACTACTCAATATTCACTGTACTAGCCATTTGGTTAGTGTACAAAACACGGGCCGGCTGAT
>CAKRQP010000246.1:0-1952 GCA_934393555.1 uncultured Lachnospiraceae bacterium
AGCTCCCGCATCTCCAAGATGCGTGATCGAGCACATGATCTGATCCAGTACCGGTGTATGCAGTTTCTGCAGCCAGTCTAAAATCTGAATTTCAATTCCTATTTCTTTCACTCCTCTCCGTTTTTTCAGGATCCGCCTGCTGATCTGGCAGGCGTATAAATTTTTGCGATCTTTTTCATACGGATGATATAAACGGGTACCAGCGGGATCAGAGCTGCCAGCCAGGCCCCCGGATCACAGAGACAGATCCCAAGGAAGCCCAGAGGACCTGCCAGAACCGTAACCATGATGCCACGGGCCAGCAGTTCAAAAATACCGCCTACCATGGGTACCAGTCCGTCTCCCATTCCCTGAAGTGTATTCCGATAAATAAAAATGGAACCAAGGAACGGATAACACCATGCCGTAGCATGGAAATATTCATTACAGATCGTCCGGATCTCTCCTGTCGGATCGGCAACAAACAGCCTGGAGGCCGCTCCGCCCCAGAAAAATACGGCAAGACCGCAGACAACTCCGACTATAATGGTAATGATCTGCGTGATCTTGACTCCCTGACGGATCCTACGGATCTCTCCCGCTCCCATATTCTGGCCCACATAAGTTGCCAGCGTGATCCCGATAGACGGAAACGCCTGCGTCACAATATTGCAGATCTTCCCACTGGCCGAAAAAGCAGCGATGTACGTAGCGCCAAGAAGATTAACTGCTGCCTGTACCATTACCGTTCCGATGCCGGTAATGGAAAACTGCAGTGCCATAGGAACGCCCATCATCATCATTCTGCCCGCACTGGCCGCGGAAAAGCCCCATTCTTCTTTTCGAATCTTTAAAATATCATATTTCTTTTTGATATAAAAGAAACAGGAAACAACCGAAACTGCCTGAGCGATCACGGTTGCATAGGCAGCTCCCCGCACACCAAGCGGGATCACTGCGATCAGAAGAATATCGAGAATGACATTCAGGACAGAAGAAAGGATCAGAAAGATCAAAGGTGTCCTGCTGTCTCCCAGAGATCTGCTCACTGCCGAAAGCATGTTGTAAGCAATGGTAACAGGAAGCCCCGCATAAATGATCCCGATATAGCCTGCCGTATCGTCAATGATCGTATCCGGCGTGTTCATCAGCTTTAAGATCCCCCTGTTCGCCAGAAGAAGTCCGCCAGTCATCAGTACCGCCATGATGATACAGAGATATAGAGACATTACCGTATAATGGCGGAGCCTTTTTTCATCTCCCGCTCCAAAGCTCTGCGCCAGAAGGATCCCGAAGCCTCCCGTCATACCTGTGATCCATCCAAAGACCACAAAGGCCAGGGTTCCTGTCGTTCCCACCGCCGCCAGGGCATTGACACCGAGGAAGCGGCCTACGATAACCGAGTCCATCAGATTGTATACATTCTGAAAAATATTTCCCAGTAATACGGGAATCGTGAAGAAAATGATCAGCCTAAGAGGGCTGCCTTTTGTCATGTCATTCTGCATAAATTTTCTTTTTCTCCTCAAAAAACGCTTCAGGTCTTCGTTCTGTGGTTTACATATTTTGCTTTATATTTGGAATACAGGATCGTCTGTTCTTTGTAAAGCCCGTAATAGCCGGAAGCCGCATAGCTGATGGAAACAGCGATCAGATAATAAGCCACACCCTCAAAGCCGAACAGTTCAAAAGCAATGAGGATCGAAGTCAGCGGACAGTTGGTCACACCGCAGAAAACAGCCACCATTCCTGCCGCTGCGCAGATGGAGGGCTCCATTCCGAGAAGCGTACCGAGCACACAGCCAAAGGTTGCTCCGATACAGAAGGAAGGAACGATCTCACCGCCTTTAAAACCGGCTTTCATCGTAATGGCGGTAAGGATCAGTTTCCAGAGGAAATCCAGTGGTCTGGCCTCTCCTTCCTCAATGGCCTTTTCGATCAGACCGGTACTGGCTCCCATATAATCCGTCGTG
>CAKRQP010000247.1:0-1947 GCA_934393555.1 uncultured Lachnospiraceae bacterium
ATGATCGGCGCAGGAGACATCAAACTGTTGGCAGTGCTTGGTGGCTTTCTGGGGATCCGTGATCTGCTTCACTGTCTCGTCTGGGCTCTGCTTTTTGGTGGTGTCCTGTCTTTGTTCCTTATGCTGTACCGGAAAAATCTGCTTCAGCGCTTTCAGTATCTGGCAGGTTATATTTCTGCTTCTGTCCAGAAAAGAGAATGGCGGCCTTACCGGCAGAAAGGAGACAAAAGCGGCGAGTTTCCGCTGTCAGTTCCCATTGCGCTGAGTGTCTGCCTTTTTATGGAAGGGCTGATCTGAAAGGAGGAGTTTATGAAAAAAAGCATTTTTGCAGTATGCGATCTGGAAGCATCCTATGCATACAATCTCATGGAAGCCATTGATGAAACGCAGGGGTCTTCCTTTGAAGTCCAGGCGTTCACCAATGTGGAGCGGCTGATCGCTTATGCAGGCGAACGTCATATCGAACTGCTTCTGATCTCAGCCGCCGCCATGTGCGGAGAGCTTCTGAAGCTTTCTATTGGGAAGATCATGATCCTTTCAGAAGGAGAAAAGAAAAAAGAACTCTCCGAATATCCCTGTATTTATAAATATCAGGCTTCCGATCAGCTGATCGCGGAGGTGATGAATTATTACGCAGTGGAGGCAGTGCCGGCACCAATGGCCATGTTGAAAAAGAAAGTGGAGATCGTTGGTATTTATTCTCCGGTCGGCCGGTGCATGAAAACCTCTCTGGCGCTGACCTACGGACAGCTTCTGGCACGGGAACACAAGGTTCTGTATCTGAATCTGGAGGAATATGCAGGTTTTGAGACTTTGCTGGAAGAAACTTATGAGGCAGACCTTACGGATCTTCTCTATTTTGCCCGCCTGGGGAGTGGAAACCTGGTTTACCGTCTGGGAAGCCTGATCTGTCATCTGGGAGCACTGGATTACATCCCGCCGGCGTTCTGTCCGGAGGATCTCCGTAATATTTCTCCAGGAGAATGGCTTTCTCTGATCCGGGATCTGGCGGAATACAGTGCATATGAGGTGCTTCTTCTGGATATCGGTCCGGCAGTGAATGGAACGGCGGAACTTTTGAAGCTCTGTACCCGGATCTTTATGCCTATGCCGGAGGATGAGGCGGCGCTTGCCAAGACAGAACAGTATGAAAAAGTGCTGAAGCAGCAGAATGCACTGGAGGTTCTGGAGAAAACAAGGAAACTTTCCATTCCCTTCGTCAGTGGAAGTGGAAAGGGAAAAGCTTATATGGAGCAGCTGATCTGGGGAGAACTTGGTGATCTCGCCAGACAGCTGATCAGGGAGGAAAACAATGGAGGAATGGGAACAGGAAGGACGGAACCTTCGAAAAAAGCTCCGGGAGCGGCTGGATCAGACACGGGAAGTGAAAGATCAGGAGATTTACCGGCAGATCGATGATCTGATCCTGGAGGAGACACGGAACCGTTACGTGAGCCTTCGGAGAAAAGAGGCGCTTCGGACGGAGCTTTTCAATAGCATCCGGAAACTGGATATCCTGCAGGAACTGATCGACGATGACTCTGTCACGGAGATCATGGTCAACGGCATAGAAGGGATCTTTCTGGAACGGAACGGCCGTCTGCTTTGCTGGGAGAAAAAGATCACCTCCAAAGAAAAACTGGAAGATATGGTCCAGCAGATCGCGGGCCGGTGCAACCGGATCGTTAATGAATCGGTACCGGTGGCAGATGCCAGACTTTCGGACGGTTCCAGGGTCAGTCTGGTGCTTCCGCCGGTGGCTTTAAACGGGCCGGTCATCACGATCCGTCGTTTCCCGAAGAATCCCATTCACATGGACCGGCTGGTGGAGCTGGGCGCTGTCACGCCGGAGGTGGTAGCTTTTCTGAAGGCACTGGTAAAAGGAGGCTACAATATTTTCATCAGTGGAGGAACCGGCTCCGGAAAGACGACGTTTCTCAATGCATT
>CAKRQP010000248.1:0-1946 GCA_934393555.1 uncultured Lachnospiraceae bacterium
ATGATCGGCGCAGGAGACATCAAACTGTTGGCAGTGCTTGGTGGCTTTCTGGGGATCCGTGATCTGCTTCACTGTCTTGTCTGGGCTCTGCTTTTCGGTGGTGTTCTGTCTTTGTTCCTTATGCTGTACCGGAAAAATCTGCTTCAGCGTTTTCAGTATCTGGCAGGTTATGTTTCTGCTTTTGTCCAGAAAAAAGAATGGCGGCCTTACCGGCAGAAAGAAGATAAAAGCGGCGAGTTTCCGCTGTCTGTTCCGATTGCGCTGAGTGTCTGTTTTTTGATGGCAGGGCTGATTTGAAAGGAGGAGTTATGAAAAAAAGCATTTTTGCAGTATGCGATCTGGAAGCATCCTATGCATACAATCTGATGGAAGCCATTGATGAAACGCAGGGGTCTTCCTTTGAAGTCCAGGCGTTCACCAATGTGGAGCGGCTGATCACTTATGCAGGCGAACGTCATATCGAACTGCTTCTGATCTCAGCCGCCGCCATGTGCGGAGAGCTTCTGAAGCTTTCTATTGGGAAGATCATGATCCTTTCAGAAGGAGAAAAGAAAAAAGAACTCTCCGAATATCCCTGTATTTATAAATATCAGGCTTCCGATCAGCTGATCGCGGAGGTGATGAATTATTACGCAGTGGAGGCAGTGCCGGCACCAATGGCCATGTTGAAAAAGAAAGTGGAGATCGTTGGTATTTATTCTCCGGTCGGCCGGTGCATGAAAACCTCTCTGGCGCTGACCTACGGACAGCTTCTGGCACGGGAACACAAGGTTCTGTATCTGAATCTGGAGGAATATGCAGGTTTTGAGACTTTGCTGGAAGAAACTTATGAGGCAGACCTTACGGATCTTCTCTATTTTGCCCGCCTGGGGAGTGGAAACCTGGTTTACCGTCTGGGAAGCCTGATCTGTCATCTGGGAGCACTGGATTACATCCCGCCGGCGTTCTGTCCGGAGGATCTCCGTAATATTTCTCCAGGAGAATGGCTTTCTCTGATCCGGGATCTGGCGGAATACAGTGCATATGAGGTGCTTCTTCTGGATATCGGTCCGGCAGTGAATGGAACGGCGGAACTTTTGAAGCTCTGTACCCGGATCTTTATGCCTATGCCGGAGGATGAGGCGGCGCTTGCCAAGACAGAACAGTATGAAAAAGTGCTGAAGCAGCAGAATGCACTGGAGGTTCTGGAGAAAACAAGGAAACTTTCCATTCCCTTCGTCAGTGGAAGTGGAAAGGGAAAAGCTTATATGGAGCAGCTGATCTGGGGAGAACTGGGCGATCTCGCCAGACAGCTGATCAGGGAGGAAAACAATGGAGGAATGGGAACAGGAAGGACGGAATCTTCGAAAAAAGCTCCGGGAGCGGCTGGATCAGACACGGGAAGTGAAAGACCAGGAGATTTACCGGCAGATCGATGATCTGATCCTGGAGGAGACACGGAACCGTTATGTGAGCCTTCGGAGAAAAGAGGCGCTTCGGACGGAGCTTTTCAATAGCATCCGAAAACTGGATATCCTGCAGGAACTGATCGACGATGACTCTGTCACGGAGATCATGGTCAACGGGACAGAAGGAATTTTTCTGGAACGGAACGGCCGTCTGCTCTGCTGGGAGAAAAAGATCGCTTCTAAAGAAAAACTGGAAGATATGGTCCAGCAGATTGCGGGCCGGTGCAACCGGATCGTCAATGAATCGGTACCGGTGGCAGATGCCAGACTTTCGGATGGTTCCAGGGTCAGCTTGGTGCTTCCGCCGGTGGCTTTAAACGGACCGGTCATCACAATCCGTCGTTTCCCGAAGAATCCCATTCACATGGACCGCCTGGTGGAGCTGGGCGCTGTCACGCCGGAGGTGGTAGCTTTTCTGAAAGCACTGGTAAAAGGAGGCTACAATATTTTCATCAGTGGAGGAACCGGCTCCGGAAAGACGACGTTTCTCAATGCATT
>CAKRQP010000249.1:0-1921 GCA_934393555.1 uncultured Lachnospiraceae bacterium
AGTGGAAGCTCTGGTGGCATTTATGAAGAAGTTTGAGGAGGAGAATCTGTAATGTTTAAATATACCTGTCTGAATGCAATTTCTGAGGAGGGAACAGCTCTTTTCGGAGAAGATTTTGAAAAAACAGAAGATTTCAATGAAGCGGATGCGGTTATGGTACGGAGTGCTTCCATGCATGAGATGGCACTTCCGGCCTGCCTGGAAGCCGTGGCAAGGGCCGGAGCCGGAGTCAATAACATCCCGCTGGAAAAATGTGCAGAACAGGGCATCGTGGTTTTCAATACACCGGGAGCCAATGCCAATGGTGTAAAAGAACTGGTTCTGGCAGGCCTTCTCCTGGCTTCCAGAGATATCATTGGTGGTGTCAGCTGGGTACAGAGTGAAAAAGACTGCGAGGATCTCGGAAAAAAGGCAGAGAAGGAGAAAAAACATTTTGCAGGCTGTGAGCTGAAAGGAAAGAAGCTCGGTATCATCGGTCTTGGTGCGATCGGCGTTCTGGTGGCCAATGCGGCAGTGAATCTGGACATGGAGGTCTATGGTTATGATCCCTACATTTCCGTGGACGGAGCCTGGAAGCTTTCCAGAGACATTCATCATATCCAGGATGTAAATGATATTTATCGGGAATGTGATTACATTACCATTCATGTTCCTCTTCTGGACAGCACGAAAGAGATGATCAATGAGGCTGCTTTAAGCCAGATGAAAGACGGCGTTGTGATCCTGAATTTTGCAAGAGATCTTCTGGTAGATGAAAAAGCAATGATCGCTGCACTGGAGCAGGGAAAGGTAAAACGTTATGTGGTGGACTTCCCCACACCTGCGATCGCAAAAACACCGGGAGCCATTGTGATCCCGCATCTGGGTGCATCCACACAGGAATCAGAAGACAACTGTGCGAGAATGGCGGCAGAAGAACTCATTGACTACATGGAAAACGGAAACATCCGTCATTCTGTCAATTATCCGGACTGTGAGATGGGTGTCTGCCAGGAGAACTGCCGTATTGCCATCAATCACCGGAATATCAAGAATATGATCGGTCAGTTTACCACTCTTTTTGGAGAAGCGGATATCAACATCGCTAAAATGCTGAACAAGAGCAAAGGAAACTATGCCTATTCTCTTTTTGATCTGGAGAGCCATCCGTCGGAAGCGGTTCTGGAAGGATTAAAAAAGATCAATGGTGTTCTGAAGGTACGCATTTTAAAATGAAAATAAGAAAAAGGCTGCAGCTTGCAGTCTTTTCTTGTTTTCACGGCTGTAAAGAGGAAAACTGTGAAAAAGGCTTGAAAGTGAAAGCAGATATGATAAAATGTAACTATTCAGAACCGACTGCGTTCATGGGCAGACAGCGAAAACGGATTGAGAATGTCTGTTTTACATGACGACAGCGGCGAAGCAGAAACTTCAAAGCAGAATAAGAGAAGATATGAATACAGGGGAGGTGTGTTGGGATGAACGAAAAACTGTATAACCTGATGGACTGGGCTGAGATCGAGGCAGTTACCTATGCAGAGACCGATGACCCGCACAGTCTTTTGGGAGCACAGGTTACGGATGATGGAATACTGATCCAGACATTTATTCCCACAGCAGCATCCGTTAGCGTTGTATGTGGAAAAAAATCATATCCCATGGAACTGGAAGACGAGGCAGGATTTTTTGCAGTACTCATTCCGGGAAAGAGGATTCCATCGTATACTTTGCAGGTAACCTTTGACAGTGGAGATACCGTCTGCTGGCAGGATCCCTATGCGTTTGAACCACAGATCACAGAAAAAGAGCAAAAGCGTTTCCAGGCTGGGATCTGTTACGATATTTATGAAAAACTGGGAGCCCATCCGATGACAGTCAAAGGAATTCCCGGTGTTTATTTTGCCGTATGGGCACCGAATGCCATGCGTGTCAGCCTGGTAGG
>CAKRQP010000250.1:0-1909 GCA_934393555.1 uncultured Lachnospiraceae bacterium
ATGACCTTTTCTCCTGTCAGTTTCCAGTGGATATAACCTGCCAGAGTCGTGAAAAAGTCCACATCCTTCACATGCTCCTCCCCATTCAGGATCGCCTGATAAAGGTGGGCGATGCTCCATCTCTGGGGAATCTGGAAATGGAAGAGCTCGGAAAGTGCGTCGGAAGCCTGTCCTGTGATGTTGTTTCTCCAGGTACGGAAGGGCACCAGAAGTTTCCCTTCTTTATCAAAGGGCATATAGCCGTGCATCATGCCACTGAAACCGATGGCTCCGATTTTTTTCAGTGTGATGCCGTAAGTTTTCTTCACATCCTCTGCCATTTCCCGGTAACAGCCCTGGAGTCCCTTCCAGATATCTTCCATTGTATAGCTCCAGATATTATCCACATAACGGTTTTCCCAGTCATAGCCGCCCTGTGCGATCGGGTGGCTCTCCTCATCTACCAGCACGGCCTTGATCCTGGTGGAACCAAATTCGATACCAAGAGCCGTCCTGCCCTCTGCCAATGCCTGTTTTATACGTTCCATTTTGATAACCCTCCCTGCTGTCATCTTTCTGATTTGGTCACTGTTCTGTACATTTTACTGCTCGCGGAAGATGATCTCTCCGGTCTTATCATTCATACCGTCTACAATAGCCAGAGATTCCAGATGGATCCCCTTGGCACGAATGACATCTCCGCCTCTCTGGAAGCCTTTCTCGATCACAATACCGGCTCCGACCAGCTCTGCTCCGGAATCCTGTACCAGCTGTGCCAGTCCCTCCAGTGCCTTTCCGTTGGCCAGGAAATCATCAATCAAAAGCACACGGTCGCCTTTTCCCAGAAATTCCTTGGATACGATGATGTCATAGATCCTTCCATGGGTAAAGGATTCCACCTGTGTGCTGTAGACTTCTCCTGCAATGTTTTTGGTCTGGGTCTTCTTTGCAAAGACTACCGGCACATGGAAAGATTCTGCTGCAACACAGGCAATTCCGATTCCGGAAGCCTCGATCGTGAGGATCTTATTTACATTTTCATTTGCAAAACGGCGTTTGAACTCTTTTCCGATCTCCTGAAACAGTTCGATATCCATCTGATGATTCAGAAAACGATCTACTTTCAGTACATTTCCTTCCTTAACCACACCATCCTTGCGGATTCTGTCTTCCAAAAGCTTCATGAATGATTCTCCTCCTAAGTTGTTTTTCACATTTACTCTATTGTATGCATATCTTCCAAACGTTTCAAGTATTTTTTACACCGGTTCCGAACATCAGCAAGTTACAAATCCTCCGGTGTATCGATATCTCTCCGGCTCCCCTCCGGAAGTTCGTAGAAAAAGCAATCGTCGAGCAGCTGGTTCAGTACCTTTTTTCCACCCTGGTCCCCGGTGAGGGTCTGAAAGAGAGGGGCATATTCCCAGGAAAAAACGGCGGGATTTCCATAGGCTTCCCCGCAGCGGACGCAGGCCACGGAGCAGCCGGAAGCGAAGAACTCTTCGAGAAAATCTCGGATATCCGCCGCGGAAAGCTCCGGCGTGTCCGCCGTGAAAAAAGCGAAATAGTCCGGCGGGTCTGCGGCTTCAAAGTCCAGGGCTTTTCGTATCGTACAGGAAAGGCCATGGACGCTCTCGGGGCTGTAAATGCCGGTCAGTCCACAGGCATTCCCACTGACAGGCTGGAAAACCTCATCGCCTCCCAGCTGCTCCACATCCTCCAGGATCTCCTTATACTGCGTCACGACCCGGATACGGATATCCCTCTTCCCTGATCCTCTCTCCCGGTCAGGCACTTCCCTGCTTCCTGTGTCCGCACCGCTGTTTTTCCCCAGCTCTTCCGCCGCTTCCAGGAGTGCATCCAGCATATACCGGTACAGTTTTTTCCCTTTCCACTCATACAACAGCTTGTTGCTTCCAAAACGGCGGCT
>CAKRQP010000251.1:0-1898 GCA_934393555.1 uncultured Lachnospiraceae bacterium
GTGACCCTTCCGGAAGAATTTCTTTATGAAAAAGAATAAGAGCGGATATATTTTTGCCTGACATCATGGTATGATAAGTGTATACGAAAACGAGGGAGGCAGAAAATGAAAAATATCCTTATTGTAGTAGACATGCAAAATGACTTTATCGATGGAGCGCTGGGGACCAAAGAAGCCGTTGCCATTGTTCCGAAGGTGGAGGAGAAGATCCGGGAGTTTGACGGAGAGGTGTTTTTTACAAGAGACACTCATGAGGCCTGTTATCTGGAAACGCAGGAGGGAAAGAATCTTCCCGTCCCGCATTGTATCCGTGAGACAGAAGGCTGGCAGATCCGTCAGGAACTGGACGTTCTGAGAAAAACAGAGCCGATAGACAAGGAAACCTTTGGATCCCGGGAGCTGGCAGAAAAGCTTGCTTTACTTAACGCAAAGGAAGGAATTGGAAGTATCACTTTGGTGGGACTCTGTACGGACATCTGTGTGATCTCCAATGCGCTTCTGATCAAAGCCTATCTTCCGGAGGTTCCGATCTCTGTAGATGCCGCATGTTGTGCAGGCGTGACACCGGAGCGTCATGAGAATGCGCTGAAAGCCATGGAGATGTGCCAGATCAAGATCATCCGGTAAGTATCAGAGATTTTATAAGAAGAGAGTGTGCATTTTGTAAGAAAATGTATGCTCTCTTTTTTGTTGCCTGATCGTTTTTTCTTTTTCAAAGTTCACAGAATCTTCACAAAAAAACTGGAAAAAGCTATTGACAGAACAAAACTTGCGTGTTATAGTACAGATAGAACAAAGAGAGGAACAGAAAGGGATCAAAGAAAAGATTCCGAGAAGTTCTTCAAAGGTTCAAAAGCTTCCGATCCTGCCGGAAGGCAGAGAAAGAAGCCGTCAACGATAATAACCCAATAAAATAGATAAAAAATTAAAGGAGAGATGACTTATGTTAATGCCGAGTATTTTTGGAGAGAATTTATTTGATGATCTGTTTGATAGTTTTCCGTTTTATGACAATGCAGGAAAAGATGTAGAGAAGAAACTGTATGGCAGAAAAGCAGCCCATATGATGAAGACCGATATCAAGGAGAAATCAGACGGCTATGAACTGGTAATGGATCTGCCGGGCTTTACCAAAGACGAGGTACAGGCAACTCTGGAAAATGGTTATCTGACCGTTGAGGCAGAGAAAGGTCTGGATAAGGAAGAGAAGGAGAAAGAGACCGGACATTACATCCGTAAAGAGCGTTATGCCGGTGCTATGAGCAGAAGCTTCTACGTTGGTGAGAATGTGGAGCAGGAGGACATCAAGGCGGAGTTTAAACATGGTATCCTGAAACTCTTCGTTCCGAAGAAAGAAGCAAAACCGGCAGTAGAGAAAAAGAATCACATCGCCATTGAGGGCTGATGATCGGTAAGAGAATGGAATGAGAGGCCGGAAACGACCTCTCATTTTTCGCAGGGGAAAGAAGGTGAAGACGGTGAGTGCAAAAAGAGATTATTACGAAGTGCTGGGTGTCAGTAAAACGGCAGATGCCTCAGCGATAAAGAAAGCATATCGAAAGCTTGCCAAGAAATATCATCCGGACAGCAACCCCGGAAATAAGGCTGCCGCAGAGAGATTCAAGGAAGTGACAGAGGCCTACGATGTATTAGGCGATGAGAAAAAGAGAAAACTATATGATCAGTTTGGTCATGCCGCCTTCGATGAAGGAGCAGGGCAGGCTGGCGGCTATGGAAATGCACAGGGCAATCCTTTTCAAGGTGGTTTCAGCGGTTCTTATACGGGTCCGAATGGTTCTTATCAGGAATATCATTTCCAGGGTGGAGAGGATATGGACGATATCCTCAAAAATATTTTTGGTAATTTCCACAGCCAGAGCGGCAGCAGAAGCAGCAGC
>CAKRQP010000252.1:0-1872 GCA_934393555.1 uncultured Lachnospiraceae bacterium
GCCATGGGAACATGGGTGATCATTTCATGATAAATGAACTCATCCTTTTCCGTCATCATGAGATACCCGTCAAGAACAAGGATCCGGCCAAATTCCGGTGATTCAAAGACATCGATCCTCTGAAATTCACTCTGAGAAGAATAAAGCTGTCTGTCCACCCGGATGGAAAATTTCACATTCGGGGTATGTGACTCCGTAAACCATAATTCCATACTTAAACTCCTTTCAGCACATTCAGCCGTTCAATCGCCGCATCCTCCGGTCCTGTCATGGAGCAGCCTTTTTCCTTGGCATAAACGATATAGTTTAAAATGTCCTCCGTGATCTCCTCTCCGGGAGCCAGGATCGGGATTCCGGGCGGATAGCACATGACAAACTCACTGCAGATCCGTCCGGCTGTCTCCATCAGCGGAAGAGATTCTTTTTCTGCATAGAACGCATCCTGCGGTGAAACAACCACTCTCGGATCGATGTATTCCTGCTTCATGAGACCACCCTTTTCTCCTCCGAAGCGCCGCCGGATCTCCGAAAGGGCACTGACCAGACGCTCGATCTCCCTGGGACGGTCTCCGATGGACAGGTAGGCAAGAATATTTCCAAGATCTCCAAACTCGATCTGAATGTCATATTCATCACGCAGAAGATCATAGACCTCAATGCCTGCAAGTCCCACATCCAGCGTATTTACGGAAAGCTTGGTCACGTCAAAATCATAAATGCTGTCCCCGTTGATCAGTTCCCGGGAATAAGCATAATAACCGCCGATCTGATTGATCTCTTTTCTGGCATATTCCGCCATGGAGATCACCTGTTCAAAGGCTTCTTTTCCTCTGAGTGCCAGGTTTCTTCTGGAAATATCCAGACTGGAAAGCAAAAGATAAGATCCGCTGGTGGTCTGGGTCAGGTTGATGATCTGGCGGACATGGCCTTCCTGCATGGCCGGGCCGGTAAGCAGCAGGGAGCTCTGCGTCAGGCTTCCGCCGGATTTATGCATGGAAACAGCGGCCATGTCAGCCCCTGCATCCATTGCAGACAGCGGAAGCTTATCGCTGAAATAAAAATGAGTTCCATGCGCTTCATCCACCAGACAGAGCATGTTGTTTGCATGAGCCAGCTCCACGATAGCCTTCAGATCAGAGCAGATACCGTAATAGGTCGGGTTGTTGACAAAAATGGCCTTGGCATCTGGATTTTCCTGAATGGCTTTTTTTACCGCTTCCACACTCATGCCAAGGGGAATCCCAAGCCGTTCGTTTCCCTCCGGATTGACATAGACGGGAATGGCTCCGTTCAGTACCATGGCTCCCATAACACTCCGGTGTACGTTTCTGGGAAGGATGATCTTCTCTCCCCTTCTCGTCGCGGAAAGGATCATACTCTGTACGGCAGAAGTTGTCCCTCCCACCATCAGAAAGGCGTGAGCCGCATGAAAAGCCTCCGCTGCCAGTTCCTCTGCCTCCCGGATCACAGAAACCGGATGACAGAGATTGTCCAGTGGCTTCATGGAATTGACATCAAGCCGGATACAGCTTTCACCGAGGAGGCGGGTCAACTCCGGATTTCCTCTCCCTCTTTTATGACCGGGCACGTCAAAGGGAACGACCCGCATTTTATTGAAACGCTCCAGTGCTTCGTAGATCGGAGCTCTTTCCTGAGATAACTCTTTCACGTTTTTGCCTCCTAATAAATGTTTCTGCCGTTGAAGATCTCGATCATTTCCCGGCGCAGACTGTTCATGATCTCCAGCCTGGTAAGTGGCGGCAGCTCATAAATATCCGTCTTAAACAGATAATTCTGAAGATCCGGTTCCTTGATCATCATACGGGTATGGAAAAGGCTCGCCGCATAGACATTGATATCCACCGCATCATA
>CAKRQP010000253.1:0-1865 GCA_934393555.1 uncultured Lachnospiraceae bacterium
GACTTCCTGAATGACGGGGACGCTGTCATCCCGAATGCAAACCAGGACACCGACCTGAATCTGTACTACCGATACCTGGAAGCACCGACCCCTGAGCCTGTGGACCAGTCCATGGACACCACGAAAGACTCAGATATCATGGACGATGCAGGTAATCTGGACTTCAACAGTTCAGGGGAGATCTACGATGACGCATCCGATGATGCCGTTGACGGATACTCCAAGGCAAAGACCTATGATGTGGCACGGGCAGACAGCGGTATTGCAGGTGGGGACATTTTTTCTGATTTTGGCTGTGAAATAACTTTGCACAAAAACAATTTGTTCTTTACGAGAAATTTTTCTTTTCTCAGCTGAACAATTGTATCTTCATTCTCCAGATATCGAAGTTTGCAGATGCATGTTTGCCAGCCATTGTATCTTCATTTGGATTCCTGGACCTTTCGCAGATACTTTTCTCAAGACCAATGTATCTTTCATTTGCTTATTCTTAAGCTTGCAGATACATTTTGCCCTTCTCGCCAAGTACAAGTATATCCTCAACCGGTTTATTCTTAGACTTGAAGATACTTTTCAACGGCAGATTGTATCTTTGATTTACATATTCTTACATGTGAAGATACTTTTTGCTGACCAATGTTATCTTCAAACCTTGGAAATCATTATTGCAGATACTTTTTCTTAGGAATCCACTGAAATTCTCATCTTCAATACCATCAGAATCAATCTCTCAGATACTGTTCTCAAATAATTTTCAGGAATTTTCACCTTCATCGCATGAGAAATGATAGGTGCTTTTTTAAGGAATACTTGTATGTTTTATTGGCATACTTGTCGTAAACGCTAAATAATAATGCGGTTAGATGCAAAATGACTCCAGCCCTTTGCGAGTTGGAGTCATTTACTATAATTCACATGCGATTTTTGATAGATTGGAGTTTTTCACTCCAAGGTGCCAGTTCTGTCGGCTGTTCATCGGTCATATCTTTACTCGACCGGTGCTCCGGCAAAACAGATCCTGCCAGCTATTGACCGTTTAAATGCCAGTTGTTATAATTCAGATATAAGATCGTGATCTGCGAGGAGGAAAGGTAAATGCAAAAGAAAAAGAGAAAAATACGGATGATCCTGTTGCCTGCAATCCTGTTGTTCCTGCTGACTGGCTGTGCGAAGTTTGGCTCTATTATCAATGATATCCATGGTTCTCTGATAGGGAATAATTATACGGTGTACACCTATGATAATTATGGAAATCAGACGCTGAAGACTTCCGGGAAGAAGATCAGTATTACCGGTAACAAGATCGAGACGACCAGTTATGGCAGTGATGGAAGGGCAGTGACCGGCTATGATCTGTCATCCGTTATTACCATTACCATTGATGGGAAAGAAATCGAGAGCTGTGGAGATACCTGTATTTTTGTACAGAAAGGGCTGCAGCCGGAAGTGGATTTTTCTCTGGATGAGATCAGCAGCAACAGCGGGAATGGCATCACGGACAATGCGGCACTGGCAAGGGTGTTAAACCGGTACAAAAATGATTTTGGAAAGTCAAGGGTAGTTGTCATCAAATCTCAGCTTGGACAGCCGATCGCTGCTTTTTCCGGAGACGATGTATACTGGGAGATTCCGGATGATCTGCCAAAGATGACAAAGCTGATGGTGGATGGAAAAGCTTTATACATACATCGAGCAAACTATCAGATCATTGACAAAAATCTGTTGTAAATCTTATATTTATGACCGGGGAGAAATCTATGATTACACGAGAAGAAGTACTGAAGTTTGGTTTATCCTTTCAGAATACCTATGAGGAAAGACCCTTCCATGATCAGAACTGGCAGCTGGTAAGGGTTAAGGGAAGC
>CAKRQP010000254.1:0-1861 GCA_934393555.1 uncultured Lachnospiraceae bacterium
GAACTTCCAGTCACGGAGGTCTGCCTGGAAAGCGGGTTCAATAATCTCGGGCATTTTATGAAGGAATTCAAAAAGGCAACCGGATTTACCCCTCTTCAGTTCCGCAGGCAAAATATAGAGGAAACTTTTTCCGAAAGCAAACACTTTTTAAATAATGAAAGGTATTTTACTATGCAAAAAAAATGGTGGCACACAAAAACAGCCTATCAGATCTACCCGAAAAGCTTCTGTGATTCCAACGGAGACGGCATCGGTGATCTTCCGGGCATTATCAGCAAACTCGATTACCTCAAAGACCTCGGCATCGACATTATCTGGCTCTCTCCGATCTACTGCTCACCGCTCGCAGATCAGGGCTATGATATTTCTGATTATTACAACATCGACCCGCGCTTCGGCACAATGGATGACATGGACCGTCTGATCGCCGAAGCAAAGAAACGCGATATGTATATCCTGATGGATCTCGTCGTCAATCACTGCTCCGACGAGCACGAATGGTTCAAAAAAGCCTGTGAGGATCCGGATGGTGAGTACGGAAAATATTTTTACATTGAAGACTGCCCGGACGGAAAACTGCCATGCAACTGGCGTTCTTACTTCGGGGGCAGTGTCTGGGAACCGCTCCCTGGCCATCCGGACAAATATTATCTGCATATGTTCCACAAAAAGCAGCCGGATCTGAACTGGGAAAATCCGAAGCTGCGCGAGGAAATCTACAAAATGATCAACTGGTGGCTGGATAAGGGTCTTGCCGGCTTCCGTATCGATGCGATCATCAACATCAAAAAGGCGCTTCCGTGGCAGGATTATCCGGCGGACCGTGCAGACGGCATGTGCAGCCCGGGTGAGATGCTCAAGCACGCAGTCGGTGTCGGCGAATTTCTGGGAGAAATGCGCGACCGCACCTTCCTTCCGCACGGTGCATTTACTGCCGGCGAGGTCTTCAATGAAAAACCAGAGGAGCTTCCTGATTTCATCGGCGACAACGGATACTTCTCAACGATGTTCGATTTCAATGAGGCCATCTTCGGCGGCAGTGAGAAGGGCTGGTATGACCAGACTCCGATCACCCCGAATGACTACCGCAGCTGCTGCTTCGCCAGCCAGAAAAAGATCGGCGATATCGGCATGCTCTCCAATATCATCGAAAATCACGATGAACCGCGCGGCGTTTCCCGCTATATCCCGGAGGGTGAATGTACCCTCACCGCTAAAAAGCTGCTCGCTACCATGAATGTCATGCTCCGCGGCCTTCCGTTTATCTATCAGGGGCAGGAGATCGGTATGGAAAATGTAGAATTCCAGTCGATCAGCGAAGTGGACGACATTTCAACTCTCGATGAGTACCAGGTAGCTTTAGATGCCGGTCTGACACCAGACGCTGCCTTAAAGGCAGTAAACCGCGTCAGCCGTGATAATGCCCGGACTCCGTTTCAGTGGGATGTTTCCGCGAACGCAGGCTTTACAACCGGCACTCCATGGCTGAAGGTAAACCGCAATTACACAAAGATCAACCTGGAAAGCCAGAAAAATGATCCGGATTCCGTTTATCAGTACTACCGCCGCCTGCTCGCGCTGCGCAAGGATCCGGCTTATAGTGAGACTGTTGTATACGGCGATCTGCTTCCTGTCTTTGAGGATCAGGATCGTGTCATGGCATACTACCGGAAATCCGCTGACCAGACGCTGCTCGTGATCGGCAACTACAAAACACAGCCGCAGACCCTGACGCTTCCGTCAAAGATCAAAAATATCGTGCTGAACAATCTTCCACAGCTTAAGACCGATGGAAATGAGATTACACTGGAAGGATATCAGGCAGTCGTTCTGGAGGTATGATCTGAAACGACTCCGATCC
>CAKRQP010000255.1:0-1783 GCA_934393555.1 uncultured Lachnospiraceae bacterium
GATATGGCATTGCCGTTCAGTAAAGTGGATGTTTCTTATGATAATCCGCTGGTTGCTTCTACTCAGGATTATATTGCGAACGGAGCAGTATCCAGTACTTATGCATTCAGCCGTCTCCTGCCGTCTGATTTCTGGTCAGAAAACGGAGCCGTTATGCAGCAGTATCTTACCGGCATGATGGATCGGGATGCAGCAGCTGATGCGATCCAGACCTATTGGCAGAATCAGAAATAAGAGACAGGCAGGAAAAGGAGAAAAATATGCTTCAGTTTACCAATAGCCTGGATTCACTGATGCTTCAGAAAAAGGGAAAGAGCCGCTGTATCAATCAGGAAAATCCAAGAGGCGAAAAGGGAAAAGGCGGAATGGCAGCAGGAAGCCTCGGTGCAGGCAGAAAAGGCTCTCCCTGCATGCAGAAGATCGTTCCTGGAGAAACAAGAGTATTGGCTGAAATGGAAGGACCGGGTGTGATACAGCATATCTGGATGACTGTGACAGACCGTACGGAAAAAGATTATTATGTGTTGCGTGATCTGGTTTTGAGGATTTACTGGGATGATGAAGAAGAACCGTCTGTGGAAAGTCCGTTGGGAGATTTTTTCTGCTGTGGGTTTGCAAGAGGATGTCTGGTAAATTCGCTCCCGATCGTGGTGAATCCTTCCAGAGGTTTCAATAGTTATTTTCAGATGCCTTTCCGGAAAAAAGCCCGTATTACACTGGAAAACCAGCATGAAGCAGAAGTACCGGCATTTTTCTATCAGGTTGATTATACCCTTTATGATGAGCTTCCGGAGGATATGGCTTATTTCCATGCACAATGGAGACGGGAGCGTCTGACGGAGCTTAAGAAGGACTATACGATTCTGGATGGCGTAAAAGGAAAAGGTCATTACGTTGGCACCTACCTGGCCATTGCAGCCCTGGAACGTTACTGGTGGGGCGAGGGAGAATTAAAGGTTTATCTGGATGGTGATGAAGAATATCCGACCATCTGTGGTACAGGAACAGAGGATTATTTTGGTGGTGCCTGGAGTTTTACAAGAACGGAAAATGGCGTGGCCAGGGAACAGACGTATTGTACGCCCTTTATGGGATATCCCTATTATTCCAGAGAAGACGACACGGTCTATAATCCCTATCATATGAATGACACACCAACGGAACGTGGTTTTTATCGTTGGCACATTTTGGATCCGATTCTTTTTGACGAAGATATCCGTGTGACGATCCAGCAGATCGGTGTCTGCCACAAAGGTCTCTTTGAACGGCAGGATGATGTATCCAGTGTTGCTTACTGGTACCAGTCAGAGCCGCATCAGCCTTTTCCGAAATTGTTATCCAAAGAAGAGCGCTGGCCGAGATAAAAATTGATCAGAGATGAAAGAGCAGGAACTTTTCTGAAAAAAAGTTTCTGCTTTTTTTCTGTGGATGCGGGCAAAGATATCCGGATCTGATTTTAAATGCTTGCAAAATCTCGCAATACATGGTAATATAGTACTGTCACTTCAAAGTCAATCTTTACTTCTCTTTTTTATTCATCTATATCATCTTTATATCTTTATGATCCAAACAATACCACACATACAAATGAATCATTACAACGTTTTTGAGAAAGGGGTATTTCCATGTATTTATCTTTGGCAGGAAAAGTAGAAAAAGGGGGGATTCTATGCAGATTTATTCTGCAATGATTCCGGTAAAGGAAGCATTTTCAAAGAAAGAATTTGTGCGGCTGCTCCTGGAGTGGAATCAGGGAAGCCCGCATGACAGGATGAAGGGAGTG
>CAKRQP010000256.1:0-1716 GCA_934393555.1 uncultured Lachnospiraceae bacterium
CAGGTAACTGTTCTTATATTGTTCTTGTGCCATACCAAATGAATCAATATTTCTACATCCTACATTGACTCGTCCCATTACATGAATATGTTCAAATTCTTTACTTTCCATTATATCTTGAATATCGTCAGGTAAATACACCTTACATTCTTCCATCTGCTTTCTGGAAAGCTTGGTATAAACAGTTTTACCATTCTTCTTGTATTTACCACGTTTCAATATTCTCAGAGTATCTTCAAGTATCTGAATGTTATTATTTTTCACAATTCCAACTCCTTGTCTTGATGTTGACGGCTCGATTTTAAAAGCGGTCAAACCGCCCAATCTGCTCTGTAACCTTTATCTCTCTGTTTTTATATCCGTTCCCTTACTGACAGACATTATTGGTCCTGTTTCTATTATATAATGGATATGATCTTTATCCGTTTCCATGTTCCAATACCGCAAGTATATAACAATTTTCCACTTTTTGCTACCTTAACCCACCGTCTAAAGCCAGTGGGATTGCGGTAGACTTATTTCAAGTTTTTTCATCTGTAAAAGCAACCAAAGAGCAGACCTCACACAAAATCATACGGTTTAAAAGGGCGACACAATGCAGATAGCCGGAAATTTTTTACACCTCTGAAAAACTGACAATCACAGGTTCCCCTGATTTCCTTGACATAAAATTTTGCAGATGCTAAACTTTTTCACATTAACGCTATTTACAGTCTGAAAAATCATGTATTATATAGTAGGAATACGGTTTTTCAGCCTCTTTTATATGAGACAGTTCCTGTTAAAACAGTGCTGCGGTCATTTCCGATACCCGCAATGTTCCTGTACTGTTTCGGTGGCTGTCCTTTATGACGATATATACATAACATTCCGGTATCTTCCTTTATAAAGCTTCCGGGAACACTTATCCATTATGTACTCTCAGAATCTCCTAAATGAATATTTCTGAAACAATTTATTTTGAGAAAATTCCGAAAGTGCATATCTATTTTACAGGAGGTTTTCTGAAATGAAGAAATCATTTCACATTTTTTTCCGCGATCTGAAGCGTCTGCTGACGAATCGAATTGCGCTTGTAGTAACAGCAGGCGTCTGCGCCCTGCCATCCCTCTATGCATGGTTTAACATTTATGCAAATATGGATCCCTACAGCAATACGCAGGGGATTAAAGTGGCTATTGCAAACTGCGATGAGGGCGATAAAAATGAACTGCTTACCCTGAATGCCGGCGACAGCATCATTGATAACCTAAAGAAAAATGACGCTCTTGGGTGGACTTTTGTCGATGAAGACAAGGCAATCAGCGGTGTGAAATCCGGAAAATATTATGCTGCCATCGTCATTCCAGAAGATTTCAGCAGTTCCCTGCTCAGCATCCTTTCGGGAAATCTGCAGACACCGCAGCTGGATTATTATATAAATGAAAAGAAAAATGCCATTGCTCCAAAGATCACAAGCACTGGAGCCACAACGATCCAGCAGGAGATCAATGACACCTTTTCCAGCGTGGCAGCAGAATCCATCTCCGGTCTCATCCAGTCTTCCGTAGGCGAAATCACAGACCATATGGATACCCTGAACGCAGAAGTGCTGGATACCCTTTCCCAGACAAGAGACAATCTGGCAGAATATCAGACGCTGCTGTCCAACTTTCAGTCTACCGCAGACAGTTCCACCGGTCTGATCCAACAGACCTCCAACACACTGGATCAGGC
>CAKRQP010000257.1:0-1672 GCA_934393555.1 uncultured Lachnospiraceae bacterium
GCGATCGTGACAGTGGTTGCACTTTATGATAAAGCACAGATCCTGCCGCTTCCGGATATGTACGGCAAGAATCTTACATTCAAAACCGGTGGCGTAGATGGCTGCGACTGCGAGGAAACCTTAAAGCTGATCGCAGAAGGCAAGATCAATACAGAGCCGCTTATCACCCATACATATCCACTGGACAGAATCGAAGAAGCGTATGAACTTTTTGAGAATAAGAGAGACGGTGTGATCAAAGTAGCCGTGGAATGTTGAGCATGAAGGAATAGCTGCTTAGTCCATGGCCGGAGTACATGTGATATCAATAACAGGTGAAAAATCCTTGGAATAAAGGAGCCCATATGGAACCAAAATATTCAGTTTTATATTTCAAAGAGGAGCTTTCCCAGAACCACGATAAGATCCGTACCTGGTTAATGGATGGAAAAAAGGTGTTCTGGTTTGGTAAAGCTCATGAGTGCGAAATGCTGCGGAAAGAATTTCCGGGATTTGCAAAAGAATTTTTCCTGCAAACATACGATGTCAGCAATGTGGAAGGAGCAGACGCCCTGCTGCCGGCAGAAGTGATCGATGGTATGGGAGCAGACGATACCTATGCTTCGTTATTTGACTGGTTTGAGAGAAAGGTGGCATCATTTAATACCGCACAGTACCGGGTCGAGCATAGTGAGGAAATGGCCAATATTGTTGTAAAGGCTTCTGCGGGAACCGGTAAAACCACGGTCATGATCGACCGGATCTTATATTTGATGCATATGGTTCCTGATTTAAAGATGTCTGAAATCTATATGATCACCTTTACAAATGAGGCAACCAGTCAGATGAATGCCAGGCTTCAGGAAAAACTGTTGAGTAAATATTCTCTGACAAAAAAGAAAAGGTATTTGTCATGGCTGGAGCAGCAGTCACAGATGCATATCAGTACGATCGACAGTCTTGCCTATGATCTGTTCAGACGGTTTGGGACCGGTGTGGGTTTCGGCCGTGATCTGGAGATCCGGCCCATGGAAAAAGAACGAAAAGACCTGATCAAGGATATTCTTTCGGATTGTCTCAATGAACGAAAAGCAATCGTGGAGCAGATCGGTATGACCTATCCGGAGGCGGGCAGGCTGATCGACAGCTATTGGCGGGAATTGACCAGAAAAGGATATACGATTGACGAAATCCTTGAAAAAGACTGGGGAAGTATGGAGCAGGAAGCGGCAGCTGCAAATTTCCAGAGGATTTTATGTACGGTGTTAAAGCGGTTTGAAGGAAGATACGGCCAGTTAAAACTGGACTCGAATGCGATTTCCATCAATGACCTGTTTTTTGACTTCGGGCATTATCTGTTAGATAAGCGGCTGGATTGTAACGGACTGGACATGCGCTATCTCTTTGTGGATGAATTTCAGGATACAGACGCAACGCAGATCCGGACTTTTGTAAGTCTTGCACAGACGATAGGGGCAAGGCTGTTTGTTGTAGGTGATGTCAAACAGAGTATTTATGCTTTTAAAGGGGCTACCGATGAGGCTTTTGATGTCCTTGAGTCAGAGATGAGAGGAAAGCTTCGTTATTACAGTCTGAGAAACAATTACAGGACCTGCGCGAACATCATGAAGATCATGGAGAAGTATTTCTTTGCCTGGTCAGAAGAAGGGCTGTTACGATATGAAGAGTCTGT
>CAKRQP010000258.1:0-1671 GCA_934393555.1 uncultured Lachnospiraceae bacterium
GCTACGATGAAGGTGGTGCATTTTCCCATCATGTGGTCGGTGGCTTCCTGGACTTTTTTCTCAGAAACAGAATCCAGTGCCGAGGTGGCTTCGTCGAAAATGATGATCTTCGGCTTACGGATCAGGGCGCGGGCAATGGAAATCCGCTGCTTCTGACCGCCGGAGAGCCGGTCACCGTGTTCTCCGAGAGGTGTATCGAGACCATCTGGCATCTTATCCAGCAGATCCTCCAGCCCAACTTCATGGATCACATCCCAGATCTCCTCATCCGAGATCTGCTCCAGTCCGTAAGTAATGTTTTCACGGATGGTTCCGGAGAAGAGAAGGGTATTCTGCGGGACTACGGCAATCTGCTTGCGGTATTCCGTCATATCGAGATTCACCAGATTGATGCGGTCAATGAGGATTTTTCCGTCCGTAGGAGGAATAAAGCCGATGAGAAGATTCAGGATCGTGGACTTTCCGGTTCCGGATTCTCCGGCAAAAGCGATACTCTCACCGGGTCTGACCTCCAGGCTGAAATCCTTCAGGATATACCGCTCACTGTCCGGATATTTGAAATCCACGTTGCAGAAATTGACATTTCCCTTCAGATCACCGAGAGGAACAATGGAATGGTTGGGTTCTACCTGTTTTTCCTCCAGAATATCTCCGATGGAACGGACGGATTCCATGCCCTTGCAAAGATCCGGGTAAATATTGATCAGAGTGGAGATCTGTCCGACGATCTGTGTGAAATACGTCTGGAAGAGAACGACCTCACCAACGCCGATTTTTCCCTTTACAGCCAGACAGCCTGTGAAAGCCAGACAGAGGACCTGGAAACACTGGAAAACCACCCAGCTGGCAGCACCGAAAAGATTGTTCATCAGATCCAGCTGAAAGCCCTGTTGCATGATGCCTTTCAGATACCGCTGCATCTTGCGGATCTCCACCTCCTGCAGACCGTGGGCTCTTGTGACGGGGATCATTTCCAGCATTTCGGCCACGGCTCCCTGTGTGCTTTCCATTTCTGTGCGGAATGCCCGGTTGCGTTCAGAGATGGGCTTCTTGAAATAGTAGATCCCAGCAACTGCCACGGGAATCATTGCCAGAAAGACAACAAAGACCAGCGGGCTGTGATAGAGCGTGACAGCGGAAGCGACGATGACATCCAGAAGGAAGAAGAACAGTGTCCGGACGATCTGATTTAAAAGCATCTGGACGTTTTCCACATCACGCATGACCTTGGACTGCAGGCGTCCGGACTGGATCTCCTTATAAAACATGATGGAAAGCTGCTGGAGCTTTCGAACCAGAGCGTTTCTGAGAGAGCCTTCGATCTCCCGGTTTGCCCCGGAAAAGTTCTTGGTAGCCATGTAGTTGCTGAACGTATTCTGGCTGATGAAAAGAAGCGCGATAACCAGGTTAAACAGGATCCGCTGAATACTGTTCTTGTCCGGATTGGTGGCAGTATCGATGATGTTTGCAGTCACGATCGGTGTGACCCAGACAGGGGAACGCTGACAGAGCAGCCAGAAAAAGCCTTTCAGACACTGGAGCTTTTTCCCCTTGTAAAAACCCATGAGAATCTTCAGCGGATGATTCTCGTTTCTGGAATAATTCTGAAGGTACTCGTCAAAATGCTCAAGTCCTTCCTCCGGAATGTTCTCTTTCATGAACGATCCTCCT
>CAKRQP010000259.1:0-1645 GCA_934393555.1 uncultured Lachnospiraceae bacterium
CTATGCAGTTTTGTGGAGAAAATGGCATTCTGACTGCCCGTCTGGGCGGTGAGACACTGCGTATTGAGCCCTGGGGAAAAGATTCCCTCCGTGTGCGGGCAACGAGATTTTCAAAATTTACCGATCAGGACTGGGCGCTGACAGAGACACCGGAAAAATGTCAGGCAGTCGTTGAGATCGGCGAGGAGGACCACTGGGTTGGCGATGGCACCATCGATAAAAAAGAGATCGCGTCCATCACTAATGGCCGCATCAAGGCAGTGGTAAACTTCCGCGGAATCATCACCTATTATCGTGACGGCAAGCAGTTCCTTCGCGAGTATTTCCGTTTTTACGATGGAACCCTCTGTAAAGAGAGCCGCTGCCTGAAGGTTGTAAACCGTGAGTGGAAGGGCGTGATCGGCGGCAGTGAGTATCAGCTGAATGTGAAATTTGAAAGCAATGACGGAGAGAAAATCTTCGGAATGGGCCAGTACCAGCAGCCGTATATGGATCTCAAGGGCTGTGTGCTGGAGCTGGCACAGAGAAACTCTCAAATCTCCGTTCCCTTTGCCGTATCCAGCCTTGGCTATGGTATGCTCTGGAACAACCCGGCCATCGGCGAGGCTACCTTTGGAAAGAACTATACCGAGTGGACCGCCCGTTCCACGAAACAGATGGACTACTGGCTGACCGTTGCGGACGGACCGAAGCAGATCGTGGAAAATTATACGGCCGTTACCGGACGCGCACCGATGTTCCCGGAGGATCGGATGGGCCTGTGGCAGTGCAAACTCCGTTACCGCACCCAGGAGGAAGTGCTCTCCGTGGCAAGACAGTATCAGAAGGAAGGCATCAAGATCGATCAGATCGTTATCGATTTCTTCCACTGGACCGTGCAGGGAGACTGGAAATTTGACAAAACCTACTGGCCGGATCCGAAAGCCATGGTAGACGAGCTGCATTCCATGGGGATCAAAGTGATCGTTTCCGTATGGCCTTCTGTAGACCGCAGAAGTGAAAACTTCCAGCCCATGATGGACAGAGGACTTCTGATCCGCACGGAGCGCGGCGCTGACCAGACGTATGATTATCAGGGAGACTGCGTGGAAATCGATGTCTTCAACCCGGAAACAAGAAAATATGTCTGGGAGGTCTGCAAGAAGAACTATTACGATCTCGGTATCGATGCGTTCTGGCTGGATAATTCCGAACCGGATTACGGTGTTTATGATTTTGACAACTACCGCTATGCAGAAGGACCGGCTCTTTCCTGCAGCAATATCTATCCGCAGCTTTACAGCCGTGTTTTCTATGATGAAATGAAGAATTTAGGAGATGGAACCGTGGTGAACCTGCTCCGCTGTGCCTGGGCAGGAAGCCAGAAATACGGCAACGTGGTATGGTCCGGTGATGTTCCCAGTACCTTTGAGGCATTTTATGACCAGCTGCAGGCAGGACTGAATATGGGACTTGCAGGAATTCCCTGGTGGACGACCGATATCGGCGGTTTCATGACGGATGATGTAAATGATCCGGATTTCCAGCAGCTTCTGATCCGCTGGTATGAGTTTGCGGTTTATTCCGCAGTTCTCCGTATGCATGGCGACAGAGGACCTTACAACATTCCGGCCCTGGATGACCGTGACTGGGGCGGCGGATATCT
>CAKRQP010000260.1:0-1630 GCA_934393555.1 uncultured Lachnospiraceae bacterium
GAAACGCTTCTGAAGGAACTGGATATGGAAGATAAACTGGAAGGAAGAACGGAACTCATTGCCGGTATCAATCATATGGCCTGGCTTCTGGATATTCACGACAGAAACGGTGCAGACCTTTATCCGGAGATCCGTAAGCGTGCAGAAGCGAAGAATACTTCCGGAGAAAAACACAATGATATGGTTCGTCTGGAGTATATCCGTCATCTGGGGTATTACTGCACGGAGTCCAGTGAGCACAATGCAGAGTACAATCCCTGGTTCATCAAGTCCCGTTATCCGGAGATGATCGAGGAATTCAATATTCCGCTGGATGAATATCCGAGACGCTGCATCAAACAGATCGAAGGCTGGGAAAAAGAGAGAGAGGATATTCTCAAAGACGGCAAGATCACACATGAGCGCAGCAAAGAATACGCTTCTTATATTATGGAAGCTGTTGTGACCAATCAGCCATACAAGATCGGCGGAAATGTCCGGAACGACGGTTATATCGAGAATCTGCCTTCTGATGCCTGTGTAGAGGTTCCCTGCTATATTGATGGAACCGGTGTTCATCCCACAAAGGTAGGCAAACTCCCGGCTCATCTGGCAGCCATGAATGCTTCAAACGTCGGCGTTCAGCTTATGACCATCGAAGCCGCAGTCACAAAAGACCGCAAAAAGATCTATCAGGCAGCCATGCTGGATCCCCACACTGCCGCAGAGCTTAACATTCACGATATCATCAGCATGTGTGATGAACTCATCGAAGCCCATGGTGATTATATGAAAGAATACAAATAAGCAAAAAACACCCCGCAAAATTCTGCGGGGTGTCGTTGCATCAGCGGATAACCGTTTTCTTCGCTGCGCTCCATGTGGAGTAGTAAGTTTTTTTGCTTACCGTCTTATAGGTACGCATACGAACGGTATAGGTCTTTCCTTTTTTCAGGTTCTTGATCACAGATTTGACAGCAGCTTTGTTTTTTACCCGGATGGTTTTGGAAGAACTGCCGATGGTATATCTGATCTCATAGCCGGTTACATTGGAAGACTTTTTCCATTTCAGGGTGATGGCTCTGGAACGGCTGGTACAGCTGGTGATGACAGGAGTGGCAAGACGGACGGTCTTAAGAGTCGTTCCGGTTCCTACGCTGCTTCCTTTATAGGCTTTCACCATGTAGGTGTACTGGGTTCCGTTGACGAGGCTCTTCTTATCCACATAGGAAACGGTGCTGCCTTTTTTGATCGTAGCGATCTTCTGCCAGGTCTTGCTGGTGCCGGTCTTGCGGTAGATGTAGTAACCGCCTGCCTGGTTTACCTTGCTCCAGGTGACTTTGATTCCACCGGCGGTGTTGGATACACTTTTCAGTTTGGTTTTGGCAAGGGTGACCTTGTTCGGGGTCGCCGGAGACACTGGGGAGGAAGCTGTTTTAATAGCAGCAGATGTTAAGGCATCATTTCCATAGGAAGCGATGTTGATTCTTTCCCATTCTGTCTTTGTTCCCTTGTAAATGACAGATCTCAATCCGGAACAATTCTGAAATGCACAGGTATCAATTCCTCTTATGGTATTTGGGAGGGTAATTGTCTCCAGATAGTAACATTCTTCAAATGCACTCTGCGGAATGGTGATCATACTGGAAGG
>CAKRQP010000261.1:0-1538 GCA_934393555.1 uncultured Lachnospiraceae bacterium
GCATTTTCCAGAATCTCTTTGGAAGTGATATCCAGATGGTTGGTCGGCTCATCGAGAATGATGAAATTGGCTTCTGAAAGCATGAGTTTGGCAAGGGAAACACGTCCACGTTCTCCACCACTTAAATCCTGAATCCGTTTGTAAACATCGTCACCGGTAAAAAGAAAGGCAGCCAGAACGTTGCGGATCTCTGTATTGTTCATGTTTGGATAAGTATCGGAAATCTCTTCAAAAAGAGTCTTCTCCATATGAAGGACATGATGTTCCTGATCATAATATCCGATATGGACCTTACTTCCCAGGGTGAAACTTCCGGCATCCGGAGCCAGAAGACCGTTGAGGATCTTTAAGATCGTGGTTTTTCCGGTACCATTGTTTCCGATGATGGCGACACGTTCGCCACGTTTGATCTCAAAATTCAGATCAGAAAACAGCGTATGGTTGTCAAAGCCTTTTTCCAGACCTTCCACTTTCAGTACGTCATTTCCGCTGATGACCCGGGGAGTCAGATGGATATGGATCTCCGTATTGACTTCTGTCGGCTTTTCCAGGACCTCGATCTTATCCAGCATTTTCTCACGGCTTTCCGCACGGCGGATGGATTTTTCACGGTTGAAGGATTTCAGCTTGGCGATCACTTCCTGCTGATGTTTGATCTCGCGCTGCTGGTTTAAATATGCATTGATCTGTGCCTGACGGACCTGGGCTTTTTTCATGGAATAATCCGAATAGTTTCCAAGAAAGGTGGTCACATTTCCCTGATCGATCTCTATGACCTTGGTGACTACCCGGTTCAGAAAATAACGGTCATGGGCTACGATGAGGACAGCACCGGAATAATTGAGCAGATAAGTTTCCAGCCAGGCAATGGAATTCATATCCAGATGGTTGGTCGGCTCGTCCAGAAGAATCAGGTCCGGATGAGAAAGCAGGAGCTTACCCAGAGCCACACGCTTCTTCTGACCACCGGAAAGCGTGGATACTTTTTTGGTGAAATCCTCCTCGGTAAAGCCAAGACCTTTTAAAACGCCGGTGAGTTCACTCTGGATGGCATAACCGTTTTCACGCTCAAACTGAGAATTGAGCCGGTTATAGGTTTCCAGTACGCTTTCCAGGGCTTCGCCGGAAAGGGATTTCATTTCCAGTTCCAGCTCCCGGATCCTTTTTTCCATGGCAAGAAGCTCTGCCTTTACGGAAAGGAGCTCGTCATGGATGGTGTTTTCAGAAGAAACAGCATCATGCTGGGCCAGATAGCCGATGGTTTTTCCTTTTGCAAGGATCACATCTCCGCTGTCCGGATCCAGCTGATGCATGATGATTTTCAGAAGGGTGGATTTTCCAGCCCCGTTGATGCCTACAATGGCCGCCTTTTCACGGTCTTCGATATGAAAAGAAGCGTTTTTCAGGATGACATCGGTTCCGAAAGCTTTTTGAATATTCTGACATGCCAGTATCATGGGATTCACTTCTTTCTTGCTTTATTTGTGCCGCCGGTATTTTGACCACGGCAACATTTTTTATCTTATCACATTTTTCTG
>CAKRQP010000262.1:0-1514 GCA_934393555.1 uncultured Lachnospiraceae bacterium
TCCTCCGCCAGCACTTCTTTGAGCAGACGCACCAGTGTTTCTTTCATCCGGTCAATGCCAAGAGCCAGAGACTGCACCACGATCACATCAGAAAACTTATCTGCCACAAACCCCGGCAGGAAATCTGCCTCACCAAAGATCAGACGGCAGCTTGATGTATCCACCGTCTTTTTCCGGTATTCCCAGGCATCTTTGACTCTCATGCGAAGAAAAGCCTCGTCGATCTCCTGGTCCTGATGACGGGTCATCATACGGATCCGGATCTTGGAATGTTCATTGATAAAGCCGCGTCCCATGGGATAACCGTCAAAATCATGCACCAGAACGATATCACCGTTTTCGTAGGTTCCTGAAATATTCGCGATTTCATTGTCAAAGACCCAGGCTCCGCCTGCTTTCAGGGTACGGCCTTCGCCTTTTTTTAACGTTACAACTGCCAGACTCATATTCTCCTCCGTATCTTTACTGGACCTTCACTTCTCCGGCCAGTACTTTTTTATAATCCTCATAGTTTTTCTGCAGCAGCTCCGGTGTATTGAGTTCATAAGGACATTTGCTCATACACTGGTTGCAGTGGAGACAGCCTTCGATCTTCTTCATCTCTGCCTGCATCTGGGGTGTCAGCCAGGCCTTGGAAGGTGCTCTTCTCAGCATCAGAGACATTCGGGCACACTGGTTGATCATGATACCCGCCGGACATGGCATGCAATAACCACAGCCTCTGCAGAATTCACCGGTCAGTTCTTTCTGTTCTTTCTCAATGTAGGTACGCAGTTCTTCCGTCATAGCAGGCGTCTCTTCCATGAATGCAAGCCACTCCTCCAGTTCCTTTTCTTTCTGGATTCCCCAGATCGGAAGAACATTGTCAAACTGCGTCATGAAAGCCATCGCTGCTTCGGAACGGTTGATCAGACCGCCTGCCAGACCTTTCATGGCGATAAAGCCCATATTTGCCTCTTTGCATTTTTTCACCAGAGCAAGCTCTTTTTCGGAAGAAAGATAACTGAAAGGATACTGTAATGTCTCATAAAGGCCGGATTCTATGGCCTCCTCCGCAATGTAAAGCTTGTGGGCTGTGATGCCGATATGACGGATCTTTCCTTCTTTTTTCAGTTCTTCCATGCACTCATACATTCCGGTACCGTCTCCCGGCCGGTAACACTGATCGGCACAATGGAACTGATAAATATCAATGTAATCCGTCCTGAGATTTTTTAAAGAGGTCTCCAGCTGTGACCGCACTTCTTCCGGTGTCTTTGCACCGGTCTTTGTGGCGATGAACACCTTTTCCCGCATGCCGTCAAAAGCCTCTCCCACTTTTACCTCACTGTCGCTGTAGGCTCTCGCCGTATCAAAAAACCGCATGCCGCCCTCATAAGCCCGGCGGAGCAGTTTCACTGCCATTTCTGTACTCACGCGCTGGATCGGCAGTGCACCGAACGCATTCTGCGGCACTGTGATCCCTGTACTTCCAAGTGTGATCTGTCTCATAAAATCATCCTCCTGTTCTTAAC